>JAVECW010000097.1 GCA_030841285.1 Microbacteriaceae bacterium
GACCGCTCGGACCACACAGATCACGCGCGCCCTGCGTGTCCGCTCCCATACGCAAACCGTGCGCGGCCCGCGCGAGGGCGCCACGCGCCTCGGCCAGGTAGTGCATCGTCTGCGTCATGACACCAGTGAACCAGGCACCACCGACATTCGTTAACCACTCCTGATCAGGGATTTTATCTGGGGAGAAGCTCGCAAGACGACGCCCTGTGGAGGAGAAGGGCGCCCAGGTGAGGTGCGATGCTTCCGCTCGTCAGGGATTCGACCACCGCGACGACACGGCTCGCTCCCCCAGTGCCGGCGAGATAGCGATCCGTCCGGTATGCCGAGCGCGATGACGAGCACCTGCACGCCGTATTGCACCACCTCGTCGGGATACGCGATCTCGTCGCGATACTCGGCGAGCACGCGAGTTCCCGCTGCAGCACTCATCGCGCGAAAGCGGCGGGGAGGCGCGTGCTCCTCCCCGCCGCTTTGCACAACGGGAATTAGTAGAGGCGACCCTTTTCGCGTGCCCACACGACCTCAGCGTCCGTGCCGTCCGCCTGCGTCGCCTCTGCGACCGCACGGCCGATCGACTCACTCACGGCGTAGTACGCGGGGATGACCTTGGCGTGGATCGCGCCCCACTCGGCGTAATCCGCACGTGCCCAGGTGCGCTGGAGTTCGCTGACCACTGCCTCGGTGTCGACGACGACGACTCCGGCCTGCGTGAGGCGCGCAATCGAGATGCGCTGCGATGCCTCGGAGTATGCACCGGATGCGTCAATGACTGCGTAGACGGTGTAGCCGTCCGCGAGCGCGGCGAGTGCGGGCTCGACGACGCAGATGCTCGTCATGATGCCGGCGATGAGAAGCGTCTTGCGTCCGGTCGCTTCGACTGCAGCGCGGAATCCATCGACATCCCACGCGTTGATCTGCCCCTGCCGCTGGACGTACGCGGCGTGCGGAGCGTTCTCAAAGATCTCGGGGATGAGAGGGCCATTCGCGCCCGCTGGCACCGAAGCCGTCGCGACCACAGGAACCTCCGCGAGCCGTGCCGCTGCGCTCAAGGCTGCGACATTGGTGCGGAGCTCAGCGATCGAGATATCGCCGACGACCTGGAGCAGGCCGCTCTGGTGATCGACCATGAGCAGCACGGCGTCGTCGGGATTGATAAGACCGGGGGTAGATGTCATTCTCGGGTTCCTTTTGGGTTCGTGGGCTCGCGCCCATGGCCGATGTTTGGCCAGTCACCATGAGAAACGCTCGTTTGCCGCAATTAGTCCTGAACCGATTTGATCAAAAGAGATATCGCTATCTTGAAGGCAGATAACCGGGAGCCGTCTCGCGAATACACCCGCCTGCCGGTGTCTGAAACGCTCGCGCATGCACCGCTCAGACGCCAGCCAGCGCGTCGGTATAGAGATCCTGGTTGTGTCTGGTCTCCTGCGAGACCAGTAGGTGTGTGCGGTTGAGCCGCTCGACATGGTGCCCACTGTAGGGAAGCTGGATGATGGTGTCGACGCCCTGTTGCCAGGCATGGATGAGAGCGGGGAGCGCCTGCCACTCAGGCGTCTCCGCCAGCGGTCGTCGGTGGTCGTCGGCCAGTGACATCCGCCACCTGTTGGCTGCGTCCCGATCCATGCCGGCCGAGTACCAAAGTTCTGAGGGGCGGCGCGCGGAGAACGCGTCCCACAGCTCCTCATCCGATGAATCCGCGATCTGACGCAGGACAACGGCATCCGGGATCCGCACCGACCGGTCGGCCTCAAACTCAGTCCAAGCCCGTTGCCAATCGATCAGCCACAGCCTCTCCAGATCCTCGACTCCCGGCCTCCACGGCCGCGTGGAGGTGCCCGGATCTGGTTCGCGAGCCAGAGGAGGAACACCAGCCGGGTTGAGTTCCCACACACTGCGCACAAACAGCAGATCGACAAGGAACGTCGGCCCATCCTCAACTGTGATTGTCATGTCGTGCGGCCACGGATTGCCAGGCATTGGGCGACTGGATCTCATGATTGATTATTTACCCGTAGCCTCGCGCAGTCGCTGTGCTCGCGCCCACTTCGCGGACGCGAACAGCGGGTGTCACATCAGCTCAAGCATCATTGCCCGGCCGCCCGTCGCGAGCCGGCTTGAGGAGAATGATCCCGAAGACTAGGACCGCGATTCCGAGCGCAGCGGCGAATAGTGGAACGATGCCGGGCATGCCGTAGCCGTAGTAGAGGCCTGTGCAGAGGGGGATATTGGGGTCGAAGCAACGAACGGATGCGAACGTCCCGTCGTACGAATCGATGATCGCCGCGCACACGAGGGACACCCCTACGACGAACCCACCGATGATCAGCGCAGCTGCGCCCAGGAACACGCGAGACTCACCATCGATCCGCTTCACGGCGCACACGCTAGCAGGAAGGCGAACGCCGCGGAATAGACCCGACCTACGCTTCCTCAGATTGACCGAATGCTCGCAGCATGCGACGCATACAGGACCGGTCGTTTTGACCCCGTCAGGATCGGTGCGGCAGCATTGGATCTCAGTCATTTACTGGGTGTCTGGTGCACCCCCCGGGACTTGAACCCGGAACCCACTGATTAAGAGTCAGTTGCTCTGCCAATTGAGCTAGAGGTGCGTTTTCGGCCGCGGATATGGAACCCGAACCGAGGCTAAACACTAGCATCCTCACCGCCCCGATGCCAGTTGAGAGCGGCTCGCCTCTCGCGCCCGCCGAGAGTCACCGGCCGGACAGCCGACACAACTATTCTGAAGACTGTGACCCCTCCCCCCGACTTCTCGCTCGACGACGATCTTCGCCTGGCCCAACGGCTCGCGGATGCCGCGGATGCCATCTCTCGCGACCGCTTCCGCGCACGCGACCTCGAGGTCTCGACGAAGCCGGACCGCACCCACGTGACGGATGCCGACCAGGCCGTCGAGCGCGCCATCCGCACCCTCATCGCGGAGAACCGGCCGGACGACGGCATCCTCGGCGAGGAGTACGGCACGGAAGGCGACACCAGCCGCCAGTGGATCATCGACCCGATCGACGGCACCGCGAATTACCTGCGCGGTGTTCCAGTGTGGGCGACCCTCATCTCACTCGCGGTCGACGGCAAGCCCGTCGTCGGCGTGGTGAGCGCACCGGCGCTCGGCAAGCGCTGGTGGGCGGCGACCGGATCCGGCGCCTGGCTGGCCGAGGACGGCGCGGAGCCGCGCCGCATCCACGTCTCCGGGGTCGGTGAGCTTGCGGATGCCTCGTTCAGCTTCCAGAGCATCGCCCAGTGGGACGACGCGGGCTATCTCGACCGCCTGATCGCGCTCACGCGCAGGGTCTGGCGCGACCGGGCGTACGGCGACATGTGGTCATACATGCTCCTCGCAGAGGGTCTCATCGACGCGGCTGGCGAGTTCGATGTGAAGCCATACGACCTTGCCGCCCTGATCCCTGTCGTCGAGGAGGCCGGCGGACGGTTCACGTCCGTCACGGGTGAGCCAGGGCCGTGGCACGGCAGTTCGCTCGCCACCAACGGGTTGCTGCACGACGCGATCCTCGACGCCCTGCGCTGAAGCGCACGGCGGCTACGGCGCAGGTTAGGTCAGGGGCGAATACGCAGTCGGGGCGAGAAACGCGGACTCGATCTCGACGACGAGCGGTCCGTTGGCCTCTGACTGTGATTTCGCCTCGATCCACTCCGGGTCCGTCTGGAAGGCGGCCCATGCGGCCGTCGCCGCCTCTCGGGTCTCGTAGGCGACGAGGTAGACGAGAGTGTTATCCGCCTGCTCCCCGTCTGTCGGGGTGAAGAAGCCAACGACCTCGATCCCATGCTTGCCGAAGATCCGGATCGTGTGATCGCGGAACCTCGCGTGAAGCTCGTCGAGCTTTCCTGGGACGGCGTGGTAGGTGCGGAGTTCAAGAGTGCGAGTAGACATCGTGCACATTCTCTCGCAGTTTTCTGAGCGAACGACGAACGGCCGGAAGCGTGCAGCGCCGGGCAGCACGGTTCCGGCCGTTGCGATCGATCCGATCGCGCCGAACAGCCTCTACGCGGCCTCTTCGAGTTCCTCGCTGCGCAGGTTCTGAAGAGCACCGGACCAGGCCACCGTCTGGTCGAGCACCACGTTGAGGACGGTCTCGTGCTGGGCGTTTGGCTTGAAGACGCTGTAATTCTCGAAGTCGTTCACAAGCGAGAGAGCGAGCTGGGCGCGGACATCCGCCAGCTGCAGCTCACCGGCGATGAGACGCAGGTGCTCCACGGCACGGCTGCCGCCGGCCGATGCACCGTAGCTCACGAAGCCAGCCGCCTTGTTGTTCCACTCGCTGTAGATGAAGTCGAGAGCGTTCTTGAGAGCCCCGGAGGTGCTGTGGTTGTACTCGGGGGTCACGAAGATGTAGCCGTCGAACTCCGCAACCTTCGCGGCCCAGGCCTGCGTGTGTGCGTTCGCGTAAACGCCCATCGACGCCGGAATGGCCTCATCAAGGTGCGGCAGGTTGAAGTCAAGAAGGTCGACCAATTCGAACTCCGCGTCGGTGCGTTTGGATGCCGTCTCGTGTACCCATTTCGCAACCTGCTCGCCGTTACGGCCGGGGCGCGTGCTTCCGATGATCACAGCGATCTTGACTGTCATTGATGTTCCTTTGCTCTTTCGAAATTTTTAGGTGACGCGTCATCCTAATCCTGATTTTGATGACATGTCAACGTAAATTGAACCCGGCCTCAATCGTGTCGGCGCAGGCACAACCCATGGCCAGTTACCGCCGTGTTTCCCGGGTCTGGAAATCGCCTGAGACGAATATGGTTATCGCTCGACTTGGACGTATGCTGACCCGCGGCATTGAGGAATGACGATGAGGGCGGCATTGACACTCTGACAATGCGACGAAAAGCGATCGCGCCGAAACCCGACTGCGGCAAGCTCTTCGACGATGTGCAAAGGAGATTGTGGTGAGTCTCGCAGACTTGTCGCGATGGCAGTTCGCGTTCACGGTCATGTTCCACATGACATTCCCGGCGATAACGGTAGGACTTTCGATATTCCTGTCGATTATCTACGCAGCGTATTGGCGCACCAAGAAGCCGGTCTTCCTGCAGATGTTCCGCTTTTGGCGCCGGATCTTCGCGGTCGGATTCGCCCTCGGGGTCGTTGCCGGTGCGGTGATCACGTTTCAGATGGGACTGAACTGGGGCGTCTTCGGCGCTAAGACAGGCCCGATCATCGGGCCCATCATCGGCATGGAGGTCGTCACCGCGTTCTTCGTCGAGGCGGGGTTCATCGGCATCATGCTCTACGGCGATGGTCGCGTACGCCATGTGACGATGTTCGCATCCACCGTGATGGTCGCTATCGGAACGATCCTCTCCTCGACCTGGATCATCGCCGCGAACTCCTGGATGCAGACACCGACTGGCTACACCATGCAGAACGGGCAGTTCGTTCCCAGCGACTGGTTCAGCGCGATCTTCAACCCGTCATTCATCTGGCGATACCCGCACCTTCTTCTGGCTGTGCTCATCTCCGCTGCCTTCTTCATCGCCGGAATCGCGGCGTACTACCTGGTGAAGAAGCGGGCTCTCGGATTCGCGAAGCGCTCGCTATCGATCGCCCTGGGAGTCGCCGCCATCCTGCTGCCTCTTCAGATCTTCGTTGGCGACAACACCGCCGTGAATGTCACCGTCCCGTACCAGCTGCCCAAGCTCGAAGCGTGGGAAGGGAACTGGACGTCGACCAACAGCGGATACAACATCTTCGTGATCCCTGACCAGGCTGCAGGCAAGAACCTCGTGCAAGTCACTGTCCCCTGGCTCGGAAGCGCCTTCGGCGCGAAAGACCTCAGCGGCAACGCGAAGACCCCCGGGTTGTTGCTGACGCCCGCGAACCAACGCCCGGACATGGCCGCGACGTTCTGGGGCTTCCGTGCCATGTTCTACGGCTCGATCCTGATGTTCATTGCAGCGTTCGGAAGCATCATCCTGCGCCTCCGAAGGCGGCTCTACACAGCGAGATGGTTCCATAAGTACCTGTTGTGGACGACCCCGATAGGAATCATCGCGATCCTGGGCGGTTGGACGGTCTCAGAAGCCGGCCGTCAACCATGGATAGTCTTCGGCCAGTTGACGACCGCACAGGGCGTGTCGAAGCTCGCACCAGGCGAGGTGGTGTTCTCCGTCATCGGATTCATGGCCATCTATCTCGCGCTGCTGGTTGCGTACATCGTCTACATCGTTCGCCAGGTCAAGGCCGGACCGGAGCGTGACGATCCGGCGCTCGACCCGGGTACCGCGCCCGAGTTCACCCCGCTTCCCGGCGACATCACGAACCCGATGGAAGGAGCGTTGGCCCGATGATGCAAACAATCTGGTTCCTCGTTATCTTGCTCTGCCTGACCCTGTACGTAGCGCTGGACGGCTACGACCTCGGAATCGGCATCGGCTCGCTGTTCGAGCGGAGTCGTAAAGACCGGGTGGAGTCGGTTGAGCTCGTCGCGACCGCCTGGGACGGCAACGAGAGTTGGCTGATCCTGCTCGCGGTCGCCCTCTGGGGTGGGTTCCCGGTCGCGTTCGGGGCCATCCTCCCCGACCTCTTCCTGCCGCTCATCGTGACCCTCTTCGCGCTGGTCCTCCGCGGAGCAAGCGTCGAGTTCATCTCCCAGTCGAGGAACCCGCGAGGCATTTGGCTCTGGATCTTCGGCGGCAGTTCGCTCGTTGCGGCCTTCGGCCAGGGATTCGCACTGGGAACACTCACGTCGCCACTCCACCTCGTGAACGGCGCTTACGCCGGAACCGCCTTCGGCGCCTTCAGCTGGTACAGCGTCCTCATGGGAGTCACCGTCGCACTCGGCTACACAGCGCTTGGCTACGGCTACGTCAAGATGAAGACCGAGGGCGGACTGCGGCTGCGCGCGGCTGCGCGCGGATCGGTCGTCGCCCTCGTCGCCATCGTTTTCGGGGTCATCAGCCTCATCGGCATCAACGCGACCGCGGCTCCCCTGAACCTGAGCACGCCCGGCCGGGCAATCGCGTTCTGGGCACTGCTCGTATTCGCACTCGCGGGTGCGGTGATGGCGGCGATAACGTTCGGCCGAACAAGGACCACGCGGAACGCAGACGTCCTCCCGTTCGCCGGCCTCGTGCTCATGACCATCGCGGTTATTTTCGCCTTCACGATCGCGCGGTACCCGGTACTCGTTCCACCTGAGCTCACGCTGACCGCTGCCCAAGGACCGCGCAACACGATGGTCTTTCTGCTGGTCGGGATCGGTCTGAATATCCCACTCATTCTCTTCTATACCTGGTTCGCACACCGCACCTTCAGCGGCAAGCGCGTCCACCCGCACAACGGTTCCGCACCCCTGGAAGCCGCGATCATTGGGAGCAGCAAATGAGTGAGAAGCAACAAGCCGAGCGCAAGCCGGCGGGATGGCTGCGTAAATGGCTGCTGGGGATCGGATTCACGATCCTCGGGATCCTGGCTTACGCGATCAGCGACAACATGTTCAGCGGGTACCCCAAATACGGCACCCCGCTGATGAACCTGATCGCCTTGATCCTGCTCTGCATTGGCGCCGCGGTGATCTGGATCATCGACGAGCGCCGTCACCGTCATGACGAGGATGACGCCTCCTAGCGGCGAGCAATCCGACGGCGACTGAACCAATCATGACGGACACGAAAGCGGCGGATGCCATCGGCTCGGCTGAGCAGACGGCGGTGGCCGAAGAGTGGTTGCGTCGCGCTGCTGTACCCGGCAGGGCAGCACTCAGGGTGTCCGCGGCATTGCTGGCGGCCGGAACCGTCCTTGCGATAGCGCAGTGGTGGTGTTTGGCCGTGGTGGCGCAGGCTGTCATGTCACACACTGGCGCCCTCATCGTCTGGGGTGTCGCGGGCCTCGTCGCGGCTGCTATTCTCGCAGCAGCCGCGACGTGGGCCTCCCGTCGATTCGAGGCAGCGGGTCGTGCGCGGATCGTGGGCGAAATACGAAACTCGCTCGCCGTTGCGCTCCTCCCCCGCGGCCGGCGCACGACTGATCCAGAGCCCGCGGCATCCGCACATGCGCTTGTCGAGCTGGCAGACCAGGTTGCCGACTACCACGCGAGGGTCGAGCCGCTGAGGATCTCGGCGCCGGTCTCCATGGTCGCCATCTTCGTAGCCACCGCGCTCGTGCACTGGCCGGCCGCGATCGTGCTGCTGCTCTCCAGCGCGCTCGTCCCACTGAACATGAAACTTGCCGGGATCTTCGCGCAGGACGGCAATGACCGTCACCTGCTAGCGATGAGACGGTTGAGTGCAATGATGCTCGAGAGTTTCCATGGGCTCTCCACGCTCATCAACCTGGGCGCTGTCGATCGGAGGCGGCGGGACATCGATGCGGCCTCCCGCGAACTCACCGCGGCAAACCTGGCGGTCGTGAGGCGGGCCTTCCTCTCCGGGCTGATCATGGATGTGGTCGTCACGTTCTCGATCGCCGCGAATGCCACCTACATCGGCCTGTCGCTTCTCGGATACGTTCGGGTTCCCGGCGTCCCTCCGATTTCTCTCGCCGCTGGACTGTTCGTCCTGCTCCTCTGTCCCATGTACTTCGCGCCGCTGCGCAGCATGGCCGCCGCCTTCCACGACCGCGAGCGGGCGACGACGGCTGCGAAGGCGATCGCGAGCATGCTCTCGGGCGGCAGCGACGGATCCGAGACCCAGTCCCCCCGGGCCGCCGAGCTGCTGGCGAAGGCAGAGCCTGTCACGGTGTCGCTGCGTGGCGTTCGTTACCAGGTACCTGACGGCGACAGGCAACTCTTCGCAATACCGAGCCTGCAGGTGGAGGCTGGGAGTTGGACCGCCGTCACGGGGGTATCCGGCGCGGGCAAGACGACGTTGCTCTCCCTGATCGGAGGCCTGCGCGAGCCGACGGATGGGACGATCGAGTGGCGCACGAGCTCTGCCGCGGCGCGACCGATGGTCGGCCGTTCGGCCTGGATCGGACAGCAGACCGTGATCCTCGAAGACACGGTCGCGGAGAACGTGCGTCTCGGGCGCACAGACGCCACGGATGCCGAGATCACCGAGGCTCTGCGCGCCGCGGGTCTCGAGCAGGCCGTCACCGCGCTTAGCCGCGGCATCCACACCATCATCGGTGACGGAGGCTGGGGCGTATCGACCGGAGAAGCCCGGCGAATCGCGATCGCGCGAGCGCTCGTCGGCGGCGCCCGGCTGTGGATCCTCGACGAACCGACCTCGCATCTGGATCCTGAGTCCGAGCTCGTCGTGCTCGACGCCTTGAAGCGCGCCACGCGCGGCAGCACCGTGGTGGTTGCGACGCATTCCGCGGCCGTTGTCAATGTGGCGGACGCGGTCTGGAACCTCGAAGAGGGCGTCGTCGAGGTGCGTTCAGCGTTGGAGGCCGCATGAGCGCGCAACAGCCCGGCCGTGCACGGACCCGCGTCGTCTCCCCGCTGGCCGTCTTCGGCCTTGCACTTGCGGCCATTGCCGAGCTCAGTTCTGTCGGCCTGGTCGGGTTGTCCGGGTGGTTCATCTCGGCTTCGGCGGTCGCGGGGGCCACGCTGTACAGCACGTTCTCCTACGTCGCACCCAGCGGCGGCGTCCGAAGCTTCGCGCTTGCTCGCATCGCTGCGAACTACTGCCAAAGGCTGGTCCTGCACGCCGTCGCGCTCCGCCACCTTTCGGGCATCCGCACCGGCTTCTTCTCATCCCTTGCTGACGCTCCGGCGAACCGGTCGCGCCGCCTGCGCACTGGGGACCTCCTGGATCGTTCGATGAGCGACACGGAAACCGAGAGCATGGTCTTGATCCGTGGAATCGCCCCCGTGGTGACATTCGCGATCGTCGCGGCGAGCGGAGTCGCCGTCGCCGCCTTTGCGACAACGGCCGGCGCGGTGGTCCTCGCCGCCGCTTCGCTCGCCGCGGTGCTCCTTACCGTCGTTCGCGAACGGGTGAAGCGCACGACGGCGGACGCGGATGCCGGGCGGCGATCGCTGCGCGCAGAAGCCGTCACCGCGGTGGACGCCTGGCCGGAAATGGCCTCCCTCGGCGCAATCGACCGTCTGAGGGAGCGCATCCTTGCGCGCCTCACCACGGTCGCCGACGTCGAGCAAACGGCACGTGCGCGAGGCTTCGCCACCGATGCCGCGTTCGGCGTGCTGGCTGCGATCACGCTGGGCGCTGTCGCGTACGCCGCCGCGATCATCGACCACCGCGATGCGCCGACGGTGGCCTTCGTCGCGCTCCTGGCAGCAGGTGTGCTCGGTACCGCGGCCCAACTCGGAGCTGCCGTCGAGTCGATCGCGCTGGCCAAACTCGCGCGTCGGAGCCGCGAGCGCCTCATGGAGGGTCCGGGAGACGGCCAGGAGACGCCGCATATTCACGCGTGGTGGGATTCCCACGAGCTCGGGTTCAACGACTACCGGCTCCCGGCCAACCCGTACCGGGCCGCTCGGGATGTCGCGGTGCGGGTGAAGCGTGGGGGGACCCTGCTGGTCGTGGGCCGTTCCGGAACCGGGAAGACCACCCTGCTGACCGCGCTTGCAGAACAGCTCAGGCAATCCAGCGCGGATGGCAGGCCAAGAGCGCGCACACGCGTCTCGTACGTTCCCGTCGACGATTTCCTCTTCACCGGGACCATCGGATCAAACATGCGGCTCGCGGATCCCGGCGTGACGATCAAGCAGGTCGAATCCGCTCTTGCCGACCTACGCCTCGATCGGGCCGATATCTCGGCTGGCACACCGGTCGGTGTCGGTGGCCGCGAACTCTCGGGCGGCGAGCAAACGCGCATGCGGATCGCACGCATGCTCGTCGCTCACCCTGATGTCCTGATCATCGACGAACCGACCGCCGGACTCGATGACCAGACAGCAAAGCATGTGCTGGGCGTCCTCCGCGAGCGACTCCCCCACTCGACGTTCATCTTTGCGATGCACCCGTTCACCGAATCGGCCGTTCACGGTCAGGGCAGCCAGATTCTCACCCTCGACTGAACCGCTGGCGATCCGAACGAGCGGCCAGGGATGGATCAGTCGGTCGCGTCAGCTGGCATCGTTTTGCGGACAAGTTGGAGGAAGGCCAATGCTGCGGCCGATGGGCGCCGCGTGGACGGCACCGCGAGAGAGACCTCCCACATGAGCTTCGGCTCCAGGGAAACAAGATTCACGCGGTCGGCGCCGATCAGGGTCGACTCGGGCAGGAATCCGAGGCCCAAGCCCGCGCGGACCAGCTCTGCCAGGGTGCTGAGGTCGGCTACTTCGACCCCCACCACGCGCTCAACGCCGGCCTGCGCCAGTGCTTGGTCGGTGCGGAGTCTCGTGCCCCAACCGGAAGGCACTTCAACAAAGGTCTCGCCGGCAACATCTTCGAGCGTGACGGACTCCCGTGACTCCAAGCGGTGACCGGGCGGCACCGCGAGCAGGATCGGCTCCGTCACCAATGGCGTCAGCGTGACGCCCGGATGCTTCCGACCGGGGACAGAAACAAAAGCGAGGTCGAGTTCACCGGATGCGACATCCTGGACCAGTGCCATCGTGCCCCCTCGCGTTGGCCGCGGTTTCAATTCAACCCCGGGCCGCTCGCGGTGGAACTGGACGAGGAGGGCGGCAAGGTCGAAGGCCGTCACGGACTGCATGATGCCGATGCGCAGCGTGCCGCGCAGGCCGCCCGCGACGGCGTCGACGGCGTCCCTGGCTCCTTGAGCGGCAGCGAGTGTCGCTCGCGCTTCGGGCAGTAGCGCGATTCCTGCGTCCGTCAGCTCGACCCGGTGGGTGGTGCGCTCAAAGAGCGGCGCACCGAGCTCTGCCTCGAGCGCCTTGATCGATACCGAGAGCGCCGACTGCACCAGGTGGATTCGCTGCGAGGCGCGGGTAAAGCTCTGCTCCTCAGCCACGGCAACAAAATGTTCGAGACGACGCAACTCCATACGTCATTTCTACCACGTTATCGCAATTCGCGATAACGCTTAGCTTATCAATTCGTTGGACACGATTAGAGAAACCCCGGAGACTTGATGTGTGTCCACCTTGCCTACCCTGAAACCTCATGCTCATAAGATCGCCCACGCGGCCCGACGGCATCACGCCCGCGGCTTCTGGGTCATCACCTATATGTTCGCCGTCACGATGGCGTCCGGTGGTATCCCAGCGCCGCTCTACGTGTTGTACCAGCAGAGAGACGGCCTGAACTCACTTACTCTCACCCTTATCTTCGCCGCGTATGCGCTCGGCGTCGTGATCAGCCTGTTCCTTGCCGGCCATATTTCCGACCGATTCGGACGACGCCGAATCATCGGTCCTGCCGTCCTCCTGACCATCCTGTCGACGCTTCTTTTCATCGTCTGGCCTGCTCTGCCCGGTCTCCTGGTCGCGCGCTTCATCTCCGGCCTCGGCATCGGCATGCTCACGGCGACAGCCACCGCCCACATGACCGAACTGCTCGGCGTCGCGCGCCCGGGTCGCGGGTCGCAGCGGGCGCAGATTGTTTCGACTGCGGCAAACATGGGCGGGATCGGTCTTGGCCCGTTGATCTCCGGAATTCTGGCACAGTACGCCCCGCAGCCCCTGTACACCCCATACATGGTGACCGCGTTTCTCCTCGTTCTTGGTCTACTCGCAGTCATGACGGTTCCGGAGACCGTCGCCCCGATCGATGAACCATGGCAGTACAAGCCGCAGCGCGTTGTCGTTCCACGCAGCGCGCGTGGACGCTACATCGCGGCTTTGATGATGGGATTTGTCAGCTTCGCGATGTTCGGATTCTTCACTTCTCTGGCGCCGTCCGTGATGAGCCTGCAACTCCACATCACTTCGCACATACTTGCCGGACTCGTCCCCTTCCTCGTCTTCGCGGCGGCAGCGGCATTCCAGATCCTGTCCTCCATGTGGCAGGCGAAAGCACAGAACGTGGTTGGGGTGCTTTTGCTGGCGCTCGGCGTCGTATTAGTCCCGATCGCCATCGTTGCTACTTCATTCGCCCTTCTGATCGTGGGCGGAATCGTCGCAGGAGCCGGCGGAGGGATCACGTTCAAGGCGGCGCTCGGCTCTGTCGTTTCGATTGCCCCGGCGGAGACCCGTGGCGAGGCGCTCGCTGGGCTGTTCCTTGCCGCATACCTCGGCCTGGCCGTCCCGGTGATCCTCCTCGGCCTGATGATGCAGCTGGTTACCATGGTGCTGGCTGTCACTGTCTTCGGCCTCGTCATGGTGGCTCTGCTCATCGTCATGACGGTCATGCTCGGTCGGGCGTCTCGCGCGAAGGCGCTGAGCTAACCTCGGCCCACCCCGCCCTCCAGGCGCAAGAAGAAAGGCCGCCCTCTCGGGCGGCCTTTCTTCTTCAACGAACGTGTGACAGTCACCGATGGTGGAGATGGGGGGAATTGAACCCCCGTCCACTGCTGTGGTCATATGCCTTCTACGGGTGTATCCAATGGAGGCGCTTTACTCGGCTCTGGAATTTGCCATTGGCAGCTAAACCAACGAGCCCAGCCTGAGTTAGAGTCCCTCTGCGCCCTCAGGCACGGTGTTCACACACCACACAGAAGCAATCTCTCTTAATTGCGCCAGGGTCCGGGTAGAGAGCATTCCCGGTCTGACGGTCTCTATAAGTTGCTGAAGAAGAACTTACGCCGCGAGGGCGAAGTCTGCCTGAGCAGAGACAGTGCGCTTTGAATTGGCACTTATTTTTTGCAGAGATCGTTTACGAGATAACCCTGCATCCTCGACCCGCTTCTCATAATTGCGCAGGCAATGTCGAAACCGATCATCCCCATGGCGCAGTTCCGAGGAACTGAGGTCACTGTCACACGCTGTTGAATTGTGTAGCTACAAACTCACCGAGGCGAGCTCATCAGGATACAACATTCTGCGGCCATCCGGTATGCCCGGATGCGGCCACGAATGTTGCTCGTGCATCCCCAATGCCGCAGAATGCGGCTAACCCGACCCCAATTGCCGCAAAATGCGCCTCCTCGACGAAGAACCCGCATTCTGCGGCACGTCGAGGATCGCCGATGGGAGGGCGAGCGAGGATACCCCTACTCGCCGAGGTGGCGCCGGCTCGCCATCGCGCGATCCGCCTCGCGCTTGTCCTGGCGCTCGCGCAAGGTCTGGCGCTTGTCGTACTCGCGCTTGCCCTTCGCGATCGCGAGCTCTACCTTGGCCCGGCCGTCGCTGAAGTAGATCGACAGCGGTATCAGCGTATAGCCGCCCTCCTTGACCTTGTTATGGATCTTGAGGATCTGAGCCTTGTGCAGCAAGAGTTTTCGCTTCCGGCGTGGAGCGTGATTGTTCCACGTACCGTCGGCGTACTCGGGAATGTGCACGGCATCCAGCCACGCCTCGGAGCCCTCGATGAACGCGTAGCCGTCGACGAGGGACGCACGACCAGCCCGCAGCGACTTCACCTCGGTTCCCGTCAAGACCAGTCCGGCCTCGTAGGTGTCCTCAATGTTGTAGTCGTGGCGGGCTTTGCGATTGGTGGCCACAACCTTCTGACCACGTTCCCTGGGCACAGCAAACTCCTCGTTCTTCTCCGGATGCTTCTCCGGAGGATCCTCCGTTGGCGCTGGCGTCGCGGGACAGCGTGGCAATCCTCATGGCTCGAGCGCGCAGCCCATCAGTCTACTGTGCGGCGAACCGCTGTCTAGACCTTGAGATAGCGCGTGATGGCGAAGTTCGCCGAGATCGCGGCGAGCACCACCCCAACGATGAGCAGGATGGGCACGACGAGCAGCGCATCATCCGTGCCGACGAAGTTGACCGACACCACCCGCTGCCTGAGATAGCCCTGGACGAAGAATTGCACCATGCCGAATACCGCCACTCCCGCTAGCAGCGAGCCGATCAGCGCGGCGAAGACACCCTCGAGAATGAACGGCGTCTGGATGAAGCGATTGGATGCCCCGACGAGACGCATGATGCCGAGCTCTCTTCGGCGCGAGTACGCGGAGAGCCGGATGGTGGTGGCAATCAGCAGCGCCGCCGCCACCAACATGAGCGCGGCTATTCCGATGGCCGTATAACTCGCCGCGTTGAGGATCGAGAAGATCTGGTCCAGATAACTTCGCTGGTCGACCACGCTTTGTACGCCGGGGAGCGACGAGAGCGTCTCGGTGAGCACGGCCGACTGCGACGGGTCCTTGAGGTTGACCCAGAACGTCTGGTTGAGCAGGTCGGGCGTGACGTAGTCGGCGACGGGGTTGCCCTTGAACTGTTGCTTGAACCTGTCGTACGCCTGCTGGTGGTTCTCGAAGTAGTACTTCGTGATGAATGGCGCCAGGGTCGGTGACTTGAGCTGGGCTTCGACGGCCACGATCTCGGCAGCCGTCGCCTCGCCGCCACCCGCGCACGCATCCGTCGCCGTACACATGTACACGGCGACCTGCGCGCGGTCGTACCAGTAGGTCTTCATCTGGCCGATCTGCATCTGGAGCAGGATGGCAGCGCCGACGAACGTCAGCGAGATGAACGTGACGAGGACGACCGAGACCACCATCGAGACGTTGCGCCGCAGTCCGCTGAAGACCTCGGACCAGATCAGTCCGACTCTCATTTGGTTGGCCCCACATTCTGCTCGCCCGTGATGTCCTGATCATCACCCGGTGCGCGCAAGCCGAGTCGCTCGGCGAGGCTCAGTTGCTCTGGCAACTCCTCGTCGGGCAGCGGCTGGTTCCGGATGACCGGCTGGGTCGGTGGCGCCGCGAAATGCGCGCTCAGCCTGGCCGTCTCCGTGGTCGGTTCGGTGGGCGCGGCACCGGCAGGCGCGACGTTGTCCGGCGCGACCTGCTCTGGAGCGACGGGCGCCGGCGCTGCAGGCGCCGATCGCGGGGGAACGAGAACCGGCGGGGCCGCGGCCGCGGCTTCCGCGCTCAACTCTGCAGCGTGCAGGTCCGGCACGGCGTGCGTCGGAATCCTGACCGGAGCGGTGTTGCGTGTGACGGCATCGCCACTCGCGTCGGCCATGGCGACGTGCGTCGTCGGGATCGCCGAGGTGAAGCCGTATCCGCCGTGACGCTCGTCACGCACGATCTGGCCGCTGACCAGCTCGACGACCCGGCGCTGCATCTGGTCGACGATGCCGGCCTCGTGGGTGGCCATGAGCACTGTCGTTCCGCCCGCGTTGATGCGCTCGAGCACGGCCATGATGCCAGCGCTCGTGGCCGGGTCGAGGTTTCCGGTCGGCTCATCCGCCAGCAGCACCTGCGGCTTGTTGACGACCGCGCGCGCAATGGCGACGCGCTGCTGCTCGCCGCCGGAGAGTTCGTGCGGCAGGCGCGAGGCCTTGCCGGAGAGTCCGACCATCTTGAGGACATCCGGAACCGCTTCCTGGATGAACCCGCGCGACTTGCCGATCACCTGGAGCGTGAAGGCGACGTTGTCGAAGACCGACTTGTTCGGCAGGAGCCGGAAGTCCTGGAACACAACGCCGATGTTGCGCCGGAAATAGGGCACCTTGCGGCTCGAGATCGCGCCGACATCCTGCCCGAGGACATGGATCTTGCCCTTCGTCGGCTTCTCCTCCTTGAGGATCAGCCGCAGGCAGCTGGATTTGCCAGACCCGGAGGCGCCGACGAGGAAGACGAACTCTCCGCGCAGCACTTCGAGGTTGATGGCGTTGAGCGCGGGCCTCGTGGTGCCCGAATATTGTTTGGAGACGTGGTCAAACCTGATCATGGCGTCTTGAGCCTAAGCAGAGGCCGCGCCAATCCATGCAGCGACTCGCGCGTGTTCGATCTTGCGATTACTCGACGAGACCGAGCGAACGCCAGCGGATGCCAGCGGCGATGAAACCATCCAGGTCGCCATCGAACACATTCTGCGGGTTGTTGACCTCGAACTCGGTGCGCAGATCCTTGACCATCTGGTATGGCGCGAGCACGTAGCTGCGCATCTGGTCGCCCCAGCTGGCCGTGATGGTTCCGGCGAGTTCCTTCTTCGTCGCCGCTTCCTGTTCACGCTGGAGCAGGAGGAGCCGGGACTGCAGCACGCGCATGGCGGCGGCGCGGTTCTGGATCTGGCTCTTCTCGTTCTGGCAGCTGACCACGATCCCGGTCGGCAGGTGCGTGATGCGCACGGCGGAGTCGGTCGTGTTGACCGACTGGCCACCCGGACCAGAGGAACGGAAGACGTCGATGCGGATGTCGTTGTCCGGGATCTCGACAGATTCGGTCTGCTCGATCAGCGGGACGACTTCTACGGCGGCGAAGCTTGTCTGGCGCTTGCCCGCCGAGTTGAACGGGCTCATGCGCACCAGACGGTGCGTGCCCGCCTCGACCGAGAGCGTGCCGAACGCGTACGGCGCATCCACCTCGAAGGTCGCGGACTTGATCCCCGCCTCCTCGGCGTAGCTCGTGTCGAGCACGGTCGTCGAGAATTTGTGCTGCTCTGCCCAGCGCAAGTACATCCGCAGAAGCATCTCGGCGAAGTCCGCCGCATCCACGCCCCCGGCTCCCGCCCGGATGGTCACGACGGCCGAGCGCGGGTCGTACTCGCCGCTCAGCAAGGTCTGGACCTCGAGTTCGCCGAGCGTCTTCTGCAGGGAGACGAGTTCTGCGCGCGCTTCGGCCGCGGACTGCTCGTCGCCGTCTCCGTCGGTGGCCATGTCGACGAGCACTTCGAGGTCGTCGAGCCGCTGCTCGATGCTCGTGATACGTGCGAGTTCGGTTTGGCGATGGCTGAGTGCGCTCGTGACCTGCTGCGCGTTCTCGGTGTCGTCCCACAGGTTCGGCTCGCCGGCCTGCTCGCTCAGCCGGGCGATTTCGGTGTGGAGCTGATCCACATTCACGACCGCACGGATGTCGCCAAACGTCGCCCGCAGATCCGCAATCTGTTGCGAAAGATCCAGTTCAATCATGTCGCAGCTAGCCTAGTGCGCCTACTGAGCGATGCTCCCAAAGGCATGCGGAGTCGCTCCCCGAGTGGGCGACCGGGGGGCCGCGACTGAGGCATTAAGCTAGATCAAGTCATGAGTAACGAAGAGCGCCCGTTCAGTTTGCGCTCTGTCGCACTCGCAGCCTTCCTTCCGACCTTGCTCTTCTCGACCGGCGAAGGCGCGATCATCCCGATCATCCCGATCGCGGCAAGCAACCTCGGAGCATCCCTGGCCATTGCTGGCTTCATCTCGGGCATGATCATGCTCGGTGAAGTGGTCGGCGACGTTCCCAGCGGATGGATCGTCGGCCGGATCGGCGAGCGCAAGGCCATGATCTGGGCCGCGCTCCTCGCGGTCGTTGGCGTGCTGATCGCCGTCGTCGCTCCCAATCCGTGGGTTCTCGCGATCGGCATCTTCCTCGATGGCCTGGCCACGGCGATCTTCGCTCTCGCGCGTCACGCGTTCATGACGACCTACGTGCCCATCCACTACCGCGCTCGCGCCCTGTCGACCCTGGGCGGCGTCTTCCGCGCGGGCTGGTTCATCGGGCCGCTCATCGCGGCCGGCGTCATCCACCTCACCGGCACCGCGCAGTCCGCGTTCTGGATCTTCATCGTCGGCTGCCTTGGAGCTGTCGCCATCCTCGTCACCCTGGAAGATCCGGCTGCGAAGTTCGCGCGGCCAGCCGGTGCAGGCGGGCATGGCACGGCTGCCCCCACGGAGGGCGCTGAGCAAGCCGCCGAGCGAACGAACGGGCTCTTCCAGACCATCTGGGCGTATCGCGGGGTGCTGATCCGGATGGGCACGGGGTCCGGGCTCATCGGCGCGCTTCGGGCAACCCGTACCGTCATGCTCCCGCTCTGGGCGGTCAGCATCGGCATCGGCGAGAGCAATACTGCGCTCATCATCGGGATCGCCGGTGCGATCGACTTCGGCCTCTTCTACGCGAGCGGGCAGATCATGGACCGATTCGGCCGGATCTGGAGCGCCATCCCGTCCATGGTCGGTCTCGGCCTCGGCCTGCTCGCGCTCGCGTTCACGCACGACCTGAACACCAGGCTCGGCTGGTTCATCGCGATCGCGATGTTCCTCTCCCTGGCCAACGGCGTCGGCAGCGGCATCCTCATGACCCTCGGCGCGGATCTCGCGCCGCAGGACAAGCCCGCCGCGTTCCTCGGTGCCTGGCGCTTCACGGGAGACGTCGGCAACGCGGCCGCACCTCTCATCGTCTCCGCCCTCACGGCGATCGCCTCGCTCTCCGTCGCGAGCGGCGTCATGGGCGTGATCGGCCTCGCCGGCGCTGCCATGCTCGCCAGGTGGATTCCCCGCTACGTGCCCCGCAAGCCCCGCCCCGCGCGCTGACCGGACGCCGCGCCACGCGCCGCTACCCGAAGACCGAGCGCGCGACCGCGGTCACCTCGAGCGGGAAGCCGGCCGGCACGAACAGCGTGAGCACCGGCGGACGCCAGGATGCCGTGAGCGTGACGGTCGCGCTCCTCCCGTCGATCGTCTCTGCGTTGCGCACTCCCAGGCTCTCGAAGCGGCCCACCGGATTCTCCTCGAGATAGCCGTTGACCGCCGCGCGCACCGCAGCGGAGTCGAGCGTCGGCCGCAGCCGCGCGCCGCTCACCGAGACGTCGTCGAGAGCGAATGCCTCCGCCCCCACGAGCGCGGCGCCATCGGCGAGCGTGAAGAGCCGCTTGCGCTCGAGATAGAGGGATGTTGCCGCCACGACGAGCAGGATAAGGACCAGGCCAAGCATCCCGTAGAAGATCGCCAGCGGAAGCGTCGAGCCGTCCTCGTCGCCGATGCGGACGCGGACTCGGACCCGAAGCGGCGAACGCGTTCCCGATGCCGTGTGCACCCGCCTCACCCCGAACCCCAGAACCGGGATACTCGCTGTGTGGCGGTCGCCTCGATCGGCACGCTCGCTGCCGCGCTCAGGTCGAGCACGTTGGGCACGAGTGGAAGGGCAGCCCGCACGAGAATCGTGACGGTTACGGCACCGCGGCGCGTCAGGCACGCGGACGGGTTCGGAGTGCAGCTGACGCGCACCTCTGCGTCGGAGACAGCCAACCCGTAGTCGGCGAGCGCGAACTCGATTGCGCGCCCGGCCCTGGCGGTCGCCTCAGCCTCACTCGCCGCCTGCACGTAGACGCGTGCAGCCTGCCGAGCGGCGCCCTCGGTCGCCAGCGCAGCGGCCTGGATGCTCGCAACCGCGAGGACCAGATAGACGAGTGGCACAAGCATGACGAGCCCGATCGTGATGAATTCGAGGGAAGCTGAGCCACGCTCCTCATGGGCGCTCGCTGCCCAGTGTCTCCACCGAGGCATGGCCTGCCACCTCCAGCCCGGATTCCACGCCGATCAAACCGACGAGCGGAAGCGGCGTGCGCACGGTGACGGTCGCGGCGGGCTGACCGAGGTAGCTCGCGTATACCGCGCTCACGTCACGCGCATAGTCAGCACCGAGCGCGGCAGTGATGAGGTCGCGCGTGCGCCGCTCCCCGTCGGCGAGGCCGTTGTCGGCGAGCGCGGCGAAGCGTGCACCCTCGGCAGCGGCATCCAGAACCGTATTTCGGATGTGCAGCGCAAGCGCGAGCTGGATAACGGAGAGAGTGAGCACCGTCAGGAGTGCGCTCACCATCACGAACTCCGCAACCGCGGAGCCCGTCTCGTCGGCCCAGCGACCCCCGCTCATACCCACGTGATACCTAGAAGCTCGTCACGCGGCTGATCGCCTGCTCGAACACATTACTGAGTGCGGGCCCCGCCAGCCCCCAAATGATGATGACGAGGCCGGCGGTCATGATCGTGATGAGAACCCAGCCGGGCACGTCGCCCGACTCATCCCGTAGAGCGCGACGCACGAGGCCGCTTCGCTGTGACATGGTGTCCTTCTTTCTCGTGTGGCCGGATGCGTCTGGCCGGGTGCGTGGGGCCGGATGCGTAGGGATGGATGGCGTGCTCAGAAGCCCGCCTGGAGCACGAAGATTCCCGGGAAGATCGCGAACAACACGGTCACCGGGAGGATCAGGAAGACGAGGGGAACGAGCATGGCCACTTCCTTCTTTCCGGCAAGCTCGATCAGCGCGCGTTTGGTTTCGTCGCGCGCATCCTGCGCCTGTGCGCGCAATACCTCCGCAAGCGGCGTCCCGCGTTCGAGCGCCCCGGTCATGGCGTCGATGCAGCGAGCGAGAAGCGGCAGCTGGATGCCCCGCGCGAGGTGCTGCAGGGCCTGCGCCAGCGGAATCCCGGTATTCACCTCGGAAACCACGAGTCCAAGCTCCCGGGAGAGCTCGCCCGAGCTCGCGCGCGCAACCCGCCGCAGCGAGTCGAGGATGCCCTCGCCCGCCGAGAGACTCAACGTGAGGAATTCGAGCACGGTAGGGAATTCACTCGCGATCCGCCGAAGGCGCGCCTTGGCCGAGCGTTGGAGGAGCCAGTCCTTGAACACGAAGGCGCACGCCGCCGCAGTGAGCGGGAGCGCGACCTGACCGGCAAGAGGAACGGGCTGGAGAGGGACCGCGGCGACAACGAGAAGGATGCCGATGGCGAACCCGAGTGCCGACCAGATCAGCTGCCGACTACGGAACGCGTCCACGGTCACCGGCGACCCGGACTGCCGCAGACGACGCTCGATCGTCTGATTCCCGCCGAACGCCCCGGCGATGCCCCGGCGCAGGCGCATTGCCGTGGGCGCGAAGAACGCGCCAAAGAGAGGGAGCGGATCCACCGTTCGACGCGCGATCAAGGATCGTGCCGTCTCGGAGATGTCGGCGACATACGGCGCGACGCGATCCGCGAGGTGCGGGCGACTCAGGCGCGGAACCGCGCTCACGATCGACCATAGCCCGACGCCCAGTACGAGCCCGCACAGGATGCCCCCCGCGACGAGCTGGCTCACTGGAACCACCGCTCTTCCTCTGGGAGGCGGCCGAGTGCGAGCATGATCTGGTACGCCACGACCGACACGGCAAGGCCCAGCACGATCACTGTGCTGCCCGTGGGCGAGTTGTACGCAAGCGCAGCCTCCGGCCTCGACGCGAGCAGCACCAGCACGATCCACGGTGCCGCGACGCCCAGCCGGGCAGCATTCGTCACCCAGGACTGGCGCGCCTCGACCTCGGCACGGATTGTCGTTTCTTCCCGCAGGAAGGTGGCGAGACTGCGCAGCACGAGCGTGAGGTCAGTTCCGCCGACCTCGCGCGCCATCCGCAGCGTTTCGAGGATGCGATCAGCCGCGGGATCGGCCAGGCGATCCTTGAGCCGGTCCACACACGAGGTGAAGTTCCCGCTCGCCCGGTACTCGCGGGCGAAATCGGCGAAAGCATCCCGAGTCTCGGTCGGACCGGTCTGCGCGAGCGAACTGACGCTGTCCGGAAGGGCGAGTCCGGACCGCACCGCCGAAACCAGGTGATCGACGACGCCGGGCCAGACTGCGCGATTGGCCCGGCGCCTGGCGCGTGCGCGCACCGAAACGATCGCGAGAGGGAGGATGGCACCGACCAGGCCTGCCGCGATCGCTAAGGCCGCAACCCCGAGAGCGGCGCCGGCGAGCGCTGCCGCGGCCACACCGAGCAGGACGCACGCCGTCAGGAATGCGGCTGGTGGCAGCGTACCGAAACCGGCCAGCGCCAGTCGCACCCGAAGCCGTTCGAGCGCACCCGGCCTGCGCCCGGCGTCCGTATCAGCGCGCGTGCGCGGCCAGAAGAACGGAGATGCAGCCAGCAGCAAGCCCGCTCCGAGCAGGCATCCGAGCACGATGCTCATGCCGCCCCCTGGCGAAGCACGATCGCGGGGTCGAGACCCGCCGCCCGGAACTTGGCCAGCTTGGTCGGATGGCCACCGGTCGGCTCGAGGACACCGTTGCGCGAGTCGAAGATCGGGCTTGCCTCGATGACCCCTCCCGTGATGTTCCCGCTCGGAGCAATGATCTCGGAGACTCTACGACGCCCGTGCCGGTCCAATTCGCATTGCACGACGATGTCGATGCACCCGGCGACCGTAGGCACGACGAACGACGCATCGATGTTGCGCCCGGCCAGGAGGGGCAGCGTCGAGAGCTTGGCGAGAGCATCCCTGGCCCCATTCGCATGGATGGAACACATCCCAGGCAGCCCGGAGTTCAACGCGATCAGCAGGTCGAGACTCTCCGCCTCGCGCACCTCGCCGACCACGAGCCGATCCGGCCGCATCCGCAACGCCTCCTTGATCAGCCGGCGCAGGCTGATCTCGCCCGTGCCCTCGAGGCTCGGCTGGCGGCATTGCATCGAGACGACGTCGCGTGCGGAGAGGTCGAGCTCGAACGTCTCCTCCACCGTGACGATGCGCTCGTTCTGGCGCGCGACCGAGAGCAGCGCGTTGAGCAAGGTCGTCTTGCCGCTCTGGGTCGCGCCGGCCACGAGAATGTTCTGCCCACCGAGCACGCACATCCGCAGGAACTCGGCTGCCTGCTGGGTCAGCGATCCGAGCGCCACGAGCTGGTTCAGGTCGCGGATCTGCTTGGTGAACTTGCGGATGTTCACGGCCCAGTGCCGCTGCGTGATGTCGGGGATCACGACGTGCAGGCGCGAACCATCGGGGAGCGAGGCATCGACGAAAGGCGACGAGAGGTCCACCCGGCGGCCGGATGACTGCAGCATGCGCTCGACGAGATCGCGGACATCCGCGTCGGTGAGCACCGTCGCCGTGAGTTCAGGCACCCCGTCGCGGGCGATGAAGACGCGACTCGGCGCGTTGATCCAAATCTCCTCGACACCCGGATCATCGAGGTAGGGCTGGAGGGCTCCGAACCCGGTCAGGGATGCGACGATCTCACGCGCCGCCCGAACCTCGTCGGAGATCAGCGGCAGCGAACCGCCCAATGCCCGCTCGCTGTAGCGCCGAAGCTCGTCGTGAACGTACTGGTGCGCGAGCTCTCCCCTGGTTGAAAGATCGACGCCGTCGCGCCGCACCCGTGACCGCACCTGGTCTGCGATGAGGCGCACGGCGTCGTTCATCACAGCATCATGGAGCGGATGCCGCAGCCGACGCGGAAATTATCCACAGAGCGCTGTTCGCGACGATCTCCCACATTGGCGGTTCATTCTGAAGATCTGCACACACTTTCGAAGCTGAGTCTTGGCTGGATCATTTCGATCCAAGGGCACAAAGTTGCAGTGGGTGCATAAACTCAGTCTCATGAGCGTCACCGAGGAACCCATGTCTACTCTCGCCGACATTCCGATTACGACAATTGACGGGGAGTCGACGTCGCTGGGTGCGTACAACGGCAAGGTCATCCTCGTCGTGAACGTCGCATCCCGCTGTGGTCTGGCACCGCAATACGAAAAGCTCGAGGAGCTTCAGAAGACGTATGGCGAGCGCGGCTTTACCGTGCTTGGGTTCCCGAGCAACCAGTTCCTGCAGGAGCTGAGCTCGACAGACGCGATCAAGGAGTATTGCTCCACCACCTGGGGCGTCACCTTCCCGATGATGGGCAAAGTGCGGGTCAACGGCCGGTCGGAGCATCCGCTGTACACCGAGCTCAAGAAGACCGCCGATGCCGAGGGTACGGCCGGCAAAGTCAAATGGAACTTCGAAAAGTTCGTGATCACGCCGTCAGGAACGGTTCACCGCTTCCGACCGGCGGTCGAGCCGGATGCCCCCGAAATCGTCGACCTGATCGAGGCCTCCCTGCCCGTGCGTTAGTCCCGAGCCACTCCCCGTCAACGCCATACACTGGATGCGGTGCCCGCGGGAGTGGTGAAATTGGCAGACACGCAGGATTTAGGTTCCTGTGCTTTCGAGCGTGAGGGTTCAAGTCCCTTCTCCCGCACCACATTTCCACGAAGTAGCGCCCGACTTTTGTCGCGCACTCAGCAAACCCACCGAATTCGGAGGGATTCTCGCTAAACTTCGCAGCGAAACCCCGAACTTCCGCAGCCCACCGGCCGCACGATAACCGACGACTGGAACCGCGCATGATGCACACCGCCCTCATCCCCTGGCTCGACCCCCAGACCCTCATCTCGGACTTCGGCGCCTGGGCGCTGCTCGGTGTGTGCGCCATCGTCTTCGCCGAGACGGGCCTGCTGATCGGATTCCTCCTGCCCGGCGACACCCTTCTCGTCATCACCGGCCTGCTGGCCTTCGCCGGCGTCATCCACATTCCGATCTGGCTCGTCTGCCTCGCGATCGGCGTAGCTGCGTTCCTCGGCGGTGAAGCCGGCTACCTGATCGGCCACAAGCTCGGGCCTCGCGTCTTCGAGCGCAAGGAGTCGGGCGTATTCAGCGTTCACAACGTCCAGCGCACCAATGCGTTCTTCGAGCGTTTCGGGGGAATCGCCGTGATCATCGCCCGATTCGTGCCCGTCGTGCGCACCTTCGCCCCCGTCGCCGCGGGCGTCGGGCACATGAACTACAAGAAGTACTCGCTGTACAACTTCATCGGCGCGATGATCTGGGGAGCCGGTCTCACCGCCGTCGGATACCTGCTCGGCTACATCCCGCCCGTCGCGACCTTCGTCAAGAGCTACATCGACGTGATCCTGCTCGGAGCCGTTGTGGTGACGGCCGTGCCCACGATCTTCCACTACGTGCAGTCGAGCATCAAGGCCAGGCGCGCTGCCGCGGCCGTTCCCGCCTCGACCGCCGACCTCACGCTCGAGCCCGACGCGTTCAACCAGCACCACGAGCACTGACCTCGCAGACCGCGGGCGGGCGCCCGGGCTAGCGGTGGAGTTCGTCCTCGTGCCTGGCATGTTCGGCCGGCTCGAGCTGGAAGGTTGAGTGCTCGACGTCGAAGTGCGTTGCGAGGCATCCTGAGAGCTCATCGAGCAGCGCTCCCGTCTTCCCTGAGCTGAACACCTCGGCGGCAACGACGACGTGTGCCGAGAAGACGGGTGCCCCAGACGTGATCGCCCACACGTGCACGTCGTGCACGGCGACGACGCCGGGCGTTCGGGTGATGTGTTGGCGTATCTCGGCGACATCCGTGTCTGCCGGCGCCGACTCGCTCAGAACACGGATGACGTCGCGCAGCAAGACGAACGCGCGCGGTGCGATCATGGCGGCAATCAACAGGGATGCGATCGCGTCGGCCTGGGCGAACCCCGTGGTCAGGATCACGACGGCGGCCACGATGACCGCGAATGAACCGAACAGGTCGCCCAGGACCTCGAGGTACGCACCCCGCATGTTGATCGAGTGCTGCGCGGTCGGCCGCAGCAGAAGGAGCGCGCACAGGTTGGCGAAAAGGCTGATCACCGCGACGATGAGCATGGGCACGCTCTGGACCTCGGCCGTGGATGCGTTCACCAGCCGGAGAATTGCGCCGAACGTGACGAACAGGGCGACAACGACGAGGATCACGCCGTTGATGAGCGCGCCGAAGACCTCAGCGCGACGATAGCCGAATGTCTGGCGGTCCGTCGCCGGCCTGGCCGCCACGATCGTGGCGACAAGGGCGATCGTGAGCCCGGTAAGGTCGCTCAGCATGTGGCCGGCGTCGGCGAGGAGGGAGAGCGATCCACTGATCCACGCGCCAGCGACCTCGAACAGGAGGACGCAGGCGACGATCCCGATCGCGATCGCAAGCCGATTGCGATGGGTCGCGGATGTCGCGTGACTATGGTTGTGGCTCATCTCACCTCAACGGTAGATCGCCGCGAGCGCGGGCGCCAGAGAGCCGCTTAGATAGGAATGAGTGCCGTTCTCAGTTGCTGGCTCAGTCGCCGTCTGCGGCGGGTTCCAGCGAACGCAGGACAGGGATCAAGCGCTCGAATGCGCGCGCCCGATGGCTCTCCGCATCCTTGGCGGCTGGAGTCAGCTCGGCGGCCGAAACGCCGTGGCCGTCTGGCAGGAAGATCGGGTCGTAGCCGAACCCGTGCTCGCCGCGCGGCTCGAGGGCGACCCGCCCTGGCCAGATGCCCTCGACAACGGCCTCTGACCCGCTCGGATCGGCGAGCGCGATTGCCGCGGTGAAATGCGCACCGCGGTGCTCCTCGGCTATATCCGACAGTTGGTCGAGCAGCAGGCGGAGGTTCGCTCCCCCGTCACCGTGCGTGCCTGCCCAGCGCGCCGAGAAAATTCCCGGTGCGCCGCCCAGGACATCGACGCAGATGCCAGAGTCGTCTGCGAGGGCGACGAGGCCCGTGTGCGCCGCGGCCGCACGGGCTTTGATGAGCGCGTTTTCTGCGAAGCTGATGCCGTTCTCCACGGGCTGCGGACCGTCGTATGCGACGATCTCGAGGTTCGGCATGGATGCGCCCAGGATGCGCTGGAACTCCTCGACCTTGTGCTGGTTGTGCGTGGCCAGCACGAGTTTGAGGGTCATCGGCCCTCGGCCAGCGCCGCTGCCTGCAGCCCGGTAAGAGTCGCGGTGCCGCCCAGGGCAAGGTCGAGCAGGGAGTTGAGCTCCGTGCGGTCGAATGGAGCGCCCTCGGCGGTTCCC
The DNA here is from genome assembly GCA_030841285.1 of Microbacteriaceae bacterium. Taxonomy (GTDB): domain Bacteria; phylum Actinomycetota; class Actinomycetes; order Actinomycetales; family Microbacteriaceae; genus JAUZGC01. The sequence goes on from JAVECW010000097.1 coordinate 27,272, forward strand.
TGCACCTCGACGAAGAGCCCGCGGCCCGTGACGACCACGTTCATGTCGGTCTCGGCGCGGACATCCTCAACGTATGCCAGGTCGAGCATGGGCTCGCCGTCGATGATGCCGACCGAGACGGCCGCGACGCTGTCGATGAGCGGAGTCGCCTTCTGCCCGATGAACCGGTGCTCGCGCCCCCACTCGATCGCGTCGGCGAGCGCCACGTACGCACCCGTGATGGCCGCGGTGCGCGTGCCACCGTCGGCCTGGAGCACATCACAGTCGATGACAATGGTGTTCTCACCGAGCCCCTTCATGTCGACCACGGCACGCAGGCTGCGACCGACAAGGCGGCTGATCTCGTGGGTGCGACCGCCGACCCTGCCCTTGACCGATTCGCGGTCCATCCGCTCGTTGGTCGAGCGTGGCAGCATCGCGTACTCTGCGGTGACCCAGCCCTTGCCCTTGCCGGCCATCCAGCGCGGAACGCCGTTGGTGAAGGATGCCGTGCACAGCACCTTCGTGTTGCCGAAGGAGATGAGCGCAGAGCCTTCGGCCTGCGTGCTCCATCCACGCTCGATCGTGATGGGTCGCAGCTGATCGGCAGTGCGGCCATCGGCGCGCGTCGTGTCGGTCATGGTTCTCCTCTGTGGTGGGCGTGGCGATTCTTGGTCTGGTCTGTTGTTCGATGGTCGAATATGTGGGTCGAGTCTGTGGGTCGGATCAGGGTGCGGGCAGCTCGATCGAGCCGGTCTCAACGAGGTCGACGCGAGAGACCTCCGGACCCATGAAGCGATGCGCGAGGCGCAGGAAGTCGCCAGCATCCGCACCCGTCGCCTCGAATCGCAGGCTCGGTTCGCCCGACGCCGTTCGTTCGAGACGCTGGCTGACCAGGGTCCGATACACATCGTTGGCGGTCTCAGTATTGCTCGAGACGAGGGTCACGTCTTCGCCCATGACATAGGAGATGGCGCCCCTGAGGAACGGATAATGCGTGCAGCCCAGCACGAGCGTGTCGATGTCGGCGTCACGCAGCGGTTGCAGGTACTCCTTCGCCACGGCAAGCAGTTCGTCCCCGCTCGTGACCCCGGCTTCGACGAACTCGACGAACCGCGGGCAGGCCTGGGTGAACAACTGGAGGTTCGGCGCGGCGGCGAATGCATCCTCGTACGCGAGGGAATTCACCGTCCCCACCGTGCCGACAACGCCGACACGGCCGCTTCGCGTCGCGGCGACGGCGCGGCGAACTGCCGGCTGGATGACCTCGATCACGGGCACCGAATAGCGTTCCCTGGCATCCCTGAGCATGGCGGCGGATGCCGTATTGCACGCGATAACGAGCATCTTGACGCCTTGGTCGACCAGGAAGTCGAGCACCTCGAGCGAGTATTGACGAACATCGGCGATGGGCTTGGGGCCGTACGGCGAATGGGCCGTGTCACCGACGTAGAGGATGGACTCGTTGGGCAGCTGGTCCCGGATGGCGCGAGCGACGGTGAGGCCGCCGACCCCGGAGTCGAAGATCCCAATCGGTGCATCCGTCACGATAATTCAGAATACTAGGCTTGTTACGTGACCGGCTCCTCCGCACTTCTGACCGACCGTTACGAACTCACGATGCTGGATGCCGCGTTGCAGACCGGCGCACACGAGCGCGAAGCCGTCTTCGAGGCATTCACACGCCGACTGCATGGGGGCAGGAGGTATGGCGTGCTCGCCGGCACCGGGCGGCTCCTCGAGCTCATCGACCAGTTCCGATTCGGCGACGCCGAGCTCGACTGGCTGCGCGACAACAACGTCGTGCGCCAAAGCACGCTGGACTGGCTCGCCAATTACCGCTTCAGTGGCACGATCCGCGGATATCGCGAGGGCGAGCTGTACTTCCCCGGTTCGCCGTTCCTCGTTGTGGATGCGCCGTTCGGCGAAGGCGTGATCCTCGAGACCCTGATCCTCAGCGTCTTCAATTTCGACTCGGCCGTCGCAAGTGCGGCCGCGCGCATGGTTTCCGCGGCGAACGGACGCCCGGTGGCCGAGATGGGTTCACGCCGAACGGGCGAGCGCTCCGCCGTCGCCGCGGCACGCGCCGCTTTCATCGCCGGGTTCAGCGCCACCTCCAATCTGGAAGCAGGGCGCACGTGGGGCATCCCGACGATGGGCACCGCTGCGCATGCCTTCACCCTGCTGCACGACAGCGAGGAGGAAGCCTTCCGCTCCCAGGTCGACGCGTTCGGCCCGTCCACAACACTGCTCGTCGACACGTTCAATGTGGAGGCAGCGATCGCCCTCGCCGTGAAGGTCGGCGGTCCGGAGCTCGGCGCAATTCGCCTCGACTCCGGCGACCTGCCGTCGCTCGTGTCGACCGCACGCGCGCAGCTCGATTCGCTTGGGGCGACGAACACACGCATCACGGTCACCAACGACCTGGACGAGTACACGATCGCGGCCCTCGCCGCATCCCCCGTCGACTCGTATGGCGTTGGCACGTCCGTCGTTACGGGGTCTGGTGCGCCCGCGTCCGGAATGGTTTACAAGCTTGTCGCCCACCGCAATGGTGCCGGCGACTGGGTCTCCGTCGCGAAGACCTCGGACGGCAAAGCCGGCGTCGGCGGCCGCAAGCATGCGGTGCGTCGGATCGGCGCGGACGGCCGCGCTGTCGCCGAGGCGATCCACATCCTGGGCGATGAGCCCGTCGAGGATGCAGGCCGCAACCTGCTCGTGCCGCTCATCACGAACGGCGTGATCGAACAGCGGTATCTTGGCGCATCCGGCGTCGCGCTGGCCAGGGAGCACCGCGCCGCTGCCGTGGCCGAACTACCGGACCAGGCCTTCCGCCTTGGCCGAGGGGACCCCGCGTTGCCGACCTTCTTCGTGGGCTAACTGAGCCCACATCCGGCGGATTTACTCGGCGCGCAGCTTCTCGTATATCTCTTTGCACGTCGGGCAGACCGGGAACTTCTCCGGATCGCGGCCGGGCGTCCACATCTTGCCGCACAGCGCCCGCACGGGCTTTCCGGTGATTGCGGACTCGAGGATCTGCTCCTTCTTCACGTAGTGCGAGAAGCGTTCGTGGTCTCCCGGCTCGATCGTCTCCTGTTCGAGGAGCTCCTCGAGCTCTCGGTCAAGCGTCGTCGTACCGCCGCCATCAGGGATCCCGCCTGGTTCTGAGATGCTCGCGTCGTACATGCATCCAGTGTAAGTCGGTTGAGTTAGTCGTTCCGGCTTGCGAAGCCCATGAGCTCAGGAGCCCGCCGATCGAAGACCCAGCCACCCAGGAAAAGCCCCCCGACCAGCACGGCGAGTCCGATGATCGCGGCGGCAATGGGCGTCCCGGCGAGCCAGGCCGGCGAGACGAAGAGCCCAAGTGCCATGAACACGATGATGGGCGCCGAAAGCACGATGACGGCGAAGAAACTGATCGACTGGACGAGCGCGGCCGAGGCCCCCAGGTTCTGCGGCTGCGAGAAGGCGCTGTCTCCGGGCTTGGACGCCGGATACGGAAACACGGCCGACGAGATGCTCGAAAGCCCGATCCCGATGAGCAGCACGGCGCCGCTGAGCCCGATCACGGACGGCAGGACGACCCAGTCGCCGTACACGTACACGGTCACGATCGATCCGATCGCGATGAGCGGGATTCCGATGAGGATGACGGGCACGATACGTCCGACCCGATCCGCGATGCCATGAGTGCCAGAGGCGATGTGCAGCCAGATCGCCGTGCTGTCATAGGCGAGGTCGTTGTGGATCATCCAGCCGAGGAACAGGCACATCACCGGCAGTGGGAGAAGTGCAATGTAATGCCCGGGCACGCCGGCAATGAGGAGCGCGACGACCATCACGACAGGCACAAGCGGGATCATCACGAGCGACACCCAATAACGGGCGTCCCTGCCCCAGTACGTGAGGCTGCGCGCGGCGATCGCGGCCGTCGCGCCCGCCGGCACGCGGCTGAACCAGCCGAGCCCCGCATACGCTTTGGCCTGTGCTTCACGGTGTGGAGTCACGAGCATCTTGGCGACGAGCGCCATCCAGCCCAGCCAGAGAAGACCAAGGAAGGCGAGGGCGATGAGGAGCTTGAGGAAGGCGACGCCCCACGCGCCTGTCGCGGCGTCACCAGGCACGGACCACATCGCTCCGAGCGGTGTCCAGCTCAGCCACGACGCGATGTTTGCGATCACGGTGACTCCGTCGCGGGCCCAGTCGATCGTCGCGAGGAGCACGATGACGGGAGAGAGCATCACGATTACGAGGATGCCGATCGCGCCGCTGAATTCGCGTGCGCGCCTCGTGGAGAGCAGGAACGCCGCGACCGACGTCGTGACACGCGCGCTGAGCACGCACGTGAGCACCACGATGACGGCGCAAACAAGCGCGATGAGCGTCGTTCCGAAATCGCGCGACCAGGTCACGACCGTCGCAAGCGAACACACCGTCAGCACGAGCGCCGGGGTGCCGATGAGCGCCGCGAGTGCGAGATAACTCGCGAGATGCAGGTTCGGGATGCCGTACAGCGAGAACCGGCGGGGATCGAGCGTGTCATCCACACCGAAGATAAGAGGGAGAAGCACGAAACCGAGCATCACGAGCGCGCCGAGCACGACGAGGATGTTACGGATCAGCTCGACGTCACCGACGAATCGCGCGCCCACGAGGGCGAGCACGACGAAAACGGCCAGGAACATCCCATAGAGCAGGCCGATGACGAGGCCGAAAACCTGCCACGGACTGCGCCGGAAGGTGTTGGCCATCAGCCGGAGTTTCAGTCCGAGAAACTGTGCAACCATTCCATGCCCTCTGCCGCCTTGCGGCCGCCTGCGAGTTCGACGAAGCGATCTTCGAGCGTTCCGCCTGCGCGGACCTCGTCGACGCTGCCTGAAGCGAGTACCTTGCCTTGCACGATGATGGCCACGCTGTCGCAGACTCGCTGGATCAGGTCCATGCCGTGGCTGGAAAGCACCACTGTGCCACCCGCCGCGACATACTTCTGCAGGATCTCGATCACATTGGCCGCCGACACGGGGTCAACCGACTCGAATGGCTCATCGAGCACGAGAAGGCGGGGCGAGTGGATCATGGCCGCCGCAAGCGCGATCTTCTTCGTCATGCCGGCCGAGTAGTCGGCAACGAGCCGGTTGAGCGCATCCTCGAGCCCGAATGCCGAGGCGAGGTCGCCGGCCCGTTCCCGAACCGTGTCGGAGTCGAGCCCACGCAGCGTTCCGGCGTAGTACAGCAGCTGCGCACCCGTGAGGCGGTCGAACAGCCGAAGGCGGTCCGGCAGCACGCCGATGGACCTCTTGGCCTTCGACGGATGCTTCCACACATTGACGTCGTGCACCGTGACGGTGCCGCCGTCTGGACGCAGGAGTCCGGTCACCATGGAGAGCGTTGTGGTCTTGCCGGCGCCATTGGGGCCGACAATTCCGTAAAACGAGCCCTCATGGACGTCGAGGGCGACCCCGTCGACGGCTGTGTTATCACCGAAGTGCTTGACGAGTCCCGAGATCGAGAGGACAACCTTGGCGGTCTGCGGGTTGGGCGCCACCGGCGAGGCGGGCGTCACAGGCGCCGGCGTCGCAACGGGCTCCGCGGCCTTGGGCACGCGTGCGGTGGAACCCGTCGTCGACTTGACCGGCATCGCACGCTTGGTCGCGGCCGGCGTCGAGACGGCAGGCGCCGAATCGGTAATCGTATCGGGCGTCACGGCCGCGCTCTTTGCAGCGGTCGTTCTCGACGTCGTAGTCCTCGCTGCCGCGGTCTTCGCAGCCGCGGTCTTCGCTGCCGTCGTCTTCGCGGCCGTGCTCTTCGCGGCCGTGCTCTTCGCGGCCGTCGTCCTAGGCGCAGTGGTCCTCGTTGTGCGGGCGGCAGGCGTCCTCGGTGATGCCTTGGCTGTCGACGCAGTAGCCTCGGTCGAGTCTGCTGCGGCGGCCGGCGTCGGGGGCTTCGATTCCGTCGCCTTCGGCTGGGGCTCGGCCACGGGCTGGGTCTGCACAACCTGGCTCGCCGCCGTCTTTGGCCGTGCAGCACCGGTCCTCGAAGGTCGACGCGGGGCTGATTTCCGAGGCGCGCTCATCGTCTTTTCGGCCGTCGCTTCGGGCTCATCGTGCTCGGGAGGTGGGGGCGCAGAACTCACCCAGCTAACGTACCAAGGCGGCCGGAATTCCGCGTGCTTACGCGGCAAGTTGCCTCAGATCCGACCTAGGAAACTCCTGAGAGGAAGGTCACGAGTCGACAACGACATCCGGCATCGGCTGCCCCTCGAAGGGGTGGCTGGATAAGCTGATGAAGGCATAACGGAGTGTCTATACGCGTAAGCGCGAGTAAACATCTGGGCAAATATCCCCCATAGGCTATAAAAGCCGGGTCGACTCTGCGCGCAACCAAGGAGATGAATATGACGACCCAGGTAGTAATTCTGGCAGCCGGCATGGGCAGCAGGCTCGGGCGCACCCTTCCTAAACCTCTCACCGAGTTGAGCGACGGCCGCACGATCATGCAGCAGCAGTTCGACAACATCCACCACGCCTTCGGCAAGGCAGCCAAGGTCACGCTCGTTGTCGGCTACAAGCTCGAGCACATCATCGAGGCGTTCCCCGATGCATCCTTCGTCTATAACGAAATGTACGACCAGACCAATACGTCTAAGAGCCTCATGCGTGCCCTGCAGTCATCCGGCCCTGGCGGCGTGCTCTGGATGAACGGCGACGTCGTCTTCGATCCGGCCGTTCTCGACCGCGCCGCGCTAATGGTTGCGCGCGACCAGAGCTTCGTGACTGTCAACACGTCGTCCGTTTCCGATGAGGAAGTCAAGTACACCACGGGCGCCGAGGGCTACATCGAGAAGTTGTCCAAGGTCGTCAAGGGCGGTCTCGGTGAAGCCGTCGGCATCAACTACATCTCCAGCACAGACAAGGCCGCACTCCTGCGCCAGCTGCAGCGCGTCGGCGACCAGGATTACTTCGAGCGCGGTATCGAACTCGCGATCGAGCAGGATCGGATGCTCGTGGAACCCATCGACATCTCCGACCTCTATGCGGTCGAGGTCGACTTCGCGGAGGACCTCGAGAGGGCAAATCTCTACGTATAGTCGTATGGTCGCTGAGGTTCTCGAGGCGACACGATCAATACGATGGGTGCCGTGAGTACATTCGCAGAAGTGCGTCCAGGCCAGCGGACGCGTTTCGCACGCTATCGCCATTCACTGTGGCTGCTCACCAAGCGGGACCTGCGCGTTCGCTACTCGACAAGCGTGCTCGGCTACATGTGGTCGATCCTCGATCCCCTCGTGATGAGCGCGATCTACTGGTTCGTCTTCACCCAGATCTTCAAGCGCTCCGTCGGCGAGGATCCGTACATCGTCTTCCTGCTGGCCGCGCTGCTCCCGTGGATGTGGTTCAACGGCGCAGTCTCCGACGCAACGCGAGCGTTCCTTCGCGAAGCAAAGCTCATCCGATCGACGACCATTCCGCGAACGATCTGGGTGAACCGCCTCGTGCTGTCCAAGGGCATCGAGTTCCTCGCTTCGCTACCCGTGCTCGCCTTCTTTGCGATCATCAGCGGCGCACGACTCAACTGGGACGCGTTGTACTTTCCGCTCGCGGTGCTCATCCAGACCGCTCTGGCGGTCGGCGTCGGGCTCATCGTCGCACCGCTCGTCGTGTTCTTCAGGGATCTCGAGCGTGCGGTAAAACTCTTCCTGCGCTTCCTCTTCTATGCCTCCCCGATCATCTACAGCGCACGGGACCTGCCTGGCGGCTGCCAGGCCGGCGTCGCGGCACGCCACTGCGCGACCACGGTCGCCGCCCAGTCCGACACCCTCTTCAGTTGGCACTTCTGGGCAGCGTTCAACCCGCTGACCGGCATCTTCAGCCTCTACCGCGCGGCATTCTTCCCCCAGGAGCTCGACTGGTTCCTGGTCTCGGTCAGCGCCGTCATGTCCGTCCTGCTTCTGCTCGTCGGTTTCTGGGTCTTCGCGCGCTGCGAGCGCGCTGTTCTGAAGGAGATCTGATGAACGCTCCCGTCATCGCGGTGTCGGATGTCGGCATCCGGTTTCGCAGGAATCGCGGCGGTCGCCGCACCTTCAAGGACCTCTTCTCGTCGCGCGCGCGCCGCAGCAGGCCGAACGAGTTCTGGGCGCTCCGGAACCTAAGCTTCGACGTGCAGCCTGGCGAGGCGATCGGTGTAGTCGGGCGCAACGGGCAGGGCAAGTCCACGCTGCTGAAGCTCGTCGCTGGCGTCGTGCTCCCCGACGAGGGCACCGTCGGGGTCGCGGAAGGCGTTGCGCCCCTCATCGAGATCACGGGCGGTTTCGTCGACGACCTGACCGTGCGCGACAACGTCTACCTGACGGCGGGCCTGCACGGCATGACGCGCAGCCAGATCGACGAACGCTTCGACGACATCATCGACTTCGCCGATATCGGCGACTTCATCGATACGCCGTACAAACATCTCTCGAGCGGCATGAAGGTGCGCATCGCGTTCTCGGTCATCTCGCGCCTGGAGGAGCCGATCATCCTGGTCGACGAGGTCCTGGCCGTGGGCGACCGGGGCTTCCGCGAGAAGTGCTATCGCCGAATCGAGGAGCTGTTGACTGGCGGACGCACGCTCTTCTTCGTGTCGCACAACGAGAAGGAGATGCGGCGTTTCTGCACGCGCGGCCTCTACCTCGACAAGGGCACGCTCGTGCTCGACGGCCCGATCGACGAGGTGCTGGCGCTCTACAACAAGGACTACGCGGTCTAAGACTCGCGCTCAGGCGGCCGACGTTGCCGCTGGTCGACCCCGCACGGTCCGACATAGGATCAGAGTGATGGCAAGGAAGACGCAGTCGATCGTGTCTGCCACCGGCGGGTCGCCCGCGGGTGGCGAGACGCCGCACGCCATCAACGTGACGATCGACCGGGTTCTTGCGATCCAGCGGCCGGTCGTGCTCGCGCATTTGAGGAGCATCCGGCGGAGATATCCGCACGCAGGCCCGCAGCAGCTCATTCGGATCCTCGAGCTGCGCTACTTGGCGACAGTCACGACGGGCGGCGCCGCGGTTGGCGTTGCGGCCGTGATCCCCGGGGTCGGAACGGGCATCACTCTCGCCCTCTCGGGGCTCGAGACCGCCGGATTCCTTGAGGCCACAGCTCTCTACGCTCAGTCCCTGAGCGAGCTTCACGGCATCGCTGTCGACGATCCGGAGCGTGCCCGTGCGCTTGTGCTGACCATGATGCTCGGGCGGGAGGGGTCCGACCTCGTGCGGCAGCTCGCGGGCCAGGTCACCGGTTCCCCCAGCGGTCGGCGCGCGTACTGGGGCGAAATGATCACCACAAGCCTCCCCGTCGCGGTTCTCGGACCTATCGTCGATCGACTCAAGGGCGCCTTCCTGCGGCGGTTCGCGGTACGCGGCGGCAGCAGCATCCTCGGCCGGGCACTTCCGTTCGGCGTCGGCGCCGTGATCGGCGGAGCCGGCAACAACATCGTCGGGCGTCGGGTCGTACAGAACTCACGGCTCGCCTTCGGCCCTGCACCGCTCGATTTTGCGGCCGCTCTGGACCCGCGGGTGCGAACCGTACGCGTCGGGCGGACCAGTAGCGTTGCCGATGCCACGCTGGGGCGGGCGAAGCAGCTTGGCGGAGCCGCGGCCGGTGGAATCGCGAAGGCGAGTCGGACGACGGCCAACGGCGTCGCCAGGGTCGCCAGGCGTCGCCCGCGCGACTAGCGGCGCCTTCCGCAGGTTGGATGCCGTTCCCCCGCGTCGCGACCTGTCCCGCGACGGCATCGTTTCCGCGCCCCGTGTGGGTAACTCAGGCTGGGTCCTGGGATTCATGCCATTTTCGGCCGATTTCAGCCGAATTGGGCCCGATTCTGCCGATCCAGCCTGAGTTGCCCACACTGGCGGGCGTTGACAGGAGCGGCCCGAGGTCTCGATTCGCGCGCTTCGCGCTACTCGACCAGCGCGGCCTAGACGATCGGGGGGCGACCGGCGCGCGTCATGCGCCAGACCGTGCGCCAGCGGAGCGGACGGCGCTCCCCCGGGTCAGCACGCCAGCCTTCGCGCCAGCCACCGAACCATGCCTTGAGCGCCGCGGGCCGCCGGAACCACCGCAGAATCTGGATGCCTGTCCATGACCCCACGTAGATCGGCACGAGAACGGCGGGCAGGTTGCGCCTGGCCAGCCATACCCGATTGCGCGCGTTGAGCCGGTAATAGTATGAGTGCCGCGTCGGCTCGATGGCGGGGTGATTGGCCTCGAGGTCCCCCGCGTACCAGACCCGCAGGCCCTGGTCCCACACCCTCCATGCCAGTTCTATGCCTTCGTGGGCATAGAAGAACGGATCGGCCCAGCCGCCAGCGGCATCGAAGACCCGGCGCGGCAAGATGACCGCACCCTCCCACACCGAGAAGACGTTGCCGGGGCTCGTCGCATCGCCCTTGCGGATGCGTGGCACCCAACGGCGAGGCGAGGTGGTGCCACTCGGATCGACAACGCGAGGCTGGATCAAACCGATCGTCGGATCGGCGGCCAGGCGGGCACACGCCGCGGCAAGGAAGCTCGCGGAGGGGATGCTCGCGTCATCGTCAAGGAAGAAGAGCACGTCGCCCGCGACGAGCGGCACCCCACGGTTGCGACCGGCGGGGATTCCGAGATTCTCCGGCAGATGCAGCGTCGTGACTGCATCGGGCAGCGGCGGCTCGGCGCCCGCCGGGTCCCAGCCGTTTCCGACCACGACGACGTCGAGCTCCACCCCGGTCTGCGCAAGCACGCTCTGGATGCCGCGGGCAAGATCATCCGGCCGCTTGCCCTGCGTGAGGACGACGACCGCGACAGCCGGAAGCCTAGGAGCGGACACGCTTGGAGGCCATGATCGCGACGAAGTGGCCGACCAGCGCGACGATCGAGAGCGGGACGAGTGCGACCAGCAGGATGCGATTGGCCAGGTCGCCACTGATCACCAGCCCGACGAGAGCGGCGACGAAGACGAGCATCGTGAGTTCGACGGAATGGTAGAGCCGGTGGAATGGAAGGAACTTCGCCGCGCGCCGCAGCCGGGCGACCAGGCCGTGCGTCGGTGCGGATTCACCGTGCGTGTCCGCGAGCTTGGTGAGACCCGCGTTCGCACGCGCGACATGCACCATGTCGTTGAGAGCCTTGTTGAGGACGATGACGAGTGCAAGTGCGGTCCCGAGGGTCGTCCACAGGTAGTCGGCCGGCGTCTCGAACGGGTAGGCGGCAGCACGGATGCCGAGCGCGATCGGGATCAGCGCCTCGGTCGTGTAGTGCCCGACCTTGTCCAGGAACACGCCGGCCGGGGATGACGTGCCACGCCAGCGGGCGACTTCACCGTCGCAGCAGTCGACGAGCATCTGCAGCTGGCCGAGGATGAGCGCCAGCAGCGCGCCCAAGATCCCGGGGATCAGGAGCGCTGCGGCCGTCGACCAGCCGACGAGAATCATCAGCCCGGTCACGCCGTTCGCCGAAATGCTCGTCTTGAGCAGGAGCCAGGTCAGGTACGGTGACAGGTTGCGCAGGTAAAGCGATGCCGTCCAGTGCTCGGCGTTGCGGCGTCCGCGGACCTCGGGCGGCTGGGCAATTGCCCGCAGCTCGGCGATCGATGTCGGGCGCTTGCCGTGGGGAGGAACGCCCAGACCAGCCGAACGGTGGGCCAGTGGTGGCTCGTTCGTCATTGCTACCTTCCCGTGTGGGCCGTGATGTTGCGCGTCAGCGAGAGGTAACCCAGCACGAAGCCGATCCCCCAGCAGAAATGGATGCACGGCAAGACTATGAGAAACCACAGCGCGGCGCGAAAGCCATCCTG
>JAVECW010000107.1 GCA_030841285.1 Microbacteriaceae bacterium
GCCCTGGTGCGGGCGACCGCGGGGACCCCGACGACGAGTGAGTCTCGCGGGGCATCGTGCACGACGACGGCATTCGCGCCGACCGTGCTGCCTGCGCCAATCGTGATGGCACCGAGGACCTTTGCACCGGCGCCGATCGTTACCCCGTTCTCGATCGTCGGATGCCGCTTGCCGTGTCCTCGTCCCTTCCCACCGAGCGTCACGCTGTGGTACAGCATGACGTCATCGCCGATCTCAGCCGTCTCGCCGATCACGACGCCCATCCCATGGTCGATGAAGAACCTGCGTCCGATTGTCGCGCCTGGGTGGATCTCGATCCCGGTGAGAAAGCGCGCGAACTGCGAGATGAAACGTGCAAGCATGCGTGCTTGATGCAGCCAGAGCCAGTGCGTGAGGCGGTGCGTCCAGATTGCATGCAGGCCCGAGTATGCGACGAAGATTTCGAAGCCGCTGCGCGCAGCCGGATCATGGTTGCGCGCGTTCGCGATGTCCTCGCGAAGCCGGGAGATCAACGCCATCCGGTGCCGCTAATCCAACAGGTCTTCGTAGAGCACCGTGGAGATGTACCGCTCACCGAAATCAGGCACGATGACGACGATGGTCTTACCCGCATTCTCCGGGCGCTTCGCTACCTCGATCGCAGCGAAGACGGCCGCCCCGGACGAGATACCGCCCAGGATGCCCTCCTCCGTTGCGAGGCGTCGCGCGGTGGCGAGCGAGTCGGCGAGGGAGACATCCACGACCTCGTCGTAGACGGCGGTGTCGAGCACGTCTGGCACGAAGTTCGCCCCGATGCCCTGGATCTTGTGCGGACCCGGCGCTCCGCCCGAGAGGATGGGAGAGTCGATCGGCTCGACCGCGATGACCTGCACGCCGGGCTTCCGCTCCTTGAGCAGCTGGCCGACTCCAGTGATCGTGCCACCGGTGCCGATGCCTGCGACGAAGATGTCGACGGCGCCGTCGGTATCCGCCCAGATCTCCTCACCCGTTGTCGTGCGGTGGATAGCGGGGTTCGCCGGATTCGCGAACTGCTCAGCCCAGATCGCGTTCGAGGTGTTCGCGACGATCTCCTGCGCCTTCTCAACAGCGCCGCGCATGCCCGTGGATCCCGGGGTCAGCACGATTTCGGCGCCGTATGCCCGCAAGAGCACGCGCCGCTCCTTGCTCATGGTCTCCGGCATGGTCAGGATGACCTTGTAGCCGCGCGCAGCACCGACCAGCGCGAGCGCGATGCCCGTGTTACCGCTCGTGCCTTCCACGATAGTTCCGCCGGGCTTGAGGGCTCCAGAGGCCTCCGCGGCGTCGATGATCGCAACGCCGATCCGGTCCTTGACGCTCGCCGCAGGGTTGTAGAACTCGAGCTTGGCGAGGACTGTCGCCCCCGCGCCATCCGTGACGCGATTGAGTCGCACCAGGGGGGTGTTGCCGACGACCTTGGTGATGTCTGAATAGATCTGGGCTGGCATGGGTTTCTCCTAGGGCTGGAGGCGAGTCGTATGCCCCTCAAGCCTATTGGTCAGCACGCTGTGCAGTCGCCGTGTGACGCTCATCCATGAAAGCGCGGTGGGCCACACGTTAGGCTCGTCGAGCCATGACCCCCGATGACCACGACACGTCCACCGTCGCCGCCCTGCGGCTGCGCGCGATCGAGGTGCTCGCCCAGGCGGGCATCCTCGATCCAGAGGTGGATGCCGAGCTCCTGATCGGCCACGTCCTTGCTGTCAGCCGTGGCCGCGTACAGGCGATGGCGGTGACGGAGGCCGTCGTGAGCTCTGCGGATGTCGCGGCCATCGCCGAACTGGTCGAACGCAGGGCGTCCCGCGAGCCGCTGCAGCACATCACGGGGCGTGCGGCGTTTCGAAGTCTTGAGCTCGCGGTCGGGCCGGGAGTCTTCGTGCCGCGGCCGGAGACCGAGCAGGTCGCACAGTTCGCGATCGATGCGCTGCGCGCGGTCGCGACCCCCGAACCGCTCGGCGTGGACCTCGGCACGGGCAGCGGCGCGATCGCGCTCGCGATGGCGACCGAGGTTCCCCACGCGCGCATCGTCGCCGTTGAGAACTCACCGGAGGCGTTCATCTGGACCAGGCAGAACTTCGATGAAACCGGCGCGCCGAACGCCAGGCTCGTGTTCTCCGACCTCGCCGACGCACTGCCGGAGCTCGACGGCCTCGTCGATGTCGTGATCTCGAACCCGCCGTACATCCCCGCCGAGGCGATCCCGCGCGACCCGGAGGTGCGCCTGTTCGATCCTGCCCATGCCCTCTACGGCGGAGCGGACGGGCTGGATGTCGTGCGCGCCGTCTCTCGCACCGCGCAGCGCCTCCTGCACCCCGGCGGCGCTCTCGTGATCGAGCACGGCGAGCTCCAGGGTGCGGAGATCCGTTCGCTGCTCACCGCCGACGGCTGGCGTGGTGCGGCCACGCACAGGGACCTGACGACACGCGACCGCGCGACGACGGCGATCCGCTAGCCGAGCGACCTGCTACACGCGGGCCGCGGCGAACGCCTCGATCGCTGCCAGTAGCCCGGCAGGGGAGCTGAACAAGTGAGCCGTGATTCCCACCGATCGAGCGCCCGCGATGTTTTCCGCCAGGTCGTCGGCGAAGAAGGCGTCTGCGGCATCCGTTTCGTAGCGCTCGAGCACGCGTTCGAACACAATCGGATCGGGCTTGCGCGCGCCGTAGTCCGACGACGTGAAGAGGTGTTCGCCGAAGAGCGGCACGAGCTCTGGCGCGAGCGTCGGGAGGTGCTTGGCGGTGAGGGCGCCGTTGTTGGTCAGGAGCGTGACCGTGCCGAGTTCGGCCGCCCGGCCGACCGCGCTGATCGAGTCGGCCCAGGGCGTCATGGCCCCTCCGCGCGCCTTCACCCAGGCGTCTTCGTCGACGTGGACGCCAAGTGCCCGCCGAAGCGCTCTGAGGTAATCGTCGGCCGTCGCGAAGCGGCCGGCCTCCGCCGCCCACTCGCCGTCGTCGTTCCACCACAGTTCGCGCAATCGCGCGAGGTCCAGGCCGGTGTGTTCGGTCATGGCAGCCATCCGCACCCTCCAGTTGTACTCGTAGAGCACGTTGTCCATGTCGAAGATGAAGAGCATCAGCGCGCCCGATTCGCGAAGGCGTCGATCGCGGCGTCGAGTCCGGCGATGTCGAACTCGCCGCCGATCGTGCGCAGCTGGAACGCGTGCATTCCGGCCTTGATCGCGCCGGAGACGTTCTCCGCGGAATCGTCGATCAGGATGGCATCTTGAGCGTCCACGCCGAACACGCCGAGCGCACGCGTGTAGATTCTCCGCTCTGGCTTGCGCGCACCGAGCACGGCGGAGATGAGGTCATTGCCCTGGAGGACGTCGATGATCTCGGGGGTCAGCACCGGCAGCGAATCCTTGAACGGGATCGGGTTGTTCGACAGCAATGAAGTAGTGCCGAGCCCCGCCGCCCTGTGCAGGGAGGCGATGGCGCCGGGGATCGGGGTCATCGCAGCCTTGCGTGCAGCCTGCCACTGGGGGAGCGTGAGCCGCGCACCCGTCACGACCGCGAAGGCCTCCAGGTATTCCTCGCTCGTCGGGTACTCGCCGGCCTCGGCTGCGCGTTCATGGCCGCCTGCCCACCACGTGGACGCCAACTGGTACTGGCTGACCCCGGAGAGCTCAGCGAGCATTGGCAGGCGCTTCCGGAAGTCGTAATCGTAGAGAGTTTTGTCGCAGTCGAAGAAGTAGACATCCATTGCTTCCATCATCGCCTAGCCGCCACCGCGCACCTGACAGTCACCCGAGAACCGCTCACCTCGCGTGGCTCAACTATCATTGTGCCGACATGGCTCCTATCTACGACTGCTCGGTCGATACCGAACTCCTTAGCGGTATGCGGCTGGCGCGCGCCGCAATCGGGCGTGGCGAACTCGTCGTGATTCCCACTGACACCGTCTACGGGATCGCGGCCGACGCGTTCGATCCGGCCGCCGTACAACGCCTGCTGGATGCCAAGGGTCGCGATCGCCAGTCACCTCCGCCCGTGCTCATCCCCGGCATCCCGACGCTTGACGCGCTTGCCGAGACGGTGCCACAGGCCGTGCGCGACCTTGTCGCCGAATTCTGGCCCGGTGGCCTGACGATCGTCCTCCCAGCGCAGCCGTCGCTCGCCTGGGACCTGGGGGAGACCAACGGAACCGTGGCGTTACGGATGCCGCGCGACACGATCGCGCTCGAACTGCTCTCCGAGACCGGACCCCTCGCCGTCTCGTCGGCCAACCTGACCGGCAGGCCAGCCGCGCGCACGGCGGCAGAGGCCGTGGGCATGCTGGGTGACTCCGTCGCCATCTACCTCGACGGGGGCGCCGCAGGAGCCGCGTATGCCGACATCGGCATAGAGGAGTCGTCGTCGACCATCGTCGACGCGACCGCACTCGCCTCCGGCACCGGCCCCTTGCGTATCCTGCGCCACGGCGTGATCACGGAGGACCAGCTGCGCTCGGTCGTCGGGGACGAGTTCGCCGACCGGGACGAGAACGCGCCGTGACCCTCCTCCTCGTTCTTGCCCTCATCTCCGCCCTGACCACGTTCGGAATGTCGCTCGTCGTCTACCGGCTGAGCCTGCGCTATCGGCTCTACCCGAAGATCCGGTCGCGGGATGTGCACACGCGACCGACGCCTCGCCTTGGTGGCGTCGCGATGTTCGCCGGTATCGTCGTCGCCTTCGTGGCCGCCTTCCTGCTGTCTTCGCAATTCCCGGTGCTGGCGCTCATCTTCAACGACCCTGGTCCCATCCTTGCGATCCTCGGCGCGGCAGTACTCATCGTGGCAATCGGGGTCGCCGACGACATCTGGGACCTCGACTGGATGACCAAGCTCGCCGGCCAGTTCGTGGCAGCCGGTCTGGTCGCGTGGCTCGGGGTGCAGATCTATTCGCTGCCGATCGGCGGGCTCACCGTCGGCTCGCCCCAGATGAGCATCATCATCACCCTCTTCGCGATCGTGCTCGTGATGAACGCGATCAACTTCATCGACGGACTCGACGGACTGGTCGCCGGAGTGGCCCTGATCGCCAACGCGACATTCCTCGTCTACACCTACCTGCTCCAGCGCGAGCTCAGCCCGACCAACTACTTCAGCCTTGCGGGGGTGATCGCCGCCATCCTGGTCGGCGCGTGCGCCGGCTTCCTGCCGCTCAACTGGCACCCGGCCAAGATGTTCATGGGCGACGCCGGAGCGCTCCTGATCGGCCTCCTGATGGCGACATCCGCGATCTCGGTCACCGGCCAGATCAACCTGGCATCGCTGTCTGCGCTCGGGCGGGCGAGCTTCGTTCCGGCGTTCATCCCGATCCTGCTCCCCTTCGCCGTGCTGATCGTGCCGCTCCTCGACTTCTCGCTCGCCGTCTTCCGGCGCCTGCGCGCGGGAAAGTCCCCCTTCAGCGCGGATCGTAAGCACCTGCACCACCGACTGCTCGACATGGGACACACCCACCTGCACGCTGTCCTCATCTTTTATGCGTGGACTGCCGTGCTCTCGATCGGATGCCTGCTCTTCTTCTTCGGGCCGTACTGGATCGCCGTCGTCTCCATCGCGCTCGGCCTCGTCGTGTGCACCGCGATCACGCTCGCCCCACTCAGCCGCCGCAAGGTCGTGGAGGCCGCGGCCGAACTCGCCCCGGCCAACTCGGCAGAAGCTGACGAGACGGCGCATTTCGACCCGCTCGACCGCGCATCCGCGACAAGGGAGAACTGAGTGACCAGCCACACCAACCCGCGTCCCGTGCCGACGTCGACGCCCGTACTCAAGCGAGTGCTCATCTACGGTGCGCTGCTCGCGCTCGCGATCGCGGTCGTCGGCGCGATCCTCGGGGGCATCTTCGCGGGCTGGATCGGGGTCACCAGCGCGCTCATCGGAACGGCCATGGCGGTCGTCTTCCTGAGCATCACGGCCGGGAGCATCCTGATCGCCAACCGCTTTGCGGGTTCCGATCTCTTCGTCGGGGCGTTCTTCGGAATCGTGCTCGGTTCGTGGCTGGTCAAGTTCGTGCTTTTCATCGTGCTCGCCGTGCTGCTTCGGAACCAGCCATGGATCAACCCAACGGTCATGTTCCTGAGTCTCATCGCCGGCGTGCTCGGCTCGCTCATCGTCGACCTGCTCGTCGTCGTGAAGAGTCGCGTCCCATATGCCAGCGACGTCACCCTTCCCGGCGACGACGGCAAAGGGTGACGACAGCGTGATCCGATTCGTTCCGCCGGGCAATCTCTTGTACAGTTATCAGAGTTCCCCCCTCCCCGTTCCGCGATTTTCGCGGGTAGCAGGGTGCCCACACGTTCGTCGTCGCGAGAGCCGTGCTCTACGCCCCGAAACAGGAGATAGCGCTGTTATCTAACGCTGTGAACCTGCTGGTCCACACCGCAACTACCGATGGTGGTAGCTTCGTCGGTCCGTCGATCGACGAGTTCTTCCCCCCGGTCATCTTCTTCGCTGGCACGCCGTTCGAGATCAACCGGATCATTCTGATCCGTTTCGTTGCGGTTGCTGCACTCGTCCTGGTCTTCTGGCTCGGAACCCGCAGCATGAAGCTCATTCCGACGCGCGGCCAGAGCATCGTCGAGATGGGCCTGGACTTCGTTCGGGTCAACATCGCGGAGGACCTGCTCGGCAAGAAGGACGGCCGTCGCTTCCTTCCGCTCCTGACCACCATCTTCTTCATGGTGCTGTTCTTCAACCTGACGGGTGTCATCCCGTTCCTGAACATCCAGGGCACTTCGGTCATCGGAGTTCCACTCGTGCTTGCGGTCGTGGCATATGGCACGTTCATCTACGCCGGCATCAAGAAGAGTCCGGCAAAGTTCTTCAAGAACGCACTGTTCCCCGCTGGCGTGCCGTGGTTCCTTTACATCATCGTCACCCCCATCGAGTTCATCTCGGCGTTCATCCTGCGCCCGATCACGCTGACCCTCCGACTCCTGATGAACATGGTCGTTGGCCACCTGCTGCTCGTGCTCTTCTTCACGGCCACGCAGTGGTTCCTGTTCGAGGCGCCTGGCCTGTTCAAGGTCTTCGGCATCGGTACCGTTGCCTTCGGCTTCGTCTTCACGCTCTTCGAGATCCTGGTCGCAGTTCTCCAGGCATACGTCTTCGCCCTGCTCACGGCTGTCTACATTCAGCTCGCAGTGGCAGAGGAACACTAACCGAGTCGCGCACCCGCTCGACTCACCATCACGGAAGGAACACACACTCGTGGACATCGCTGCTATCAACGGCAACATCGCCACCGTCGGTTACGGCCTCGCCGCCATCGGCCCCGCCATCGGCGTGGGTATCGTCGTCGGCAAGACGATCGAGGGCGTCGCCCGTCAGCCAGAGCTGGCCGGTCGTCTCCAGGTTCTGATGTACATCGGTATCGCGTTCACCGAGGCGCTCGCCTTCATCGGTATCGCGACGTACTTCATCTTCGTTTAGTCCTCTTTTCTTTCCGAGCAAGGAGGCATCATGCTTCACGCAGTGCTGAGGGCCGCCGCGGCCACGCATAATCCGCTGCTGCCCGCACTCCCCGACCTGATCTGGGGTGCGCTCTGCTTCATCGTCATTCTGTTCTTCTTCTGGAAGCGCGTTCTTCCGCGCATGCAGAAGCTGCTGGATGAGCGCGCGGAGGCCATCGAGGGCAACATCGCGAAGGCGGATGAAGCCCAGAGCAAGGCAGAGGCACTCCTCGAGGAGTACACCGCCCAGCTCGCCGAGGCGCGCAGCGAGGCCGCGAAGATCCGCGAGCAGGCTCGTGCTGATGGAGCAAAGATCCTCGCCGAGCTCAAAGAGCAGGCAACGCTTGAGGCGGCACGCGTCACGGCGAATGCCCAGGCCCAGATCGAAGCCGAGCGCCAGGCGGCGGTCGTTTCGCTGCGTACTGAGGTCGGTTCGCTCGCGATCGATCTCGCCTCCGGCGTCGTTGGTGAGACGCTGACGGACGACAAGAAGGCACAGGCGATCGTCGACCGATTCCTCGCCGAACTCGAGGCAAGCGAAGCAAAGGCAGGATCGAGCAAGTAATGGGCAGCGCCACCAGAGAAGCATTGGCCAGAGCCAGGTCGGCACTTGCCGCGCTTGGCACCAAGGCCGATCTGGCGACGGCTCACGACCTGTTCGCCGCTGGGCGAGTCATCGCCGACTCGGCCCAGTTGCGTGCGGTCATCAGCGACCCATCCGCGGATGCCGCCGGCAAGTCGGCGCTCGTCGCTCGCATCTTCGGTTCGCAGCTTTCACCGGCTGCCGTCGGACTCCTCGGCGACATCGCCGCCCAGCGCTGGTCGAGCCAGCGCGACCTCCTCGCGGCGATCGAGGAGCTCGGCATCCGTTCGATCGCCGCGTATGCGCCTGCGGGCATCGGCATCGAGGCGGAACTCTTCGCTTTCGGGGGCGCCGTGACCTCCGACGCAGAGCTCGAGCTCGCACTTCGGAGCAAGCTTGCCGACCCTGCAGCGAAGGCTGCGCTCGTCGAGCGGCTGCTTGCTGGCAAGGCGTCGGAGCAGACGCTCGCGATCGTCAGGCAGCTCGTTCTCCAGCCGCGCGGGCGTAGCATCCGTGAAGCGCTGCGGCAGGCGGCATCCATCGTCGCAGACGAGGCCGGTCTCGCGATCGCGACAGTGACGAGTGCTGGCCCCATCGCTGCTGCCCAGCTCACCAGGCTGCAGGCGAGCCTCGCGAAGCAGTACGGCAGGCAGCTCAAGATCAACCAGGTCATCGACCCGGCGCTTATCGGTGGACTGCGCGTGCAGGTCGGCGACGACGTGATCGACGGCAGTGTTGCAACCAGAATCAATGATTTGAGACTTCAGCTGGTCGGCTAGCCGACCAGGACTGAGAACGAGACACAGCGCCCTGGCGCTTCGGATCGGAAAGCCGCAGGCTTTTTCGAAAACGTAAGGAAGATGATGGCAGAACTAACGATCAGCCCCGACGAGATCCGGGACGCTCTCAAGGACTTCGTCACGTCGTATGAGCCGAACAAGGCCACCGCGACCGAGGTCGGTCACGTCATCGATGCCGCCGATGGCATCGCTCACGTTGAGGGCCTGCCTGGTGTGATGGCCAACGAGCTCATTCGGTTCGCCGATGGCACGCGCGGTCTCGCGCAGAACCTCGACGAGAACGAGATCGGTGTCGTCGTGCTCGGCGAGTTCACTGGCATCGTCGAGGGCATGGAGGTCACCCGCACGGGCGAGGTTCTCTCGGTCGAGGTCGGCGACGGCTACCTGGGTCGTGTTGTCGACCCGCTCGGCAACCCGATCGACGGTCTCGGGGAGATCGCGTCGGAGGGTCGCCGCGAGCTCGAGCTCCAGGCGCCCGGTGTCATGCAGCGCAAGAGCGTGCACGAGCCGCTCCAGACGGGCATCAAGGCCATCGACGCCATGATCCCGGTCGGCCGTGGCCAGCGCCAGCTCATCATCGGTGACCGCCAGACCGGCAAGACCGCGATCGCGATCGACACCATCATCAACCAGAAGTCCAACTGGGAATCCGGCGACGTCAACAAGCAGGTCCGCTGCATCTACGTCGCCATCGGCCAGAAGGGTTCCACGATCGCGGCCGTCAAGGGTGCGCTCGAGGATGCCGGCGCCATGGAGTACACGACCATCGTGGCCGCCCCTGCGTCCGACCCCGCTGGCTTCAAGTACCTCGCCCCGTACACGGGTTCCGCCATCGGCCAGCACTGGATGTACGGCGGCAAGCACGTCCTCATCATCTTCGATGACCTTTCGAAGCAGGCCGAGGCCTACCGTGCCGTTTCACTGCTGCTGCGTCGCCCGCCGGGCCGCGAGGCATACCCCGGTGACGTCTTCTACCTGCACTCCCGCCTGCTTGAGCGTTGCGCGAAGCTCTCCGACGAGCTTGGTGCAGGGTCGATGACGGGTCTCCCGATCATCGAGACCAAGGCGAACGACGTCTCCGCATACATCCCGACCAACGTGATCTCGATCACCGACGGCCAGATCTTCCTGCAGTCCGACCTGTTCAACTCGAACCAGCGTCCGGCCGTCGATGTGGGTATCTCGGTCTCTCGTGTCGGTGGTGACGCGCAGGTCAAGTCGATCAAGAAGGTCTCCGGTACGCTCAAGCTCGAGCTCGCCCAGTACCGCTCGCTCGAGGCGTTCGCGATGTTCGCCTCCGACCTGGATGCGGCCAGCCGCCGTCAGCTCGCCCGTGGCGCTCGCCTGACCGAACTCCTCAAGCAGCCGCAGTACTCGCCGTACCCGGTCGAGGAGCAGGTCGTTTCGATCTGGGCAGGCACGAACGGCAAGCTCGATGAGGTGCCCGTCGAAGACGTGCTCCGCTTCGAGAGCGAGCTGCTCGACCACCTGCGTCGTAACTCGAACGTGCTCGACACGCTGCGCGAGACGAACGTGCTCTCCGACGAGACCGTCGCGGCCCTAGACACCGAGGTCGACAAGTTCAAGCTCGAGTTCCAGACCGGCGAGGGCAAGCCGCTCGCATCGGTCGGCAAGGAAGAGTTCGAGGCCATCGCGGCCGAGGACGTCAACCAGGAGCGCATCGTCAAGGCCAAGCGCTAAGCGCTCGGCTTAGAGAAACAACTACAGGAGAGACATGGGAGCGCAACTTCGGGTCTACCGGCAGAAGATCAAGTCTGCCCAGACGACCAAGAAGATCACTCGGGCCATGGAGCTGATCTCCGCCTCACGCATCCAGAA
>JAVECW010000117.1 GCA_030841285.1 Microbacteriaceae bacterium
GGCGGCCGGGTACGAGTTGCCACTGAGCTCGAAGCTCAACGCGACCTTCGCGGAGTACCTCCACGACCGGTATCACGGACGGTTCTACGCGAAGGCCCAGAACGTGCGCGGTGCGATCAGGCGCGCATACGATGCGGCCCTCGCCGAGGTGGATCTCCTGATCTGTCCGACCAAGCCGACGACCGCTCCCCGCTACGTCGAGCCCACGAATTACGTGGAAGAGATGGAGTACTTCCTGTCACGCGGCGAGCCCGGCAACGCGGCATTCTCACGCAACACGGCGCCGTTCAACTACACCGGTCACCCCGCGATCAGCGTCCCGTGCGCCGCAGTGAACGGGATGCCAGTCGGGATGCAGATCGTGGGGAGGCACTTCGAGGACGACATCGTCCTTCGTGCCGCCTACGCCTTCCAGGAGGCCAGCGGGTTCGTCATCCTTCCCGACACCGACCACGGCGTCAGCGCGACGACCGCGCTTCGCTAACGACAAAGCCAAAGGAACTGAACAGCATGAACGCGCCCAAACGACTCGGAATGCTCACCCCGTCTTCGAACACCCTCCTCGAGCCGGTCTCGTCGAGGATGCTGAACGGGGTCAGCGAAGCCGACTGCTACTTCTCACGATTCCCCGTGACGCACATCTCGCTCGAACAGAGCTCCCTGAGGCAGTTCGACTTCGACCCGATGCTGCGCGCGGCCGAGCTTCTGGCCGACGCCGAAGTGGACGTCATCGCGTGGAACGGCGCATCCGGAAGCTGGATGGGCCCGGATATCGACCGCGAGCTCTGCGAGCTGATCACGGCAAACACGGGCGTCGCTGCAACGACGGCAACGCTCGCCATGCTGGATGCGTTCGAAGCGCTGGATGCCGCGACCTGCCACCTCGTCACGCCGTACATACCGGAGATGAACACGCTGATCGTCGGCCAGTACCTCGATTCCGGAATCGCGGCGATCAACGTCGAGGGCTGCGCCCTGACCATCAACAAGGACATCGGATCGGTCAGCCTGGAAACGATCGAGTCGATGTTCGCGCGAGTCATCGAGGCTCCCGCCGATGTGGTGAGCGTGCCGTGCACGAACTTCCCGGTGATCGAGAACATCGAGTACCTGGAGGGCAAGTACGGAGTCGTCATCGTCGACTCGATCGCTGCGGTGACGTGGAAATCGCTCATGCTCGCGGGCGTGGACCCCCAGGTCGTGCGCGGCTGGGGCCAGTTGTTCAAGCTGGAGCAGCCGGTATGAAGGCTGGAGCAGCCGGCATGAAGCAGGACAGGATCGGTGGCGTCGTCAGCATTGCGGTCGGCGCCGGTTCCCTGGTCGAGGCGGCCATCCTTTATCCGTTCCGGCTCAACTCCACCTCCGGCGATTTCGTCATGCCGGGCGTCGTTGGCGCGCTCCTGGTTGTCATGGGATTGCTGCTGGTCTTCGTGGTCAAGACTCCTCCGTTCGAGATCGAACGGCCCGATCGCAAGGCCGGGATCCAGATGCTCGGCACCATCGTCATCCTCTTCGCGTATTGGTGGGCGATCAGCGAGCTCGGCTACGTCATCGGCACCGTCCTGGCCTCGTTCGGCTTGTTCAAGGTCGTCAGCGGATACGGCTGGATCCGGGCGGCGGTCTATGCGGGCATCATCACCCTCGTGCTGTACGTGGTGCTGATCCAGCTCCTGAACATTGCGCTCCCGACCGGGATCTTCAATGTCTGACGAAAGGACGGCATGAACATGAACTCACTCGGCATGCTGCTTGGCGGCTTCGCGAACGCGCTGACGCCGGCCAACCTCTTGATGGCACTCATCGGGGTGCTGATCGGTTCGCTTGCGGGCATGATCCCTGGCATCGGTCCCACCCCGGCCATCGCAATCCTGATGCCGTTCACGACCGCGCTCGGACCGGTGC
The DNA here is from genome assembly GCA_030841285.1 of Microbacteriaceae bacterium. Lineage (GTDB taxonomy): Bacteria > Actinomycetota > Actinomycetes > Actinomycetales > Microbacteriaceae > JAUZGC01. The sequence goes on from JAVECW010000117.1 coordinate 1,903, forward strand.
AGGGGATCATCATGCTGGCGGGCATCTATTACGGCGCGGTCTATGGCGGATCCACCACGGCCATCCTGCTCGGAATCCCGGCAGAGCTCCAGGCGGTTCCCGTCACACTGGACGGCTACCCGCTTGCGAAGCAGGGCAAAGGCGGACCAGCGCTCGGGATCGCGGCGATCTCGTCGTTCGTCGCTGGCGTACTCGGCGTGCTCGGACTGATCTTCTTCGCCCCGCTGCTCGCCGCCCAGGCGCTCAAGTTCGGACCGCCGGAGTATTTCGCTCTGATGATCCTCACGCTCACGGTGATCGTGAACCTCTCCGGAGCCTCGGTCGCCAAGGGACTGGTCATGGGTCTAGCCGGTTACCTCGTCTCCATGGTCGGAGTCGGGCCATCCAGCGGGCACGCGCGCTTCACGTTCGGCCTGGCTCCCCTCTCGGCCGGTGTCGAAATGGTGAGCGTGATCATCGGACTCTTCGCGATCTCCGAGGTCATTATCGGCATGGGTTCTCGCACACCGGTCACAGCGGCCGAGAAGATCGGCAGCGTCTACCCGAGTCGGGCGGACCTGAAGCACACCGCGCCGACCATGGTGCGCAGCGGCCTCATCGGGTTCTTCCTCGGCTTGCTGCCGGGTGCGTCCCCCGCGGTGTCTGCCTTCCTCTCCTACGACGTGGAGAAGCGGCTCTCGAAGAACCCCGGACAATTCGGAAAGGGTGAGCTCCGGGGTGTCGCGGCACCGGAGGCGGCGGGCAATGCGACGGCCTCGTCCGGATTCATCCCACTCTTCACCCTCGGGATTCCGAGCTCGCCTCCCCTGGCGATCCTGCTTGCTGGGCTGATGATCTACGGGCTGCAGCCAGGGCCGAACCTCTTCCAGCAGAGCGGAAGCTTTGTCTGGGCGGTCATCGCGAGCATGTTCATCGGAAACGTCATGCTGGTCGTCCTGCACCTGCCACTCGTCGGAATCTGGGTGAAGCTGACCCAGATTCCACTCAGGGTTCTCAAGCCAATCGTCCTGATCCTGTGCGTGGTCGGCGTCTACACCGTGCGGAACAGCATGTTCGACGTCCTCGTGGCGATCATCTTCGGCGTGATCGGGTACTTCCTACGGAAGTATCACTGGCCACTCGTCCCTTTCATCCTCTGCTTCATGCTGGGCCCGCTCACCGAGCTTTCATTCGTGCAGTCGATGTCCATCTCGAACGGAAGTTTGAGCATCTTCTTCACCAGCCCGATTGCGCTCGTCATCCTCATCCTGGCGGCGGTGCTCTTCGCGGTATCGGTGTTCCTGATGAGGCGCTCACGCAAGCGCGCCCTGTCGCTCGAAGCGGATCGTCCCGATCTGCCCATCTCAATTCACACAAATTAAGGAAGAGACCACTATGCGCAGCAAGAAGTTCTACAGTTCATTGGCGGTGGGGGCGCTCGCCGTCCTGGCGCTCGCCGGTTGTAGCGGCGTTGCGAACGCCAGCTCGACTGCAAATGCGGCACCCGCATACCCGACGAGGCCGATCCAGCTCGTTGTACCCTTCGCACCTGGCGGCGGAACCGACCTCGTTTCGCGCGCCGTCGCGGCGTACCTGGGGCAGAAGTGGGGCAAGACCATCAACGTGGTCAACAAGCCGGGTGCCGGCGGAGCAACCGGAACCGAATCCGTATTGACGGCGTCTCCGGACGGCTACACGGTACTCGCGGACAACGGATCGAGCACCGAGGCGCTGCTCTCCGGTGCGAACAAGCCGCCATTCACATTGAAGGATCTCAACCTCGTGGGAACCGTCGTCAACCAGCCCTTCGTGTTCCTCGTGAAGTCCGGTGGCCAGTTCAAGACCATGCAGGACCTGGACGCGTGGGTCAAGGCCAATCCCGGCCAGTTGACCTTCGGTAGCACGGGCCTCTCCTCGGTGCAGACCTACACCGTCATCGAGTGGCTGCAGTCGATCGGCGTTGACTACTCGAAGGTGCACATGGTGCCGAACAACGGCGCAAGCGACCTCCTGCCCCAGATCGCCGGCGGGCACGTCGTACTCGGTGTGCAGGACGTCACCGGCGCGGCAGGCCTCGTCAAGGCGGGACAGCTGACGCCGCTGGCCGTGACCTCGACCACCCGAAGCCCCCTGTTCCCGAACGTTCCGACGCTGGCGCAGTCCGGCGTGAAGAATGTCGTCAGCTCGTTCTGGAGCGGTATCGCACTCCCCAGCGGAGCACCGGCGAGCGTCGCCCAGAAGTGGGGATCCGCGATGGCCAGCATGCTGAAGGACCCGGCGTTCACGGCGAAGCTCAAGACGCTCAACGCCCAGGGGCAGTACCTGGACTCCGCCCAGTTCACCGCGTTGGTCAAGAACAACCTCGCGACCTACACCCAGCTCGTGAAGCAGTACAAGCTCGGCCAGTAGCCGCGCACTGCACAGATATTGAGAAGGCGAATTGATTACACAACGGTTGGTCCAGGACTGCCTGGACACTCCTTTCGACTCCATCCCACGGGACGTGGTCGAGCACGCGAAGAGATGCATCCTCAACTGGATGAGTGTCGCGATCGGCGGAAGCCGTCACGCATCCGTCGAGGCATTCATCAGCATGAAGGACGAACTGGGCACCTCCGCCCAGGTGACCATCCTCGGCAGGCCAGAGCGGGCAGACCTGCTCTGGGCGACGCTCATCAATGGCACGAGTTCGCACGTTCACGACTTCGATGACACTCACCTCGAGACGTTGAATCACCCGACCAGCGTCATCGCGCCGGTGGTCTTCGCCCTGGGCGAGTACCTGAACAGCTCGGGCGCGGCGATCCTGCATGCGTTCATCCTGGGGATGGAGGCGGACCTCCGGATCGGTAACTCGGTATCACCGAGTCACTTCGACTCCGGTTGGCACATCACGAGCACGACGGGGGTGTTCGGTGCCGCCATCGCCGCCGGCATCCTGCTCGGCCTCGACGAGGATGAGCTGGTCTACGCTCTCGGTATTGCGGGGACCCAGGCCTCCGGCCTGGTAGAGATGCTGGGCACGATGACCAAGCTGTTCCACCCCGGCAAAGCCGGGCAGAACGGGCTGTGGGCCGCCATGCTCGCGTCTCGTGGAATCGAGAGTTCCCGCCGGATCCTCGAATCCGACCGGGGCTTCGCGCGCCTCTACTCCAGCGAGTCCGATCTCGGCCTGGTCAGTCGACACTGGGGGTCGAGCTGGGAGCTGTCGAAGATCGCGTTCAAGCCGTATGCCTGTGGCATCGTGCTTCATCCGATCATCGACGCGTGCATCGAGCTGGGCCGAAAGGTGCCAGACTCCGAGGTCGGCGCGCTGGTGATCACCGTGAACCCGTACGTCACCACCCTGACGGACAAGCCCAACCCGCGCAGTGGGCTGGAGGCAAAGTACAGCGTGCGGTACGTTGCCGCCCTCGCGTTCTACGACGGTGACGCATCGGTCGCGCAGTTCACGGATGCTCGCGCGTTCGCCCCCGAGATCCTGGCATTGGTGGATCGGGTGTCGATCGTGGTTGACGAATCCGTGCAGGAAGACGAAACGTCCGTGCGACTGATCACGACGGACGGCAAGTTGGTTGAGTCGCGCGTGAAGCATGCGACCGGGAGCATCGATAACCCGATGACCGATGAAGCGCTCATCGCCAAGTTTCGGAAGCTCGCGGACCCCTCGCTCGGGCGGGACGAGGTCGATGCGTTGATCGAGGATGTGTTGCGCTTCGAGGCCCTCGACACAATTCATCAATTGGTGGCGAATACCGTCGCTAACTAATGCATTGAATGCGGGTTATGGCCGTGATCGCCCGGCGACGCAGCCAAACTCGTACTCAATGTATGCATTAATGTAAACTTCACAATGCCTGCATGAAGATCTCTGCACGGCAAAGACCTCTAAGGATCTGTAATGAATGAGTCGGGAAAATACACGATTGCGAATATTCCCGGGGATGGCATCGGCAACGAGGTCATTCCGCAGGGACAGCGTGTTCTCGAGTACCTGGCCGAGCTTTCCGAGGGCAAGTTCGAGTTCGAGTTCACGTCTTTCCCCTGGGGTTCCGACTACTACGCCGAGCACGGTCTCATGATGGCCGAGGATGGCCTCGAGCAGCTGAAGGCGTTCGACGCCATCTACTTCGGCGCGGTCGGCTGGGAGAACGTTCCCGACCACGTCAGCCTCTGGGGCTTGCGACTGGCCATCACCCAAAACTTTGACCAGTGGGCAAACATCCGCCCCGTGCACTTCTACTCCGGCGTGAAGAGTGCACTGAACTACCACGACCTCGAGTCGCTGGACTGGGTTTTGATTCGTGAGAACTCGGAGGGGGAGTACTCCGGATTCGGTGGGCGCAACTTCACCGGTCGTGGGCCCGGCAAGGAGATCGCAGTCCAGTCCTCAGTGTTTACGGAAGAGGGATGCGAACGCATCATCCGGCACGCCTTCGAGGTTGCGCGCACCCGCACCCGCAAAAAGGTGACGAGCGCCACGAAGAGCAACGCGCAGCAGTACGGCATGGTGCTGTGGGACGAGGTGTTCGACCGGGTGAGCAAGGAGTACCCGGACGTCGAGACGGAGCGTTGGCTCGTGGATGCGCTCGCGGCTCGCTTTGTGCAGCGGCCGGACACCCTCGAGGTCGTGGTCGGATCGAACCTGATCATCGACATCCTCTCCGACCTGGGGAGCGCGCTCGCCGGAAGCCTGGGCATCGCCGCAAGCGCCAACCTCAACCCTGAGGGCCGCTTCCCCAGCATGTTCGAGCCCGTGCACGGTTCGGCGCCCGACATTGCTGGCAAGGGGGTGTCGAACCCGATCGGTGCCATTTCCAGTGCCGTCCTGATGCTCGAGCATTTCGGACTCACCGAGGAAGCCGCGCTCGCGCACCGCGCAATCGAGCAGGCCGTCAGCGACGGTAATGTCACGGCTGACCTCGGCGGCACCCTCGACACGACGCAGGTCACCGACGCGATCCTCGCGAACATCGCGGCGCTCCAGCCCGCGCTGGCCAAGGCGTAACGACGCTGAACAGGGCCTGGGCCCGAGGACGCCGAGCGGGGTTAGACGATCTGTCTAGCCCCGCTCGCCCTGCTCTTCGGACATCTCGGTCAGCGCGTTCAGGATCTCTACGCGTGACCGCTGTCTGTGGGATCGCATGATGGCGTGGGCGCCCTCCGACGCGGAAGCCTTCAACGCCGCAAGGATCGCCTTGTGCTCCAGGATCGACCGCGTTGGCTTGGGTCGGTGACTGATCGTGTACAGGCGCGCGCGATAGATCTGGTCGGCTTGGCTGTCGACGATGACTCTGAGCCGCGGATTCTGGGAAAGGTCGACGATCCAGCTGTGGAACTGGTCGTCCAGGTCGGTCCACTCGATGAGGTCGTCTCGCTCGAGGGCCGCCTCCTGGCGCTGGATCAGGGTTTCGAGGTGCGCGAGTTGTTGCCCCGTCGCGAGCAGTGCCGCGAGTCCGCCGGCCACGCCGTCCAGTGCTTCGACGACGTCGTAAATCTGGCTGATGTCTTCACCCAGGATGGGAGAGACGACGAAGCCGCGACGTGGAACGATCTGGACCCAGCCCTCCATCTCCAGGCGCACCAGCGCTTCACGCACGGGCGTCCGGCTCATCTCGAGCACAGCGGCCATCTGCCGCTCCAGCACCGTGTAGCCGGGCGGAAGCTGGAGGTACTTGATGATGTGGCGGATGGCCAGGTAAGCCCGCTGGGGCAGACGATTCTCGCCCCTCAGATCCAGGGTGGACAGGAAGCTCTGCAAATAGATGTGGAGCGCGGACAGATCCGGATCGCCGTCTTTTCCGCCATCCGCAGGCAACGATTCAGCCTCTAGCTCATCGATATGCCTGCACCACCAAAGTCATCGTCTCGTCGATCCAACGCGAGAATAACAGGATCCGCCTTGCCCGGGCCCCGTTCGCTGCGTCCGCCACGCCGAATCGGGCACCGCGTGGCCTCGACCTCCGCCCGGATGGTCGTGGGCGACTCTTTGGACAGGCTAGCCTAATATTCGGATGCCGCAACCACCTGGCGGCCCAGCACGAAAGTTGCCAGATGAGCGCCACAACCATTGCCCTTTTGGGCGCGATCGCCGGAGTCACCATCTTCCTCGGCTTGCCGATCGGTCGCTTGCGGTCACCGTCGCTCGGCATGCGATCGATGCTCAACGCGATCACGATCGGCGTGCTGGTCTTCCTACTCTGGGATGTCCTCACTCACGCGGTCGAGCCCGCCTTCGTCGCGTTGGCGGCGGCCACTGCGGCTGGGGAGTCGTCATGGCTCCCGTTCGCCGGCCTGGCCGCGACGATCGTCGTCGGATTGCCGGCTGGCCTGCTCAGTCTCGTCGCATACGACCATTGGGTTGCCCGCCGGGTGCGGGCGGCGCGGGCAATGGCGGTCACGCTGGGAGCGGAGTCGGACGTGCCGGCGAGTGGAGGCATCCTTCGTCTCCATGAGACTCCGAGCCGCCTGGCGTTCCTCATCGCCGTCGGGATCGGGCTGCACAACTTCTCCGAGGGGCTCGCCATCGGGCAATCGGCCGCTGGCGGCCAGCTCGGTCTCGCGCTGGTTCTGGTTGTCGGGTTCGCGCTCCACAACGGCACGGAAGGCTTTGGTATCACGGCGCCGCTGGCCGGCGACGAGCGGCGCCCGACCTGGCGGCAGTTGGGCCTGCTCGGTGCCATCGGCGGCGGCCCGACGGTGGTGGGAACCCTACTCGGCCAGGTGTTCGTGAACGAGGTCGTGTCTGTTGCGTTCCTCGCACTGGCTGCTGGCTCGATCCTCTATGTGATCGTGCAGCTGATCGGTGTCGCGATCAAGCTGGCGCGGCCGTATGGGCTCTACATCGGCATGCTCATCGGGATCCTTGCTGGCTTCGCCACCGACTTCATCATTACCGCGGCGGGGGCCTAGTCGGATGCCCGTACCGCCCGGCGCCGACTCCGTGCGGTGCCCGTGCCCGAGTGGAGAGACCTACGACAACTGCTGCGGCCCGTTCCATCGCGGTGAGGCCGCTGCGCCGACGGCGGAGCGGCTCATGCGATCGCGCTACTCGGCGTTCGTGGTTGGCGACGTGGACTACCTGCTGGCGACGTGGCATCCGAGCACCAGGCCGGCCTCCCTCGAGCTGGATCGCGGGCAGCGGTGGTACCGGCTCGACATCCTCGGCCGAAGCGGAGGAGGGATGCTCGACACGGATGGCACGGTCGAGTTCAGCGCACGCTACCGACTGGACGGCATCGCGGGAGAGCAGCGCGAGGTGAGCCGATTCGTGCGAGAGGACCGTCGCTGGTTCTACCTCGACGCGCTGTGAACACCAGACGCGCCCTACCGCCTCAGACGCCCTGACGATTCAGACGGCGCGGAGCAGGATCTTCCCGATGTGGGCGGACGATTCCATCCGTTCGTGTGCGGCAGGCGCTTCGCTCAGGTCGTAGGTCGAGTCGATGATGGGCTTGACCCAACCCGCCTCGATGAGCGGCCACACCGTCTTGTGCACCGCCTGGAGGATCTCGACCCGCTCGGCGAGCGACCGGAAGCGTAGGGTCGTCGCCCAGATCCGGCCCCGCTTCATCATGAGCGACCCCAGGCTGAACGTGCTCAGGTCTCCGCTCCGGTTCGCGATGGACATGATCCTGCCGCCGACAGCGAGGGCGCGGATGTTGCGGGCGAGGTAGTCGCCACCGACGATGTCGAGCACGACATCGGCTCCGGCGTCATCGGTGAAATCGGAGACCTTCTCAACGAAGTCGTCCGCTCGATAGTCGACGCCCGTGGCACCGAGGGACTCGATGAATGCCACCTTCTTCGGCGACCCGGCCGTGGCGATGACCCGAGAACCGAGGGCGGTCGCGATCTGGATGGCCATGGTGCCGACTCCGCTCGTTCCGCCGTGGACGAGGAGCGTTTCCCCCGGTTGGAGCTGCGCGAGCATGAAGACGTTCGACCATACCGTTGCCACGACCTCGGGCAATGCCGCCGCATCCAGAACGGACACGTTCGACGGCACGGGGAGCACGAGTCCGGCGTCGACGACCGCCTGCTCGGCGTATCCGCCACCAGGAAGCAGTGCACATACGGCGTCGCCGACCGCAACGCCCATGACACCCTCACCGATCGCCGAGACCGTTCCGGACACCTCCAGGCCGAGCCAGGGCGGCGCGCCCGCTGGAGGGGGATAATTGCCCTGCCTCTGGGAGATGTCTGCGCCGTTGACACCCGCGCCGACGACGTTGATCCTGACCTCGCCGGGACCCGCCTCGAGGTCGGGGCCTTGGGCGAGCTCAAGCACGCTCGCATCCCCGAATTCGGCCATGCGGACGACCCTCATGCACGCTCCTCCCGTTACGTCACGGTGTGCAATGCGACGCCTCCCAGTATGACCCCCCGCTCGACTGGCCGGCCGGTCGGCGCGGTCTTGACCACACGGAGGTGCCGAAATACTCTTTCGGCCATGGATCTCCTTCTCATTCCCGGCTTCTGGCTCAACGGCGCGTCATGGGACGAGGTGGCCGCACCGCTGGCGGATGCCGGACACACCGTGCACGCGCTCACCCTTCCCGGCCTCGAGTCCCGCGACGCCGACCGCACGAACATCGGCCTGCGCGACCACGTCGACGCGGTGGTTGCCGCGGTCGACGCGTTGCCTTCTCCCGTGGTGCTCGTCGGCCACAGCGGTGGCGGAGCCATCGCACACGCTGCGGCGGATGCCCGTCCGGATGCGGTCGCGCGAGTGATCTACGTCGACAGCGGCCCGCTCGGCGATGGCGGAGTGATCAACGACGAACTGCGCGTCGTGAACGGGGAGGTCCCCCTCCCCGACTGGTCCGAGTTCGAGAAGGAGGACCTGATCGACCTCACTGACGAGCTGCGCGAGAGGTTCAGCGGCATCGCGATCCCGCACCCGGCCCGAGTCACGAGCGACAAGCAGGTGCTGAGCAACCCCCGCCGGTACGACGTGCCCGCGACGGTCATCTGCTGCGAGTTCTCCACCGAGATGATGCGCGCGTGGCTAGCGGCAGGCAACCCATTCGTTGCCGAGCTGGCCAAGGTGACGGATATCGAACTCGTCGACCTGCCGACCGGGCACTGGCCGCAGTTCACGCGGCCCCGCGAGCTCGCTGCGGCGATCCTCGCCGCAGTGGACCGCTAGACCACTGAACTAGATCCCGAGCTGAACCGCTAGAACTCTTCGCGAAGGCGCTGCTTGGCTCCGTGTTCGACCAGGACGGGCACATACTCTCGGATCGGCCTGCCGTCGAACTCGTGGTGCTCGTCATGGACGACCTCGTCGATGCGGCCCCGTTCGACTTCCGGGAAGCGCTCAGAAAGTCTTTCGACGACCTTCTCGATGGCTTCGTTCTCCGCCGTTGGATCTTCATTCACCTTATTGAGTCTGAATTGGAGGTACGGGCGTGTCAACAGCGGAATGAGACTGCAGCGTGAAAGACGCCCTGTGGGTCAGCGTCGTTCGCGGTTGACTACCCGCTGCGCGGCTAGCGGTCACCGGAGATGCGTAAGGGGCAACCGCATCTCGAAGGTGGTTCCGGACGGCGTGGTCTCGGCCAGTCGGATGGTGCCGCCGTGCCTGGTGGTGATGTCGCGGACAAGGGCCAGGCCGATTCCGAAGCTTCGGCGCGTCGGTGGTGCGACCGGTGACGGCGAGCTGTGCGCGAACCGGTCGAAGATGTGATCAGGGTCGATTCCCTGAATGCCCGCTCCGCGATCCGTGACGGTGATGACGGCGTGGGACCTGGTGGTGGTCACCGACACCGCGATTGCGGAGCCGTTAGGGGAATGCCTGAGTGCGTTGTCGAGCAGCGCGGTGATGCAACGCTGCAGGCTCGTCGCCGGCATCGTGCTGGCGGGGTCGCCGTCGATCTCCAGGCCGATGGTGATCTCTCGTGGGTCGGCGAGAACTCGCATGGCTTCAACCGCGTGGCTGATCGCGGGGGCGATGGGCGAAGCGGAGTTGCTCCCTGGTTCGGTCTCAGTGCCGGTGCCGGCCGCAAGCAGCAGGTCGTTCACAACCTCGATGAGATCGCGGGCATCCGCTCGAAGTTCGGAGACGGTCGTTGCGGTGGGGTCATCCGAGGTGAGACCGCGTTGCAGAATCTGCAGGCGGGCGTCGAGGACGGCAAGTGGTGTGCGGAGTTCGTGACTGGCATCCTGCACGAAGGTGCGCTGCATCCTGAGTGCCTGGGCAATGGGACTGACCGCGCGGCGGGTGAGGAGGGCGCTGAGGACGCCGGCGATGACGACGGAGATGACTCCGACGATGATCAGGCCGATGAGGGCTTCGGTGGTATTGAGGTAGATCTTGTGGTCGCCGGGCTGCGGTGGCTCGGCCAGCTCTGCGGGGCGCAGCTGGTCGAGGATGTAGATGAACGCGGCACCGATCGCGGCCAGCGCGAGGGCGCCGGATGCGATGGTGATCTGGGTCCCGACGATGCGAGAGGCCCGATGAATGGCCCGGGCGTCAGCGTCGACGAGCCGGGTGTTCCGCTGTTTCATGGTTCGCCAATCCGGTAGCCCTGTCCGCGCACGGTCGTGATGATGTGCGAATCGGTCTTTCGTCTGAGGTAATGCACGTAGGTGTCGACGCTTCCGGGCTGTTCGCCGCTGCCGAAGACGCTGTGCAGGATGTGGGTGCGGCTGAAGACGTGCAGAGGCTGTTCGGCGAGCAACTGCAGAAGGTCGCTCTCCCGCGCCGTGAGCTGGATGCTCCCGCTGTATGGGGAGTGGATGCTGCGGCTCGACGGGTGGAACTCCCACTCGCCGATCGCGATCGCATCATCGACGTCGGCGAAGGTGCGCAGCAGTGCCCGAAGGCGAGCGAGGAGTTCGTCGAACTCGAATGGCTTGACCAGGTAGTCGTTGGCTCCCGCATCCAGCCCTTCCACCCGGTCCCCGACGGTTCCGAGGGCGGTGAGCATCAGGACCGGTGTAGAGATCCTGCGAGAGCGAATTGTCGAGACAAGGCTTCGGCCGTCGATACCGGGAAGGCGGCGATCGATGACCATTACGTCGAATTCGCCGGTTGAGGCCGTCTCGAGCCCCACGGTCCCATCGGGGATGCGCGTGACGGTGTAGCTTTCGGCGAGCACCTGTTCGATGAGAGGACCCAGCTTCGGGTCGTCCTCGATCAGGAGCAGGGTTGGATGTCGCATCCGAGCAATCTACGTCGCCGCGGTCGTCTTGGAAAATTCTTAGAGAACGTCGCGCAGGATGGAGTGTGCTTACCGGACTACTTGACCCACAATCCATCATCACCGCTGCGGGAGCCTGGGGGCTGCTCATCGTGTGTGGGGCGGTGTTCGCCGAGACCGGACTGCTGGTCGGGTTCTTTCTACCCGGCGACACTCTCCTGTTCTTCACCGGCGTTCTGACGTTGAGCGGCGCTGTCAGGCAGCCGCTGTGGGTGGTGGTAGTCGCGGTTGCCGCGTCCGCATTCCTCGGGGACCAACTGGGGTACCTGATCGGGCGCAGATCCGGCCCGGCGATCTTCGAACGTCGGGAGTCCGGCCTGTTCAGTCGCCGCAGCGTGACCCGAACGCAGGGGTTCTTTGATCGGTTCGGTCCCGCGGCGGTCACGGTCGCCCGGCTGGTTCCGGTCGTGCGTACCTTCGCCCCGGTCGCGGCAGGGGTGGGCAAGATGCGGCGCCGCGTCTTCATCGCGTACAACACTGTCGGTGCGGTCGGCTGGGCGATCATCATGATCCTGCTCGGCTACTGGCTCGCTCACATCCCCGGAGTCACCGCCGTCGTTTCTCGCTACATCGACGTCGTCCTCGTCGGCATCGTCGTAGTCTCCGTCGTTCCCGTCATCGTGCGTGCCATTGTCGTGCGACGACGGTCACGGGCGTAACCGCGTGATGAGCGCCGTGGATACCGCGCGCAGTGCCGCCGTGCGTGTGCCGCAGATCACCGTCTACTTTTGGGTCATCAAGGCCCTCTCCACCGCAATGGGCGAATCCACGAGCGACTTCATGGTGAACGTCATGCCGCCGGTCACCGCGGTCATCATCGGATTCATCGGGTTCGCCATCGCGATGATCATCCAGCTCCGGATGCGCCGCTACGTCGCGTGGGCGTACTGGCTCGCCGTGGTGATGGTCGGTGTCTTCGGGACCATGGCCGCCGATGTGCTCCATGTCGGATTCGGCGTCCCGTACGTCGCCTCGGTCATCCTGTTTGCTGCGACGCTCGCCATCATCTTCCTCGTCTGGCACCGGGTGGAAGGTGGGCTGTCGATCCACTCCGTCACCACGAGCCGCCGCGAGATCTTCTACTGGCTCACGGTGGTGACGACCTTCGCTCTCGGCACCGCGGCCGGTGACCTGACCTCCATCAGTCTTAATCTCGGCTACCTGGCATCCGCGGTCCTCTTCGCCGTGATCATCGCGATCCCGACGATCGGGTTCTTCCGGTTCCGGATGAACGGGGTCCTCGCGTTCTGGTTCGCCTACGTCGTAACCCGGCCGCTCGGCGCATCCGTCGCCGACTGGCTCGGCAAGCCGACGAGCGCTAGCGGCGTCGGTGTGGGCAGCGGACTGGTGGCCCTGGTGTTGACCCTCGCGATCGCCGCGCTGGTCGGCTACCTGACGGTTTCGCGCAAGGACGTGAGCGAGGCGTCCTTCTCAGCGGGCTAATCGACCGTAAGACTGGCCCGGTTGTGCACGGGCAAATCCAGAGCGAACCCTGCACCTGCGCCGGCGGGAGCCGAGTCGCGGTTGATACCGCATGTCACGACGGCCCCTCCGTGACGAGCGCATCAATCAGCCCGGGGAACTTCTTATCGAGTTCGCGGCGGCGGAGCTGGATTACGTGCGTTCGGCCGCTCACGGTCGTGAGCGTAACGCCGCCCTCGCGGAGCGCCTTGAAATGGTGCGACAGCGTCGACTTGTGCACATCGAAGCCCCATTCGTCCTCGTGCTTGGAGTGCGGCTCGCCATCCGCGAGCACCCGTACGATCTCCAATCGAATCGGGTCGGCCACGGCGCGCAGGATGTCGACGAGCTGCACCTCGGACATTTCAGGAGCCGGATACTCAGCCGATGTCATTTTCACCACATCCCGTCCTCGATTGCCGCGATTGTTTGACAAGCATCAAACAGATGCCTACGTTAACCGTATGACGTTTGTCAAACAATCCTACCGCAGGACCACTCCGACCCTTCTCGTGCTCGCTCTCGCCCTGTTCGTCGTCGGCACGAACGCATATGTTATTGCCGGTCTCTTGCCCGGCATCGCAACAAGCCTTGCTGCCACGCCCACAGAGGTCAGCTTCTCGATTACGTCATATTCGCTCGTCGTGGCAGTCGCCGCGCCCGCCGTGTCTGTGCTGCTGCCCCGCGTGCCGCGCTCGGTGCTTATGGCGGCGGGCCTGGCGGTATTCGCACTGGGTGGCGCAATCGCCGTGTCAGCAACGAGCCTCCCAATCTTCCTTATCGGGCGTACCTTCTCTGGGCTGGGCGGCGCCGCCCTCGTACCCACCGCCGCCGCAGCGGCCGCGTCGATCGCGCGCCCGGCGCAGCGTGGTCGCGCCCTCGCGATCGTCGGCGCGGGTTTCACCCTCGCCACAGCGGTGGGGTCGCCATTCGGAACAGCCCTCGGCGGCGTCGCAGGTTGGCGACTGCCCCTCCTGGCTTTAGTCGGCATCGCGGTCGTGCTCGTTGTCGCCATACCGTTCGTGGCGCGAGGGGTCCCTATCGGGCCGGCCATCACGCTGAGGCAGCGACTCCTGCCCCTGGCCGACCTGCGCGTGCTTGCACCCCTCGGTACGACCCTCCTGATGATCGCGGGGTTCAACGTCGTCTACATCTTCAGCGCATCCGTCACTCATGCGTCGACCGGTGGATCCGGCAATCTGCTTGCCATCCTGTTTCTTGCGTGTGGGGTCGCCGGCGTCATCGGAAACGTGATCGCGGGTCCCCTCACGGATCGGTTCGGCAACCGAACGACGGCACTCGTGGCACTCAGCGGGCAGGTCATCGCCCTCCTTGTGCTCCCGTTCGTCGAATCCTCGTTCGTCGGATCCGTCGTCGTCTTCGCGGTGTGGGGGATCGCCGCCTTCGCCATCGCGATTCCAGTTCAACACAGACTCGTCCACGTCAACCCGGATGCCGCGGCGGTCGCCCTCTCCTGGTACTCGACGGCGATGTATGTCGGGATTGCCATCGCCCCGCCGCTCGGCACCGCAGCGCTCGCGCTCGGGGGTGTCGAAGCCATCCCCGCCGTCGGGGCGGCAGTCACAGCCATCGCACTCGCGCTTTTCGCCGCTGGATACGGCCGACGCCTTCAGGCGGCTGGCACGAAGCAACGGGCCACCTTCGTTGCATAAAGGCGCACCAATTTTGCCGGATAATGCTCGGACGCTTTGTCTGAAACAGACGATCCGTGCAGGTCAAGCTCTTGCACGCTACCTGGCCTACTCCCCACGCAGCGTCACCCGTGTCGTATCGACATCGGGTGACGCTGCGCTATAACGCGTCTGTGGGCTACTTCGTGACGAACGGGAGGAGAGCCTTGTTGACCTCGTCCGAGTGGGTCCAGAGCAGGCCGTGGGGCGCCCCGTCGATCTCGACATACTCGGCCTCGGGGAACGCTGCGTGGAACGGCCGACCTGTCGAATCGATCGGCAGGATGCGGTCGGCGGTGCCCTGGAGGATGAGGCTCGGCTTTCCGGAGGCGCGCACAGCGGCCACGTCGGCCCGGAAGTCTTCGATCCAGGTTGCCACGACCGCGTATGCGGCGACCGGGGCGCTGACGGTGGCGGTGTTCCAACTCGCGGTCACCGCTTCCTGGCTGATGCGCGAACCGAGGTTCTCGTCGAGATTGTAGAAGTTCTGGTAGAAGCCGGTGAACCAGGCGAAGCGGTCCCCCTTGGCTGCGGCCTCGATCTCGTCGAACACGGCCTGCGGAACACCCGTGGGGTTGCCCTCGGCTTGAACGAGGAATGGTTCCAGCGGTGCGAGGAACGCGAGCTTTGCGACGCGGTCGCTGCCGAACTTCGCGACGTAGCGCGCAAGCTCGCCCGTGCCCATCGAGAAGCCGACGAGGATCACGTTCGACAGGTCGAGGGTCTGCAGCACGGTGTTCAGATCGGCAGCGAACGTGTCGTAGTCGTACCCCACTTCGACCTTGCTCGACTTGCCGAAACCTCGACGGTCGTAGGTAATGACGCGGTAGCCCGAAGCGAGCAGTTCGCGCGTCTGGCGCTCCCAGGACGATCCGTCAAGCGGATAGCCGTGAATGAGGACGACGGGCTGGCCCACTCCATGATCTTCGTAGTACAGCTCGATGTTCGTCGTGTTTTCGTTGCCAACGGTGATGTATGACATTGCCTTGCTCCTTAGCCGAAAGTCGGAGAACGATCGTTCTCCGGTCATGGTGACTACACTAGAGAACGTTCGTTCTCAGCGCAAGGGCCAGGGGGCAAGACATGATCGACGATGAAGCAACGCGGAGCAACGTGATTGAGGCGGCGGACCGTCTTTTCTACAGCCGCGGCATTCAGGCCGTGGGGATGGACGCCGTGCGCAACGAGGCGGGTATCTCGCTGAAGAAGCTGTACTCCGCTTTCGGTTCGAAGGACGTGCTCCTCAACGAGGTGCTGCACTACCGAGGGCGGCAGTGGGACGACGGGATCGCAGCGGCCTCAGCCGCAGCGCGAACCCCGCGCGACAAGCTGCTCGCGATTTACGACTTCCTCAACGGCTGGTTCCGCCAGGACGACTTCCGTGGCTGCGCGTTCATCAACTCGTTCGGTGAGCTCGGTTCCATCTCACCGGAGATCGCAAAGGCGGCACGCGAACAGAAGTCGTCGTTCCAGCGATACGTCTCATCACTCGTGGCCGAGGCCGGCGGACCCCCGTCGCTCGCTGCTCAGCTCGCGATTCTGGCCGAGGGCGCGCAGACGACGGCTGCTATCTCGGGAACACCGGATGCTGCCGCGCACGCGAGAGCCGCAGCGGTAACGCTCATCGACGCCGCCCAACCCGTCAGCGGAGCCGCATAGACGTGTCACCGCTTTCACGCTAATGTCGCACCAGAATTCGGCTTGATTCTCGGGGTCCTGCCAGCGAATCGGAGAAGGCGCGGCGAAGACGAAAATGGCGAACGCACCTGTCGCAACTCGCCTGTCGCGCGTAGCCTTCGCAGCATGATCGATGGAACAGGGAAACTCTTCGTTCGTCTCGTTGTAGGCGGACTGTTCGTCGCGCACGGCCTGCAGAAGTTGCGCGGCTCCTTCGGCGGCCCTGGCCTGGGCGGCACCGAGCAGATGATGGTGAGCCTGGACATGGAGCCCGCGCCGATTCAAGCCCGCGCTGCCGCACTCTCTGAGACTCTAGGCGGCGCCGCCCTCGCGGCTGGCGCAGCCACCCCCCTAGCCAGCGCCGCACTCACCGCGAGCATGGTCACGGCAATCCGCAAAGTGCACTGGAAGAACGGCATCTGGAACTCGAGTGGTGGGTTCGAATTCAACGCGGTGCTGATTGCCGTCGTCACGGCCCTCGCCACCGACGGCCCAGGGATCTTCTCCGTGGATGCCGCCTTCGGCAAGAAGCGGTGGGGCATTCTCGGCGGTCTTTTCGCCCTCGGTGCCGGTGTGACCGGCTCGGTCGCAGCGATCGAGTTCGGGCGGCGCGCCGCCGAAGCGAAACGCCGGCGGACATCCCCCGTTGACGGCCCCGGTGAGGTATCTGCAGCGCGCGCAGACACCTGAGCCCCGAGGCGCCTTGCGCTGGCGGCGCCTAAGGCTAGCTGGGATGCGAACGCCGCTGGTGAGATCGTGGTTGTGTTTTGAGGTCGTCGAGTTGTGGCGCGATGATGTCTGCGATGGCGTCCGCCCACTTTCGATATGTTTGACCGTCGCGAACGCCCAACTCGTTTTCCGGTTCGATTCCGGGCAGAGGGATGTAGGTGGCGTTGACGGTGCCGCACAGCCGAGCGGTTGCGCTGTTCATCTCCATCGCATGAGCCGCGATGATCTTGCCGAGCCGTGTTTCGAACCCGGGGACGAAATCGATCGGTGGAATTCCGGTCACAAACGTTCGGGGTGGTCCTAAAGACTTCTGCTGGACGCCGCCAAGGACCGCGGCGAATCGTTTACGCCAGATCCGCACCGACATCAGCCTGACGGCGTCGTTTCCGCCGAGCACGATCACGATGACATCGAACCGGGACATGTCGATCGCAAGCAACAGTGGGAGCGCATTGCTTACAGC
>JAVECW010000125.1 GCA_030841285.1 Microbacteriaceae bacterium
GGCCGCACCACCTTCCAGACCGGCCTCGTGCAGGTCGAGCACGGTGACCCCTATGTCGCGGTGATCTTCTCACTGCTGGCGCTGCTGTTCGGGTTCGTGCTTCTTCTCATCATCGGGCGCTTCGGCGCCATCCGCCCCCGAAACAAGGACGAGGCATGACCACCATCGACATCACGACGGACAGCATGGCCCAGTATGTGACCCACCCCGGGGCGACCGTCGAACTGGTCGACGTCGTGAAGGACTACGGCTCGAGCCGAGCGCTCACCGGGGTGAATCTCACCATGAAGCCGGGGGAGTTCATCGCGCTGCTCGGGCCGTCCGGTTGCGGCAAGACGACGGTGCTGCGTTCGCTGTCGGGGCTCGAGCGGATCACCAGCGGGAGCATCCGGATCGACGGCGAGGACGTCGCCAGCGTTCCCGTGAACAAGCGCGACATCGGCATGGTCTTCCAGTCGTACTCGCTGTTCCCGCACATGACCGTGCTGCAGAACGTGGAGTTCGGTCTGGAGATGCGCAAGGTCGCCAGCGCCGACCGCACGCGGCGCGCTCAGGAAGCCCTCGACATGGTCGGGCTCGGCCACCTCGGCGCACGCTACGCGCACCAGCTCTCCGGCGGGCAGCAGCAGCGGGTTGCCCTTGCGCGGGCGCTGGTCACCCGCCCGCGCGTGCTGCTGCTCGACGAGCCGCTGTCGGCGCTCGACGCGAAGGTGCGCGTGCAATTGCGCGAGGAGATCCGCAGGATCCAGACCGAGCTCAGCATCACGACGCTCTTCGTCACTCACGACCAAGAGGAGGCGCTCGCGATTGCGGACCGCGTCGCGGTCATGCGTGCGGGCAACATCGAGCAGATCGGTACGCCCGAGGAGCTGTACAGCGAGCCGGCGAGTCCGTTCGTCGCCGAATTCGTGGGACTCACCAATCGCGTCCCCGGGGTTGTCAGTGGCGGCACTGTCGAGTTGCTCGGCCAGCGGCTGCCCCTGGTGCAGCCGGATGCACCGGATGGCGCCGTACGCGTCTACCTTCGCCCCGAGCACGTCACGCTGTCCTCATCCGGCATCCCGGCCACTGTCGTGACATCGAGCTTCCTCGGCTCGCTCCGGCGCACCAACGTTCGCCTCGAGGATGGAAGCGTGATCGCTCTCCAGCACTCGGCGCGACTCGTCCCGGCTCCGGGTGAGGCCGTGCACCTCGAGTTCAGCGGCGCCCCCGTCACAGTCGGCCCGATCTAGTCACGGGTGGCGCCTCGGCCCCTAGACTGGGCGCGTGCCTGACTCGGACAGCAGAATCCCGAACCACGGGCCCCGCACGGGCGCGCGGGGAGGGTTCTTCCTGGTCAGGCGGAAGATCCAAGACGAGGTCGACGTGCCTGGCCCCGTCGACGAGTCGGTGCCGCGCGGGGTGCGGGTCGCCGGTGCGTGGTCGTGGAGACTGCTGGTGATCGGTGGGGTCATCGCGGTGATCGTCTTCCTGATCATCCAGCTTCGTCTGATCGTCATTCCGGTGCTCATCGCGGTGCTCGTCTCCGCACTGCTCGTGCCGTTCGTCGCCTTCCTGCATCGGCATCGATGGCCGCGCTGGCTCGCGATCGTCACCGCCATGCTCGCGCTCATCCTGATCGTCGGCGCTCTCGTCTATCTCGTCGTCTTCCAGGTGCGCTCGGAATCAAGCCACCTGCGGGACCAGAGCGTCGCGGCGTACAACGACTTCCGTTCGTGGCTGACGACGGGGCCGCTCGACCTCACCCAGGCCCAGATCGACCAGTACCTCGCGCAGCTATGGACATCGCTACAGCGGGACAGCCAGGTCTTCATCTCGGGGGCACTCTCGATCGGCGCGACTCTGGGCCATGTGCTCGCCGGCGTGCTCCTGACGCTGTTCAGCACATTGTTCATATTGATCGACGGCAAGGGCATCTGGTCGTGGATCGTTCGTATCTTCCCGAGGCGCGCTCGCCCGGCGGTCGACGGCGCAGGCACGGCTGGCTGGGCCACGCTCGTCAACTTCGTGCGCGTGCAGATCCTGGTCGCGTCGATCGATGCGGTCGGCATCGGGCTGGGCGCGTTCATCCTGCAATTGCCGCTCGTGATCCCGATTGCAGTTCTCGTCTTCCTCGGCTCATTCATTCCGATCGTCGGCGCGGTCATCACGGGAGCGCTCGCCGTCGTCATCGCTCTTATCTATAACGGCTGGGTTGCCGCGCTGGTCATGCTCGGCGTCGTGCTGCTTGTCCAGCAGGTCGAGGGCCATGTGCTTCAGCCGCTCATCATGGGCACGGCGGTCAAGGTCCATCCACTCGCCGTCGTGCTCGTCGTGGCTGCGGGGTCGTTGGTGGCCGGAATCCCTGGAGCGCTGTTCGCCGTGCCACTGGTAGCCGTGCTGAACGTCATGATCGGCTACGTCTCGGGCGGCACATGGCGGCAGGAACGGCCGGGTGGTGCTCCAAGGCCGCCGGCTAAGACATCCGCTCCGCTCTGGCGGACCGTGCCACGCAGTCCCAGCCTCTAGCTGGGAAGACATACCGGCTCAGGAATGCACTCGCCAATAGACTAATCGGGTGGCTACCTCGACCGGAATGGCTCGTACCCCGTTTGCTGGCCCGACACTCGACGAGATCGAGGCCGCGCGCGACGTGGTCTCTCGCGTCGCCGACCTCACGCCCATGGAGAGCTCCCGCTACTTGACGGAAGTGCTCGGTGCCCCTGTCTTCCTCAAGTGCGAAAACCTGCAACGCACGGGCTCGTACAAGATTCGGGGCGCGTACAACCGCATGGTGCAGCTGACCGCCGAGGAACGCGCGCGCGGCGTGGTCGCAGCGTCGGCGGGCAATCACGCGCAAGGCGTCGCCTTCGCTGCACGCGAACTCGGGATCAAGGCCACGATCTTCATGCCACTCGGGGTCGCGCTGCCCAAGCTGCAGGCCACTCGTGACTATGGTGCGGATGTCGTGCTGCGCGGCAACACGGTGGATGAGCCTCTGCGGGCGGCGGCGGAATTCGCCGCCGAGACGGGTGCCGTGTTGATCCCGCCCTTCGATCACAAGGATGTCATCACGGGCCAGGCGACGCTGGGCCTCGAGATCTATGACCAGGTTCCCGACCTTGAGACCGTGATCGTGCCGATCGGTGGCGGCGGACTCATCGCCGGTGTCGCGAGCGCCATCAAGCTGCGCGCGGCACGCGAAGGGCGCACCGTGCGCGTGATCGGTGTGCAGGCGGAGAACGCGGCCGCATACCCGCCGTCACTCACGGCGGGCAAGCCCACCGAGATCGTCATGGCGGCCACTATCGCGGACGGCATCGCGGTGAGTAAGCCCGGCGCGCTCAACTTCGACATCATCCGCGACGCCGTCGACGAGGTCGTCACGGTCGCCGAGGATGACATCGCGCGCGCCCTGCTCATGCTGCTCGAGCGCGCCAAGCTCGTCGTCGAGCCGGCCGGCGCTGTCGCCGTTGCCGCGATCCTCTCCGGCAAGGTGACCGCCACCGGCCCGACCGTCGCCATCCTGTCCGGCGGCAATATCGATCCGCTGCTCATGCAACGCGTGATCAGCCACGGCCTCTCTGCGTCAGACCGGTACCTCAAGCTCAAGATCATGCTGCCGGATCGCCCAGGCCAGCTCGCTCGCACGGCCGAGCTCCTCGCCGAAGCGAACGCCAACGTCGTCGAGGTGCTGCACACCCGGCACGGCCACGGACTGCAGCTCAGTCAGGTGGAACTCGACGTGAGCGTCGAGACGCGCGGTCCGGATCACCGGCGCGAGGTCATCGAAGTGCTGCGCGCGGCCGGGTACGACCCGGTTCTTGCGGACGAGTAAGTTACTGCCCGAGGTACGTCTCGACCTTGGTGACGGTCACGGCGATTTCCTTGCCGTTCGGCGTCGTGTAGCTGGTTGACTCGCCCATTTTGAGGCCGAGGATGGCGGAGCCGAGCGGGCTCTGCTCGCTGTAGACCGAGAGGTTGCTGTTGCCCGCGATTTCGCGGTTACCGATGAGGAAGATGCTTTCGTCGCCCGCGATGGTCGCGGTGATGACGGTCCCGGGCTCGACCACGCCGTGGCTCTCCGGAGCAGCACCGACCGATGCCGAGCGCAACAGCTGGGTGAGCTGCACGATGCGCGCCTCGATCTTGCCCTGCTCGTCCTTGGCGGCGTGGTAGCCGCCATTCTCCTTGAGGTCGCCCTCTTCGCGTGCCGATTCGATCCGCTTGGCGATCTCGGTCCTTCCCACGGTGCTGAGTTCGTTCAGTTCCGCGGCGAGCCGGTCATGTGCGTCCTGGGTCAGGAAGGTGACCTGTGTCTCCTGTGACATGATGAACTCCTTCGCGCCTATGGCGCAGGCTTGGGGGCATATAACCGACGCCCCGACGTATCCGTCAGGGCGTATCGAAGCATCCTAGGTCAGCCAGCACTGGGAAATCAACCCCGTGGTGGCGAGTTCCGTGGTTAAGACGGTCTCAGTATGGCTGGTCACCTGTTGATCTGAGGCCGGGTACGAGACGATCTTCCAGCCCACGATCGCAAATGTCGCGTCCATTGCTTCCACAGCGCAGGAGACTGGCTGCCCTGGAGCCGTATTGATCGTGAACGACACGCTCACAGAATGCGCATCGTGGATCGTGTACGCGGTATCCGTCTCTTCAAGGGTGGCCGATGTTCCGTCGTAGCCAGCCCAGACGACCCACGCCGCGAAGACGGCAACGAACGCGACAGCGGCGCCGGCGATCCACCAGCGATCCCGGCGGAGTCGGCTGCGGGTTCGCCCATACCTGCCGGCGAGCTCCTCCGTTACCGCCACGGTGCACCCCGCACTGAAACTCCTTGTCCGGATGAGTGTCGCCTCGAACGATTAGGCTTGTCATCCAAGACTAGGAGTTAATTCTGAGAGCGGTGACCGGCTGGTGACACGGCGATTGATGGCGGTACACGCGCATCCCGACGACGAGTCGAGCAAGGGCGCGGCGACGTACGCGTATTACGTCGACCTCGGCGCCGAAGTCATGGTCGTCAGCGCTACGGGCGGCGAGCGTGGAGACATCCTCAACGAAGATCTCCCGAATCTGGCCATGGCCAAGCGCGACCTCCCTGGCTTGCGTCGTCGCGAGATGGCGGCCGCACAGGCGGTGCTCGGCATCCAGCACCGCTGGCTCGGCTACGCCGACTCCGGCATGGCGCGCGAGGACGGATCGCTGCCACCCGGCTCGTTTGCCTCCATCCCGCTCGAGACATCCGTCGAGCCGCTCGTGCGCCTCGTTCGTGAGTTCAGGCCGCACGTGATGGTGACCTATGACGAGAACGGCGGCTACCCGCACCCCGATCACATTCGCAGCCATGTCATCGGCGTTGAGGCATACGCGGCTGCGGCCGATCCGGAGCGGTTTTCGGATGCCGGCGCACCATGGCAAGTGTCCAAGCTCTACTACGACCGCATCATGAACTCGAAGCGCTTCAACAGCGTCTATGCGGCCATGCTTGAGCACGAGCCGGAGTCACCGTTGCTCGTGCGGATGGAGGAGATGCGCCCCTGGATGGCCGAGCGCCCGTACCTCGCCACGACTCAGGTGCCCGCGGCACAGTTCTTTGACGCGAGGGATGCCGCGCTGCGCTCGCACGCGAGCCAGGTCGCGCCAGACAGCGCCTCGTTTTTCTGGCCGAACCACGTGTTGCGGCTCGCGTGGCCGTACGAAGACTTCCAGCTGATCGACTCGAAAGTGAAGACCACCATGCCGGAGACCGACCTGTTCGCGGGGATTGAGGACGAGGCTTGATCGCCAACGCCGTGCTGCACGCCTGGTCGGAGGTAGTGGTTCACCTGGCCACCCCGTCGCCGACGCCCTCGATTCCACCCGCCGACTCGGTGACGCCGGGCGTCTTCGGGTTCGGCGCCATCTTCCTGATCGCCGTGGTCAGCGTGCTCCTTGCGCTCGACATGGTCCGTCGCATCCGGCGGATCCGTTACCGCGAGGAGATCAGGGAGAAGCTCGACGCCGAGCAGGCCGGCAAGGGCGGCCCAGAGGACGATACCGCCCCCTGAGCCTTGGGGTGCGTGGCCCCGGCTGGCTTGCGCGGGCTACCTAGCCGACGTTGTATACGGGGTGGATGGCGATCAGCAGCGTCGCGGTCCAGTGGCAGAGGAAAGCGAGCACCGTCAGGGTGTGGAAGATCTCGTGGAAGCCAAACGTGCCGGGAAACGGATTGGGCTTCTTGAGGGCGTAGATGATGGCACCGGCCGTGTACATGAGCCCGCCAACGACCACGAGAATCATCATCGCGGGGTTGGCGGCGAGCATGTCGCCCACGTACATCATGGCCGCCCAGCCGAGGGCCAGGTAGATCGGAACGTAGAGCCAGCGCGGTGCGCCGATCCAGAACACCCTGAAGCCGATGCCGACCAGGGCGCCCGCCCAGACCAGGCTGAGCAACAGGATGCCCTTGCCTGGCGGCAGCGCGAGGATCGCGAGCGGCGTGTACGTCCCCGCGATCAGCAGGAAGATGTTGGCGTGGTCGATCCGCTTGAGAACGACCTTGGCGCGCGGTCGCCAGTCGATCCGGTGGTAGAGCGCGGAGCTGCCGAAGAGCAGCATCGACGTGAGCGTGAATACGGTGGAGGTCCACTTCGCGGCCGCGCCCTCGGCGAGGCTGATGAGCACGATGCCTGCCACGATGGTCAGGGGAAACGTGCCAGCGTGTATCCACCCCCGCCAGGTCGGCTTGGTCTCGACAGCGGCATCCGCGATATGAGTTGCTGCCGCGACATCCGTTGCATCCGCGACATGAGTTGCAGCCGCGACATCCGTTGCATCCGCGACATGGGTTGCATCCGAGGCGTCGATGAACGGGATGTTGGGAAGGTCGGGACCGTGCGCCTCGTCGGCGGCGACGGCGGCATCTGCGGCGTCGAGAGTCGTCTCCGGTTCGCGTAGGTGCCCTGCCACGTCCTCGCGTTCTTGAGGCTTGCGCGCGGTCATGCTGCAAGGATACGGGACACGTCAAGACCGCTGGCTGTGAGTCGTGCTCGGGGGCGTGGGCTAACGTAACGGTGTGAGCAAGCGGCAAACTCCTCTCGGTCGCGGACTTCTGTATGGCCTGTACCAGAGGCGGCTGCGGCGCGATCTGACCGGCGCCACTGTGCCAGGCCACGTGGCCATGATCATCGATGGCAACCGCAGGTGGGCCCGCCAGCTCGGCTTGCAAACGGTCGCGCACGGGCACCGGGCCGGCGCCGCGAAGATGCGCGAGTTCCTGGAGTGGTGCGACGAGCTTGGCGTGTCGGTCGTTACGCTTTACCTGCTCTCTTCCGACAACCTGACGAATCGATCGAGTGGCGAGCTCACGGATCTGGTCGAGATCATCTCCGAGCTCGCCGAAGATCTGTCCCATTACCGCAACTGGCGCGTTCAGCACGTGGGTTCGGATGTCGGGCTACCCGAGTCGCTCGTTTCCGCGCTGTCCGCGGCCGAGCTGCGCACAGCATCCAAGAGCGGGCTGCACGTCAACCTCGCGGTCGGCTATGGAGGCCGCAAGGAGATCACGGATGCGATGCGCAGCATCGTCGCCGCCCACCATGCCGAAGGAGGCAGCCTCGAGACCCTCGCCGACCTGCTCACCCCTGACCTGATCGGCGAGCACCTGTACACGGGAGGCCAGCCGGATCCGGACCTCGTCATCCGTACCTCGGGGGAGCAGCGGTTGAGCGACTTCATGCTCTGGCAAAGCGCACACAGCGAGTTCTACTTCGTCGAGGCGCTCGGGCCGGACCTGCGCGAGGTGGACTTCCTGCGCGCCGTGCGCGACTACTCCCGAAGGCAGCGCCGCTTCGGCAGCTGACCCAAGATTGAGCCAGGCCCGCCCGCGTACTGCCAGAATGGGGCGCGGAGGATCAGCATGACCACAGTGGAAGAGTTTGCGTCCGGATTCCTTGAGGAACCCGGCTATCTCGACTACGGCCGAATCGGGCCGCTCTCGTCGGTCGTTCTCGCCGAGGCGAACGCTCACAGCGAGATCCTCAGCCGCGCGCGCTTCGGCAGCCTGGAGAGCGTGCGGCAGGAGGACGCGCGCATGCGCGCCGCTGTCGCTGGCGTGACGGGCTTCCCTGCGGCCCAGATCGTCTTCCAGCCCAACACGAGCACGGGGCTCATGCATGCCATGTTCGGGCTCACGGGGGGAGTGCTGCTCTCGCGCGGGGAGTTCCCCAGTGTGACGTTTGCAGCCGTGCGCGCCGCCGAGGCGCTCCATGTCGTCTCACCGGTGTGGTTGGAAACCGACCACGGCAGGGTCACACCCGGCCAGATCAGGGAACAGGTCACGCCATCCACCGCGGCAGTTGCGGTCAGCCTGGTCGACTCGCGCACGGGCTACCTGGCCGACATCGAGGGCATCAGGCAGGTGATCGGCGATCGCCTCCTGATCGTCGATGCGATCCAGGGGTTCGGAGTCGTCGACGCGCCGTACCAGGTTGCTGACATCGTGACGAGCGGCGGCCAGAAATGGATGCGCGCGGGCTGGGGCACGGGATTCCTCGCGCTCAGCGAGCGCGCAATTGACAATCTCACCCCCGTGATCAGCGGGTTCACCGGCACGGATGTCGCTGAGCCGTGGGATGAAGTCGTCTCGCCAGCGCATTCGGCGCGGGCCTTCAGCACCAGCAACCCGGACTTTGTCGCGGAGGCACGGTTTGCGGCGGCGCTCGAAGAAGTCAACGCGGTCGGAGTCGGCGCTATCCAAGGCGCGATCTCGGATCGGGTCGACCGCGTGATCACGCTCGCGGACGAGTTCGCCATTCCGGTCACCTCCTCGCGCGACACGAGCGAACGCGCGGGCATCGTCGTCCTGGAACCGCTGCCGGAGCAGTTGACCGTGCTCACGGCATCCTTGTTCAATCACGGGGTGACCGCGACGAAGCGTGGGCAGACCGTGCGACTGAGCGTGCACGCGGCGACGGGCGACGAGACGCTCGAGATGCTGCGGGCATCCTTTTTGTCCTACGCCAACGCGTACTAAAGGCGGTACGGCGCGTTGTCCCCACAAGGGGGGTCGGGCTTCACGCGAACGTAACCCGGGAGCTGGCGTGTCGTGCCACGCATTCCTGCGCGCCGACGTAGCGTCAGATTTACCGGGCACAGCGCCCGGTCGAGACGGCCACGTAAGTTCGTTTCGCAACGCACCGGCCGCCTCGCCAACAAATCCGGGCGCTTCACGCGCACGGGGTGGGAGTGGTTGTGGCCGCACTAGAAACCCGACTGCCGGCAGGTAACAACGGGAACGAGACCCGGCAACGGGGATCCGAACAGACAACTGAAAAGATCGACCAGACCGAGCGTACCTATGTATTGGATACCTCGGTCTTGCTGTCTGACCCGAGCGCGATCTTCCGGTTTGCCGAGCACTCTGTCGTGATTCCTGTCGTCGTGATCAGCGAGCTCGAGCGCAAGCGAAACGATCCGGAGATCGGATACTTCGCCCGCCAGGCCCTGCGCAACCTCGACGAGCTTCGTGTCATCCACGAACGTCTCGACTTCCCGATTCCGGTCGGGGATGGCGGATCGCTCCGGGTCGAACTGAACCACTCGAACATGTCGGTGCTGCCGAGCGGACTCCAACTCGGCGACAACGACTCCCGCATTCTCGCTGTTGCCCAGAACCTGGCGAATGACGGTCTCGCCGTCACCGTCGTGTCGAAGGATCTGCCTCTGCGCGTCAAGGCATCCTCGATCGGTCTTGCGGCCGACGAGTACCGGGCGGAGCTCGCCGTCGACTCTGGCTGGACCGGCATGGCCGAAATCACCCTGGGTTCCAACGAGATGGCTGACCTCTACGAGCAGGAGGGAATGCAGTCTGGGCTGGTCAAGGATCTTCCCGTGAACACGGGGCTCGTCATCCATTCGGATCGCGGATCGGCGCTCGGGCGCGTGACCGGCAAGCGCGAATTCAAGCTCGTCCGCGGCGACCGGGATGTCTTCGGACTCCACGGGCGCTCGGCCGAGCAGCGGCTCGCGATCGACATGCTGCTTGACCCGGAAATCGGCATCCTGTCGCTGGGGGGTCGAGCAGGTACGGGGAAGTCCGCGCTCGCCCTCTGCGCAGGACTCGAGGCCGTGCTCGAACGACAGCAGCACAAGAAGATCATGGTTTTTCGGCCGCTGTACGCGGTCGGTGGGCAGGAACTCGGCTACCTGCCCGGAGACCAGGGCGAGAAGATGAGCCCGTGGGGGCAAGCGGTGTTCGACACATTGGGCGCCCTGGTCTCACAAAACGTGCTCGATGAGATCCAGGATCGCGGGATCCTCGAGGTGCTGCCGCTCACACACATCCGTGGTCGGTCGCTGCACGATGCGTTCGTGATCGTGGACGAGGCGCAGTCGCTGGAGCGGAACGTGCTGCTCACGGTGCTCAGTCGCGTCGGGCAGAATTCGCGCGTGGTGCTCACGCACGACGTTGCCCAGCGCGACAACCTCAGGGTCGGACGGCACGACGG
>JAVECW010000063.1 GCA_030841285.1 Microbacteriaceae bacterium
GCGGAGCGGGAAACGACGTACTTTTGCGAGCTCACGAGGATATCGGCGAACGGGTTCGGCTCGGGGGTCGTCGTCCAGAATCCGAGCAGATCGACGTACGTGCGATGTCCGAACAAGAGCGCGCCTGTCTTGGACATGCCCTCGCCCGCGAACTGCATTGAGACGTCATCCTGGTAGCCGGTGCCCCAGCCACCGTGATTGAACCCGTAACGAACGTCCTCATCGCTGCGCCCGACGCCCTGCATGACGCCGTCGAGAGTGACGCTTTGAAAGACGCTGATCTTGGTCATGATGACTCCTTCATTCCGGCCGCCTGAGTGGCAGTACAGAGAGATGATGAGCGGACGGGACGACGATCGACACCTTCCGTAAATCAATCTTTCGAAACACTGTGTCCCGACCTTGAGACATGCCCAACGCTAGGTTGCACGTGCACCGAAAGCCAGAGCTCGCACGAAGCCCAATGAGTCCGGCTCGCGCGACACGATTGTGGGGGTTTCGTGGGAGAAAGCCCTCTGAGAAGCGAAAAACCCCACGGAATCACAGGGATTTCGTGGGGTTTCGCGTGTGGCGAGTGAGGGATTCGAACCCCCGAAGGCTGAGCCGTCTGATTTACAGTCAGATCCCTTTGGCCGCTAGGGTAACTCGCCAGGCGCACCCGACCACATGTATTCATCTGACCGAAGGCGCTAGATAAGAATACTCATCGGGAGCCATCTCGTGAAATCTGCTGATCTTTGCCGCAGGACGCCCATGCCCGGCGGCGCATCCGGGCCAGTACAACCGCTTCGCAACTACACTGGCGGCATGGCAGATTCATCGTTTGACGTCGTGAGCAAGGTCGACAAGATGGAGGCGGACAACGCCCTCAACCAGGCCCACAAGGAGGTCGAGCAGCGCTACGACTTCAAGAATGTCGGCGCCTCGATCGAGTGGAGCGGCGAGAAGGTGCTCATGAAGGCCAACTCCGCAGAACGCGTCAAGGCCGTGCTCGAGGTCTTCGAATCCAAGCTCATCAAACGAGGCATCTCGCTGCGCAGCCTCGACGTCGGCGAGCCGTTCGCCTCCGGCAAGGAGTTCCGCATCGAGGCCAGCCTCAAGAACGGCATCGAGCAGGATGCCGCCAAGAAGATCTCGAAACTCATCCGCGACGAGGCGCCCAAATCCGTCAAGAGCCAGATCCAGGGCGACGAGCTGCGGGTCAGCTCGAAGAGCCGCGACGACCTGCAGGCCACCATGGCACTGCTCAAAGGCGCGGACCTGGATGTCGCCCTGCAGTTCGTGAACTTCCGCTAGCCGCTACTCGCGCTTGTTCGAGACCGCGATCATCTCGTCGCGCGGAACGACCTTGATGCGGGTGCGTCCGCGGGCGTCGCCAAGCGCGAGTTCGTGCTGGTCGAGCGCGTGCCATCCGTCGAGGTTCGTGTAGTCGACGCCGCGTGAGCGCAGCAGGTCCACGATCGACTCCTCGGAAGGATCGACCGGCGTCCACCAGTTGCCCTGGTCGTTGATCACGTGCTTGATCGTCTCCATGGCATCCGACTTGGTGTGCCCGATCAGCCCGACCGGCCCACGCTTGATCCACCCCGTCGCGTAGACGCCGTACATGCGCGCGTTGTCGCTCGTGTGCAGGACCTGGCCCTCGCGGTTCGGGATGACTCCGTGCTTCTCGTCGTACGGGATGCCATCGAGCGGCGAGCCGAAATATCCGACCGCGCGATAAACCGCCTCCACGGCAACCTCGCGGATCTCGCCCGTCCCACGTACGCCGCCCTCGCCATCCGGAGCCGTGCGCTCGTACTTGATCGCGGCCACGCGGCCGCTCTCGTCGCCCACGATCTCGAGCGGTTTGGCGTAGAAGTGGAGGTGCAGCCTGCGGGATGCCTCGCCGACCTCGCGCTTCCGCCATTGCTGCAGCACCCGGTCGATGACCATGACCTGCTTGTTGCTCGCGATTGCGGCCTGGGAGGCCTCGTCGTACTCGAAATCTTCGTCGTAGACGATCATGTCGACGTCGTTGAGCTCACCGAGCTCACGCAGTTCGAGCGGCGTGAACTTCACCTGCGCCGGCCCGCGGCGACCGAAGACGTGCACATCCGTCACCGGCGACGACTTGAGAATCTCGTAGACGTTGTCCGGGATCTCGGTCGGCAGCAGGTCGTCAGCGTGCTTGGCGAGCATGCGTGAGACATCCAATGCGACGTTGCCGTTGCCGATCACGGCGACGGACTTCGCCTCGAGCGGCCAGGTGCGCGGCACGTCGGGGTGCCCGTCGAACCAGCTCACGAACTCGGCCGCGCCATACGAACCCGCCAGGTCCATGCCGGGGATGTCGAGGTCGGCATCCTGCACCGCGCCTGTCGCGAAGATGACCGCGTTGTAGTGCTTCTTCAGATCGTCGAGCGTGATGTCGGTGCCGAAGTTGACATTGCCGAAGAGGCGGATGTCGCCACGATCGATCACTTCGCGCAACGCCGTGATGATGCCCTTGATCCGCGGGTGGTCCGGCGCGACGCCGTAGCGCACCAGGCCGTACGGCGCCGGGAGCTGCTCGAACAGGTCGATCGACACGTCGAAACCGCGCTCGGCCTTCAGCAGGATGTCCGCCGCGTAGATTCCGGCCGGGCCAGCTCCAACAATGGCCAGTCGCAATTTGGTCATGCAGTTCGTCCTAACTCGAGCGCTCGACAATGGTGTCGGCAAAGCGGGTGAGTGCCTTCCTGACCGGTCCGTCAGGAAGTGGCGCAAGCGCCGAGACGGCGTCGCGGGCCCAGCCGTGCGCCTCCTCGAGGGTCTGCGCGGTCACCTCGTGGTCGCGAAGCGCGGCGATCGCTGCGGTCGCGGCGGCGGTGTCGACGGCACTGTCGTCCGTGCCGATGACGTCGCGCTCGAGCCTTTCGAGCAGCTCAGCGGATGCCGGATCCGTGCGGGCGCGCTCGCGGAGCCTGAGCAAGGGCAGCGTTGCTACCCCGGCCCGAAGGTCGGTTCCCGGGGTCTTGCCGGTCTCCTCCGCCTTGGCGGAGAGGTCGATGACGTCGTCGATGAGCTGGAATGCGACGCCGATCTTCTCGCCGAACGTGACCACCGGCTGCTCATATTCTGCGGGCGCATTCGAGAACACGACGCCCATCTGTGCGGCGACGGCGATGAGTGAACCGGTCTTGTCGGCAAGCACCTGCAGGTAGTGCTCGACCGGATCCTCGCCCTCCTCCGGGCCGATGGTCTCGTGCAGCTGGCCCAGGCACAGGCGCTCGAACGTATCGGCCTGCAGGTGGATGGCGCGCTCACCGAGCCCGGCCACCATCTTGCTCGCGCGTGCAAAAAGCAGGTCGCCCGTGAGCACGGCGACGGAGTTGCCCCACACGGTCTGCGCGCTCGGGACGCCGCGGCGCATCTGCGCCTCATCCATCACATCGTCGTGATAGAGCGAGGCGAGGTGCGTGATCTCGATCGCTTCGGCCGCCGTCAGTACGCGAGGCGTGTTGCCATCGCCGAGTTGCGCGGCCAGGAGCGTGAGCATGGGGCGTACGCGCTTGCCGCCCGCCTCCAGGAGGTAGCGCGCGGTGACATCCGCGAGGTTGTCCGCGAAGCGCATCTCCGAGTGCAGGCCCTCTTCCACCTCGGCGAGGCCCGCGTCGACAGCGGCGGCGAAAGCCCTGTCCTCGCTCGACGCGAAGATCCGTTCGCTGAGACCGACCTGGCTCGAGAGCGAGGTGCCCCGCCGCACAACCGGAACGTGTGAAGCCACTACTCCCCCTCTGCCAGCGGCTTGATGCCGCGATGCAGGGCAACGATTCCTGCCGTGAGATTGCGATATCCGACGCGCTCATAGCCCGCGGCGCGGAGCCATTCGTTGAGCACGGGCTGGCGCGGCCAGTCCTTGATCGAGTCCATGAGGTATTCGTACGCGACCGGATGCGAGCTCGCCAGCTTGACGAGGAACGGCATCCCGTACCTGAGATACGCGAAGTATGCCTGCCGAACGAGCGCGAGCGGCGGCCGGGAGAACTCGCAGATGACGAGCCGACCACCCGGCTTCGTCACCCGATAGAACTCGGCGATGGCCGCGCGTGGGTCGACGACGTTGCGGAGGCCGAACGAGATGGTGACGGCGTCGAATTCGGCGGTCTCGAATGGCAGTCGGGTGGCATCCGCCTGCACGAATTCGACGAACGAGTTGCCTGCCCGGCGAGCCCGGCCGACCTCGATCATTCCCGGTGAGAAA
Source organism: Microbacteriaceae bacterium (assembly GCA_030841285.1). GTDB lineage: Bacteria > Actinomycetota > Actinomycetes > Actinomycetales > Microbacteriaceae > JAUZGC01. The sequence goes on from JAVECW010000063.1 coordinate 4,226, forward strand.
TCGGCGGCGATGACGCGCGCGCCAGTCTTGGTGAGCGCAACGCTCGAGGTGCCCGTGCCTGCAGCGACATCGAGAATGCGCTCGCCCGGCTGTGGCTTGACGGCCCTGGTCGTCGCGATGCGCCAGAGCGCCGCGTTGCCCATCGACAGCACCAGATTGGTGCGGTCGTAGTGCGTCGAAACCTCATCGAACATGGCAGCGACTTGCCCAGGCTGCTTGGTCAGATCGGCCTTACTCACCCGATAAGTCTAGGCGGCGGTTGAGAGGCGTCTCGCAAGCGATTTCCCAGCGTTGGTGGGCGTAGCCTTGGTGGGTGAGTGCACAAGCGACCGCTGCTCAGGCGTCCCTGGTTGCCGAGCTGCGTGTCGAGACGGCGCCCCTTGGCGATGTCCGCCAACTCATCCCGTACCTCGACGCACACACGCCGCTCCTGTGGATGCGAAATGGCGAGGGCCTGGCAGGTATCGGCACGGCGCTGCGCCTGGAGTTCTCCGGACCAAACCGCATGCGGGATGCCGCGCTCGCCTGGCAGGAACTCGTCGCGTCTGCGACTGTGGACGACCCGATCGCCGCCCCAGGCACTGGACTCGTTGCCTTCGGCACGTTCGCGTTCTCCGACACGAGCGAGCTGACGAGCGTGCTCATCATTCCCGAGGTCATCATCGGCCGTCGCGGCGGCACGAGCTGGATCACGCGGATCAGGCCGAGCGATGCGCCCGCGGCAGCCCCGGTGACCCCCAAGCCCACCCCGCTCGGAGCGGAGTACCGGCTCTCGATCCTGCCGGGTTCGCTCACCCCGGATGGCTACCGCGTCGCCGTCGCCAACGCGGTCGCGCGCATTCGCGAACACGACCTGAACAAGGTCGTGCTCGCCAGGGATCTCGTCGGTCACCTCCCGCTGGAGTCCGACCTGCGGCGTGCTCTCTCCGGTCTCGCAGTCGGCTACCCGGACTGCTGGACGTACGCGGTCGACGGCCTCGTTGGGTCGAGCCCCGAGACGCTCGTGCGGGTCAACCACGGCGCCGTCAGCGCACGCGTGCTCGCTGGCACCATCGCGCGCGGAACGGATGCGGACTCCGATCACGACGCGGCAATCGCCCTCGCTACGAGCCACAAGGACCAGGACGAGCACGCGTTCGCCGTGCAGAGCGTCCTCGGCGCGCTGCGCCCCCACAGCCCGGATCTCGCGACGAGCGAGCTGCCGTTCACACTCAAGCTGCCGAACCTGTGGCATCTAGCGACGGATGTCGCGGGCAACCTGAACGACGGATCGACGTCGCTCGACCTCATCGATGCGCTGCACCCGACGGCCGCGGTCGCTGGTGCACCCACCGCGGATGCGATCGACCTCATCGACGAACTCGAACCGTTCGACCGCGGACGCTACGCCGGGCCTGTCGGCTGGGTGGGGGCAGACGGGGATGGTGAGTGGGCGATCGCTCTCCGCTGCGCGCAAGTTTCACCGAACGGCAACCTCACGGCGTATGCCGGTTGCGGCATCGTCGCGGACTCCGATCCGGATCGCGAGCTGGCCGAGACGAAGATGAAGTTCCGCCCGATCGTGGAGGCCTTCGGCTAACTTGCCGGGCGCAGGCTGGCGACGATGTTCGAGCGCACGAGCGCGGGCCCGCCGTCGATGGCGGCGATCCACTCCTCGGTCGTTGCGACGGCAGCGAATCCCGACTGCATCACAGCGAGGACCGCGTTGTGCAGGTCCTTCGCCGTCAACGCTCCCGCCTCGTTGGCCATGTCGAGCGTTCCCGTTGCGTCCGACAGGAACTCCACTGCGAGGCCGCGGTGCATGGCGTCGCGCGCCGTGGATTCATCGCAGTGCTGCGTCATGTATCCGACGATCGTGATCGTGTCGATCTCACGCGCCGCAAGCCAGGCATCCAGATCGGTCCCGGCAAAGCTCGACGGAAGCGCCTTCTCTACGCTGTGATCGAACGCCCGCTCTGCCACCGATTCGTGGACGGCGACCCCGTAGCTGCCCCGAGCGAAAATCGGCGAGTCCTCTGGCGAAACGTGCTGAACGACGACGACTGGAATGCCAGCTCGACTCGCGGCATCCATTGCGGCACCGATATTCGGCAGGCTCACCTCGAGCGACGGATATTCGATGGGCATGTCCCCTGTGACGTATTCGTTCTGTACGTCGATGACGATCAGGGCGCGCTTCATGTGCTTCTCTTCCGTTTGGTTCTGCGCATGGTCAACGCGGGAGCGGGACCTCAAGAATGCTGACGCCCGCGGCTGGCGCGGAGAGCGCCTGGTCGAGCTCGCCGCGCGTCGTCGCGCGTGCGTAGTGCCAGCCATACGCCGTCGCAAGCGCGGCAAAGTCCACTCGCTGCGGCGTGTACATCACCCGGTCGAGCGCAGCGGCGGGCGCTGTCCATGCCACCTCGAGCGCGTCGAAGATCGTGCCTCCACCGTCGTTGCCGACCACGACCTGGAGGTGCGGGCGGCGCTCGCCCTCACCGAAGAGCAGCGCCCCGACGTCATGCAGCAGCGTGATGTCACCCAGCAGCACGCGCGTGACGCCGGATGCCGCACTCGCCTCCGCGACATCCGATACCGCGCTCAGCTCCGGACCAACCCCGGCCATCCGTGTCGCATTCCCCCCGCTCGCAAGCGCGACGCCGATCGCGGTGGCCACCGTACCGTCGATGCCTGCCAGGCCGCGATTCGCATGCACGCGGATCTTCTTGCCAGGCACGGCGCGGTCGGCGTCGCGGATCAGCCGCGACGCACCGAACAGGAGGCGATCGTGCGGCCACGTGTAGCGCCAGAGCGCATTCACGAGCATGTGGCGCGTGACGGGCTCTCGCATGACCGCCAGCTCGGAACGGGCGAAGGCGAGCCTGCGCCCGGAGTCGGTCGAACGCGCCTGCTCGAGGTCGGGGGCGGATGCCAGCGCTGCAGATGCCCGTTCGCTCTCGTCAACGATCCCCCGGCTCGCGAACACCCAGCGACCGACCCACTCCCGCGCTACGGGCGCCGACGGATCCGTGCCTTCAGCGACCGAGACCGCGCGCACGATCTGCGCGGCGCGACGGCCGGGGTTGTAGACCTCGACCCCACCGGGTGCGACCACGATGGTCTCCACCCCGTCGCGTGTCAGGAGCCCAGGAACCTCGCGGCTGAGTGTGGGGTGTCCGAAGACGATGACGCGCTCGACGCGCCCGCCGAAGTCGGCGTCGGCAAGCAGTTCGCGGTAGGCCACAACGAGGTTGGGGCCGAAGCGTGCACCACTCGAGACCTCGGCCGCGAGCGGCCATCCGCCGGAGCGCGCGACTTCTTCTGCCTCGGGACCTGCCCCGTGCCCGGCGACGACGAGAGTTCGCGGACCGGGCGCGAGCACGATCGCGGGACGCGAGGCTGGCGCAGCAGCTGCATCCGGAGCCGCAGCGGACTCGGCGTTCGCAGCCCCAGCCGCGGTGGCATCCTCTCGTGTGGCCACCCCGGTCACGACCACGCTGAGGTCGGGTACCGCCGCCGAGAGCGGCTCGCGGTACGCAAGGTTCAGCTGCACGGGGCCGGCGTTCCGCGTGTGTATGCCGGTTGCGGCATCCAACGCCGTCCGGGCGAGCTCGCGCGCCGCATCGGCCTCGCCCGCCGCGCCGACAGGCGCCGCGACATCCTCAAGCAGACGAATCGCGCCTGCGTACATGCCAGGCTGCATGGTTGTCTGGTTGGACCGGATGCCCCGCAGCTCGGCCGGCCGATCCGCGGTCAGCAAGATCATCGGCACCGCAGAGTGGTGCGCTTCGAGCACGGCCGGGTGCAGATTGGCGGTTGCGGTCCCGCTCGTCGTGATGACCAGGGCCGGCACGCCCGATTCGACCGCGAGCCCCAGCGCGAGAAACCCACCCACGCGTTCGTCGATACGCACATGCATGCGGATCGCGCCGACGCGCTCAAGCTCCGCGGCAACGAGAGCGAGCGCCTGGGAGCGAGAGCCGGGGCTCAGCACGACATCGCGCACGCCGAGGCGCACGAACTCCATGAGAAGGGCGATCGACGAATCAGTGGCGGGATTGCCGGTGGCCGGGCTAGCAGAAGTCAGGCTGCCCGAGGCCGGGCCGCCCGTCGCCGGATCATGCATCCCGGCGGCCGGTTTGGTCGTTCTCTCCGCCGTTGTCGTCGAGTTCGGCGAGTTCCTGTTCGAGCTTGCGGATGCGCGCCTCCTGGTCACGGTCGCGGCGGAGGCGGTTGAGGAATTCGGGATCGTCATCCGGTGCGACCGTGCGCGCGCCACGCATCGCGCTTCGCCTGCCCCGACCGACCACGAACCACAGGATGCCGCCAATAATCGGGAACAACACGATCACGAGGATCCACATCGGCTTGGACAGTCCGCGCACTCGGCGGGCGTCGAACAGGGCGCAATCCACCACCGAATAGATGTAGAACACCGTGGCGACGACGCCCAAGACGATCCAGAGGCGAACCATGAGTCAATCGTAACTCGCGACGAGCCTGCAGAGCGCGGGAGCTCTGAGGATTGCCACCTGCTCACAGCCTTCGCCTCCGTGCGCGACGTAGGCTTGCAGGGTGAAGACCACGCCACCCTGGGTCAAGTACACCGTGTTGCGGCTCCTGCTCTTCGCGGTGCCGCTGCTTGTCCTGCTGCTCCTCCAGGTGGATTGGCCCATCGCCGTGATCGCGTCCGCGCTGATCGGGATGTGCCTCTCCTTCCTCGTGCTGCGCAAGCAGCGCGAGGCCGTGGCGCTCGGACTGTACGAATCGCGCAATCGGGAGAAGCCCATCGTCACCGTCGACGGCGAGGTCGAGGATGCCGCCATCGACGCGGCATCCGGACCGACCGACGAGCCACGCCGCACCTAGAACGCCGCTCTGCCCCTAGAAGGCGAAGGCTGCGCCCAGGGCGATGGCGAAAGCCAAGCCGGTGAAGCTGGTCAGCTGCAGGGCGAGGATGAGTTCCTTCGAGGTCTTCGCCGTGATTGTGATGAGGCACGCGGGCAGGGCAAGGAGCAGTGCGAAGAAGCCGAGCCATGCGATCGGGTAGAAGAGCGCGAGGAGCGCGAGGATCCCGAACGGCACGAGCAGCAGGATGCAGAAGACAACGCGTGATGCGGTGCTTCCGATCAGTACAGCGAGCGTCCGCTTGCCGGCCGCTCTATCCGCCTGGATGTCGCGGATGTTGTTCACCATCAGGACAGCGCAGGCGATGAGCCCAGCCGCCACTCCGCCGTACCAGGCCTCTTGGTTGATCACGCCGGAGAGCAGGTACGTCGTTCCCGCGGTCGCGACGAGGCCGAAGAATACGAAGACGAAGACCTCGCCGAGCCCGAAGTACCCGTACGGCCGCTTGCCGCCCGTGTAGAACCAGGCCGCAGCAATGGCGGCTGCGCCCACGATCAGCACCCACCACAGCTGCGTGAGGAGCACGAGCACGAGGCCGGCGACCGCGGCGAGCGCGAAGAACGCGATCGCGACGGCGAGCACCGTGCGCGGACGCGCCTTGCCGGAGCCCGTGAGGCGCGATGGTCCGACCCGGTAGGCATCCGTGCCGCGGATGCCGTCCGAGTAGTCGTTGGCATAGTTGACGCCGATCTGCAGCAGCAGCGCGACAGCGAGACAGAGGACGGACCGGACGGGATGCCAGACCCCGGCGCCATCCGCGACAGCCGCTGCTCCGACACCGATGATGACGGGAGCAATCGCCAGTGGGAGCGTACGAAGGCGCGCCCCGGCGATCCAGTCGGACGCCTTCGCTGGCTTGACCTTGACCTTGGCGTTGCCTGCGCGTGGCGCTCCACCCCTGGTGCCGTTGGCGCGTTGCGCGCGCTGCTGCGCGGCCTTCGTCC
>JAVECW010000146.1 GCA_030841285.1 Microbacteriaceae bacterium
CTCATGTCTGCGGAGCAGTTCCAGTCCTTCGGCTGGCGCATTCCCTTCCTCCTGAGCGCGCTCCTGGTCGCGATCGGCCTCTACATCCGGCTCGGGGTGGATGACGCTCCCGAGTTCAAGCAGCTCAAGGCCGAAGAGCGGGTTGCCAGCAACCCGATCAAGGAAGTGCTGCTGCACCACCGTCGCGCACTTCTCGTGACGATCGGGTTGCGCCTGGTCCAGCCAGCGCTGTTCGTGATCCTGACCGTGTACATCCTGAGCTACCTCACGACGCGCAGGGGCGTGCCGGCCTCCGCGGCCGGCCTCGCCGCCATCCTGATCGCAGCAGCGCTCGGACTCGTCTCCGGACCGTTCTGGGGCTGGTTGTCCGATCGGGTCGGTCGTCGGCGCATCACCGTGATCAGTGCCATTGGGATCATCGTCTTCGTGTGGCCGCTCTTCTGGTTCCTCGACAACGGTCCGCTGTTCCTGCTACCGATCGTGCTCATCATCGGGTTGAACATCCTGCACGACTCCATCTACGGCCCGCAGGCCGCGTGGTTCGCGGAGCAGTTCCCGCTGCATCTGCGCTACAGCGGCGTGTCCTTCGGCTACCAGGTCGGCACGGTGCTCTCCGGTGGGCTCACGCCATTCATCGCGGCAGGCCTGTTGGCGGCCGGCGGCAACCAGCCGTGGCTCATCTGCGGCTATCTCGGTCTGCTCGGCCTCCTGACGATTGTGGCCGCCCTCGCCGCCAAGGACCCGGCTCGGGCGTACGCCAAGGACAAGACGACCACAGACACGTTCTAGGATCCGTCGACACCGCTCTCAGCGCAGGCATGCGTTCCGCCCAGCAATCCGCTCCACAGCAAGAAAGTTCCACGATGACTAAACCGATTCTGCTCAACGCATTCGAGATGCTCGTTCCGGCTCACCAGTCGCCGGGGCTGTGGCGGCACCCCGCGGATGAGAGTCACCGGTACAGCGACCTGTCCTACTGGATCGAGCTTGCGCAGAATCTCGAGAGCGGCGGATTCCACGGAATCTTTTTCGCGGACATCCTCGGCCAGTACGACGTGTACGCCGGTTCAGCGGACGAGGCGGTGCGAGGTGGGGTGCAGTATCCGATGCTGGATCCGACGCTCATCATCAGCGCACTGGCCGCGGCTACGAAGCGGATCGGGTTCGGCGTCACCGCATCCGTCACGTATGAGCAGCCGTACCTGCTCGCCCGTCGCTTCAGCACGCTCGACCAGGTGACTCAGGGGCGCGTCGCGTGGAACATCGTGACGTCGTACCAGGACTCAGCGGCCAGGAACCTGGGGCTAGGAGAGCAGATCCCGCACGACGAGCGCTACGACCGTGCCGAAGAGTACATGGACGTCGTCTACAAGCTCTGGGAGGGCTCGGTCGAAGACGGCGCCGTGGTCGCCGACGCGACAGCGAACGTCTTCGTGGACCCGACCAAGGTGCACAACATCGGTCACGAGGGCCGGTACTTCTCGGTGCCCGGCGCCGCCTTGTCTGCACCAACGCCGCAGCGCACGCCTTTCCTGTTCCAGGCCGGCGCCTCGTCGCGTGGGCAACAGTTCGCCGCCGATCACGCAGAGGCGATCTTCTTCAGCGGCCCGTCGCCCGAATTGACCCGCAAGTGGGTCGACGGCGTTCGAGGACAGCTCGTGGCGAGCGGCCGCTCTGCCGACTCCGTGAAGATCTTCAGCATGGCGACCATCATCGCCGCGGAGACCGACGAGGCGGCCGAGCAGAAGCTCGCCGACTACGCCGACTACGTGGATCCGGATGCCGCCCTCGCCCTCTTCGCGGGTTGGACGGGAGTCGACCTCAGCACGGTGGACCTGGATGCTCCGCTCGAGTATGCGGAGACCGAGGGCAACCGGTCTGCGCTGGCGTCGTTCACCACGATGGACCCCTCGCGCGTGTGGACCGCCCGCGAACTGGCGCGCTTCGTCGCCATCGGCGGTCGCGGCCCGGTGATCGTTGGGTCTCCGGCCACGATTGTGGATGAGCTCGAGCGCTGGATCTCGGTGGGAGACATCGACGGGTTCAACCTGACCAGCGCAGTGCGTCCCGCTGATCTGGACGCATTCGTCCGGCTGGTTTCACCCGAGCTTCGTCGCCGTGGACTCCTGGTGGACGCTGAGGGTGGAACGTTCCGCGAGGCTGTGCTCGGCAAGGGTCCACGGCTTGCGGACGACCACCGTGGCGCGGGATTCCGCGTTGGGGCCACATCCGTCAAGTAGTGCTTCCGATGGAGTTCTGGTGGGCGATACCGGACTCGAACCGATGACCTCTTCCGTGTGAAGGAAGCGCGCTACCAACTGCGCCAATCGCCCAATATTCGCGGCCGATTGAGCGTCGGCTGCGAGACTCGATCTTAGCCGAGGTTGTCGCCCAGGCGCACATCGACGCCGCTTCAGGAGCGACACGCGGCGAAGTTGAACCGAGCGACGTAATGAAGGCGAGTCACAACGGTGTCAGTTTGAATATCGAACGGCGAATCGACTAGAGTCTCAAAGCACGCAGAAATGCGAGTAACGCGGATGTGGCGCAGTGGTAGCGCATCACCTTGCCAAGGTGAGGGTCGCGAGTTCGAATCTCGTCATCCGCTCGAGTCTGGTCCGATCGAAAGATCGGACCTCTCAATCTGGTGGTGAACCCAAAACGGTGGATTGGCCGAGAGGCGAGGCAGCGGCCTGCAAAGCCGTATACACGGGTTCGAATCCCGTATCCACCTCCAACCTGTCGGGTGAAAATGACAGGTCTGGGCGATTGGCGCAGCGGTAGCGCGCTTCCCTGACACGGAAGAGGTCACTGGTTCGATCCCAGTATCGCCCACGGAAGCATCCGGACTCACGAGGTCCTGGTGCTTTTTGTCTTTGTGGATCGACCCTATGACTCGGATTCGCATTCCGCTTGTCACGCAACCCCCGCCACGGCGGGGGTTGCGGCGTTAAGGCCCACTATCGTGCGGCACTAAAGTTGACCTAGTCCAAAGAAATAGAGGGAGTGGAATCAGGTGTCTGACGGCTTCGAGCTCTTCACCGACCGTTCCGTTGTCGCAATGCGCGTCAACGGCGAGCTGAAGGACCTCGCGACGCACGTCACGCCCGATGACACCGTCGAGCCTGTCACTATCGACTCGCCCGACGGACTCAACATCCTTCGCCACTCGGCCGCGCACGTGCTGGCGCAGGCCGTGCAGTCGATCAACCCGGAGGCGAAGCTCGGCATCGGGCCGCCCGTCACCGACGGTTTCTACTACGACTTCGACGTCGCAGAGCCGTTCACCCCCGAAGACCTCAAGGCCATCGACAAGTCGATGGATCGCATCATCCGCCAGGGCCAGCGTTTCATCCGTCGAGTCGTCACCGACGACGACGCGCGCACCGAGATGGCGAACGAGCCGTACAAGCTCGAGCTGATCGGCCTCAAGGGTGGAGCCGCCGATGGCGGCGACAACGAAGGGGTCGAGATCGGTGGCGCCGAACTCACCATCTACGACAACGTCGACCCGAAGACGGGGGAGACGGTGTGGAAGGACCTCTGCCGCGGTCCCCACCTGCCGAACACGCGGATGATCGGCAACGGATACGCGCTCACCCGCGTCGCGGCGGCCTACTGGCGCGGCTCGGAGAAGAACAAGCAGCTGCAGCGCGTCTACGGCACCGCCTGGCCGACCAAGGACGAGCTTCGCGCGTACCAGACCAGGCAGGAGGAGGCCGCCAAGCGTGACCACCGCAAGCTTGGCCAGGAACTCGACCTGTTCTCCTTCCCGGAAGAGATCGGTTCAGGCCTCGCCGTATTCCACCCGAAGGGTGGAATCATCCGCGCTGAGATCGAGAACTACATGCGCGAGCGCCTGCTCGCCAACGACTACGAACTCGTCAACACGCCGCACATCACCAAGGGCCACCTCTACGAGATCAGCCAGCACCTCAGCTGGTACAAGGACGGCATGTTCCCGCCGATGCACCTCGATGAGGAGCGCGACGCGGACGGCCACATCACCCGCCAGGGGCAGGACTACTACCTCAAGCCCATGAACTGCCCGATGCACAACCTGATCTTCCGGGCGCGTGGGCGCAGCTACCGCGAGCTGCCGCTCCGTCTCGCCGAGTTCGGCACGGTCTATCGCTACGAGAAGAGCGGCACCCTGCAGGGCCTCACCCGAGTTCGCGGTCTGACCCAGGACGACGCGCACGTGTATGTCACGCCGGAGCAGGTGAAGCCTGAGTTGGCACGACAGTTGGAATTCGTCCTCGAGACGCTGCGCGGCTATGGTCTCGACGACTTCTACCTCGAGTTGTCGACCATGGACCCGGAGAAGTCCGTCGGCACCCTCGAGCAGTGGGAAGAGGCAACCGAGACCCTGCGCCAGGTCGGCGTCGAATCGGGCCTCGAGCTCGTCGACGACCCCGGGGGAGCTGCGTTCTACGGCCCGAAGATCTCGGTGCAGGCGCGGGATGCGATCGGTCGTACCTGGCAGCTCTCGACAGTCCAGCTCGACTTCAACCAGCCGGCCCTGTTCGAGCTCGAATACACATCGGATGACGGCTCACGCCAGCAGCCCGTCATGATCCACCGTGCGCTCCTCGGCTCGATCGAGCGCTTCTTCGCCATCCTGCTCGAGCATTACGCCGGCGCTTTCCCGGTCTGGCTTTCGCCGGTACAGGTCGTCGGCATCCCGGTCGCTGACACCTACGGCCCGTTCCTCGATGACGTCGTCGCCCAACTCAAGGCACGGGGGGTGCGCGCGGAGGTCGACCATTCAGACGACCGCATGCAGAAGAAGATTCGCACGCACACCAAAGCCAAGGTGCCGTTCCAGCTCATCGTCGGTGAGGAGGATCGCGACGCGGGCTCCGTGAGCTTCCGCTTCCGCGATGGCACCCAGGTCAACGGGGTACCCGTTGCGGATGCGATCGAGCGCATCGTGGGCCTGATCACGTCGCGCGAATTGGTCAACACGGCATGGCTCGCCTGACGATCGACGATTACGCCGGGCACGAGGGCGAGGACCGGCCACCCCGTGCGGAAGGGCCGCAGAGCGTCCGCATCGACGACTCCAGTCACCTCGCCGGTGTCCCAGATGAATTCCAGCGCCTGTGGACGCCGCACCGCATGGTCTACATCCAGCGCGGCCAACAGCCATCCAAGGATGAGTGCCCGTTCTGCATAGCGCCGAGCATGAGCGATGAGGACGCCCTGATCGTCGCGCGCGGCACGCACGCGTACGTGCTGCTCAACCTTTTCCCGTACAACAGTGGGCACGTCCTGGTCTGCCCGTACCGCCACGTTGCGACCTATGACGAGGCGACGCCAGAGGAGGTCGCCGAGATCGGCAGCCTGACCCAGACAGCGATGCGCGTGCTCACGGCCGTCGCACGCAACGACGGCTACAACATCGGGATGAACCAGGGCATGATCGCCGGCGCAGGGATCGCAGATCACCTTCACCAGCACATCGTTCCGCGCTGGTCCCAGGACGCGAACTTCCTGCCGATCATCGCCAAGACCAAGGCTCTCCCGCAGCTGCTTGGCGAGGTCCGAGAGTCGATTGCACGCGCCTGGCCGGCGGGTGACCAGCAGTAGAATCGAACAAAGCGCAACTTCGGTGGCATTCACGCCGAGGGGGAGACGTGCGCCGCAGAGGCAGCAGCGCACAGGAGAGGACACAGTGACTGACACAACCACCGCTGAGCAGTTCGGCTCGAGCCGCGTCAAGCGCGGATTGGCCGAGATGCTGAAGGGCGGCGTCATTATGGACGTGGTCAACGCGGAGCAGGCTCGCATCGCCGAGGACGCGGGCGCGGTTGCCGTCATGGCTCTCGAGCGCGTGCCAGCCGACATCCGTTCGCAGGGCGGCGTCGCACGCATGAGCGACCCCGACCTGATCGAGGGCATCATTGCCGAAGTGTCCATCCCCGTCATGGCCAAGGCGCGCATCGGCCACTTCGTCGAGGCACAGGTCCTCCAGGCACTCGATGTCGACTACATCGACGAGTCAGAGGTCCTCAGCCCCGCCGACTACGTCAACCACATCGACAAGTGGGGCTTCACGGTTCCCTTCGTGTGCGGCGCGACCAACCTGGGCGAGGCGCTTCGTCGCATCAACGAGGGTGCTGCGATGATCCGCTCGAAGGGCGAGGCGGGAACGGGCGACGTCTCCGAAGCCACCAAGCACATCCGCAAGATCAAGTCCGAGATCGCCGCGCTCAGTGCGATGAGCAAGGACGAGCTGTACGTTGCGGCCAAGGAACTTCAGGCACCGTACGATCTGGTGCGCGAGATCGCCGAGACCGGCAAGCTTCCCGTCGTGCTCTTCACCGCCGGCGGCGTCGCGACGCCTGCCGACGCCGCGATGATGATGCAGCTCGGTGCGGACGGCGTTTTCGTCGGCTCCGGCATCTTCAAGTCCGGCAACCCTGCGCAGCGCGCGGCCGCGGTCGTCAAGGCGACGACCTTCTATGATGACCCCGCCGTCATCGCGGAGGTTTCGCGTGGACTTGGTGAGGCCATGGTCGGCATCAATGTCGCCGACATCGCCGCACCGCACCGACTCGCCGAGCGTGGCTGGTAGTTCCACCGCCCCCGTGAGGGTCGGGGTTCTCGCGCTCCAGGGCGATTTCCGGGAACACCTTGCCGTCCTGCGCGGCCTCGGGGCGGATGCCATTCCCGTGCGCCGCCCGGAGGAGCTCGCCGACATCGGCGGGCTCGTCATCCCCGGTGGCGAATCAAGCGTCATGGACAAGCTCTCGCGAGCGTTCGGGCTCGCCGAGCCGCTCAAGCGCGCGATCGCTGACGGGATGCCCGTCTACGGCACGTGCGCTGGCTTGATCATGCTCGCGGACACGGTGATCGACGCGATCCGGGGGCAGGAGAGCCTGGGCGGGCTCGATGTCTCCGTGCGCCGCAACGCATTCGGTTCGCAGCTCGATTCGTTCGAGACCGACCTCGACATTCCGGCCGTTGGCGCCGAGCCGATGCACGCCGTGTTCATCCGCGCGCCCATCGTCGAGACGCTGGGGGAGAAGGCGACGGCCCTGGCATCGCTCGACGATGGCCGGATCGTGGCCGTCGAGCAGGGCAACCTGATCGGCA
>JAVECW010000149.1 GCA_030841285.1 Microbacteriaceae bacterium
GACGTTGTAGCCGCGGTAATTCAGCCAGCGGCGCAGCTGGTCGTAGACCAGCGCAGAACGCAGGTGCCCGATGTGCGGGGACGACTGCACCGTCGGCCCACAGACGTACATGCCGACCGCGCCGTCCTTGATGGGGACGAAGTCACGCAAAGCCTGGGCCTTGGTGTCATAGAGTCGCACGTTCACTCCCCTAGCCTACGGGCGCGCGACGTCGCGTTACGCTCGCCCGCCGGGAGGCCGGCCACCGGGTTGGCGGCTGGAAAATTGTCGACCGGAAAGCACAGCGCCGTCGCGATTGCGGTCACGCCCTCCCCGCGCCCGGTGAAGCCCAGCCCGTCCGTCGTCGTCGCCGAGACGCTCACCGGGGCGCCCAGGAACTCTTCGAGCAGCGCCTCGGCTTCGGCTCGCCTGGCGGCAAAACGCGGCCGGTTCCCGATTACCTGCACGGACACGTTCCCGATCCGGAATCCCGCGCTCTCCAGCCTGGCGCGCGTGCCGCGCAGGAAGACCTCGCCGTGCGCTCCGTCGAGTTGCGGATCGCTCGTGCCGAACACACTCCCGATGTCGCCGAGGCCCGTCGCGGCGAGCAGCGCGTCCGTGATCGCGTGCGCGACCGCATCGCCGTCACTGTGCCCGGCGAGGCCGGCCTCGCCTGGCCAGTGCAGGCCCGCCAGCCAGAGTTCCTTGGCGTCGTCGAACGCGTGGGTGTCCGTCCCGATCCCGATGCGTGGAGCGCCCTCCCGGGTCGCACACAGGTCTTCTGCCCTACGTCGGTCGGCCGGCGTCGTGATCTTGAAGGCGAGCGGATCCCCGTCGATGACGGAGACGGGGAAGCCCCCATCGGCGACGAGCGCGGCGTCATCCGTGAACTCTTCTCGCGCACCCGCGTAGGCCGCGAGAATGTGCTCGCGCGGAAACCCCTGCGGGGTCTGCACGGCGATGAGTTCGGACCGATCGACCGTCTCGAGGAGGTCGCCTGCGGCATCCGTTCTCTTGATGGTGTCGCTGACGGCGAGCCCGGGGATAACACCGTGGGCGAGGCGCGTAGTCTCGGCCGCGACGGCGTCGAAGAGCGCGCTCGGGGTCAGTGCTCTCGCCGCGTCGTGCACGAGCACGATCTGCACCGACGGGCGGATGACCGCGAGCCCTGCAGCGACGGACGCCTGGCGGGTCTCGCCACCGGCCACGACATCGACACGGTCACGCGCAACACCGGCGACGCCGTGCGCAATCGACTCGGCGGCTGAAACCAGCTCGGCCGGCGCCACGATGACGGCCTGCGCCGCTTCGGTCATGCCGAAGACGGCATGCAAGGCTCGACCCAGGACGCTCGTGCCCGCGATCTCGACGAACGCCTTGGGCAAGTCGGCGCCGAGACGCGTGCCACTGCCCGCGGCGACCACGATGACGGCAACGCGGGGCTCGACCGATCTACTCATGCGTCGAGCGTAGCGGGGGTCGCCAACGAGCGACCGCGGTCACACGCCTGCACAGACGACCGGACGACCGTCCACGAACCGCTAAGAAGCAAGAACCTCGTCGAGAACGGTTGATGCCTTCTCTTCATCGGTCTTCTCGGCAAGCGCGAGCTCGGAGATCAGGATCTGCCTGGCCTTCGCCAGCATCCGCTTCTCACCAGCCGACAGCCCGCGATCCTGGTCACGGCGCCACAGGTCACGAACGACCTCTGACACCTTGATCACATCACCGGATGCAAGCTTCTCCAGGTTCGCCTTGTAACGGCGAGACCAGTTCGTCGGCTCCTCTGTGAATGGAGCACGGAGGACCTCGAACACCCGGTCGAGACCTTCCTTGCCGATCACGTCGCGCACACCAACAAGGTCAACATTCTCAGCCGGGACCTCAATAGTCAGGTCGCCCTGAGTCACATTGAGCTTAAGGTAGAGCTTTTCTTCACCCTTGATGATTCGCTTTTTGACCTCAGTAATAGTTGCAGCACCGTGGTGGGGATAAACGACGGTTTCGCCAACCTCGAAAAGCATAGATTGATGTCCCTTCAGCAACCTCTAGGATACCACAGCGGGCAAGTGGTAAGGTTCGCCCTGCCCGCCCTGAGGAGCCTCGCCGATAGGCTAAACTCGAAGCGCATTCCGCTCGTCTAGGGACATTTCCACGCCCCGGCGGAACGACTTGGAGGGTTTTGTGAGAGCTCGTATCGCGACATCCGTCGTCCTGGCGATCGGGATCGCGCTCGGGACATCCGCATGCGGTTTTTCCGCTCCGCAAACCACGACGAAGCACTACGACGCGAGCGACGGCGTCAGCGTCACCGTCGGGCAGGTCGGGGTGCGAAACGCGATGCTCTTCTCGAAGAACGGCGAGCTCGCAAACCTGGTCGTGACGCTGGTCAACATGGGAACGAGCAGCGTTCGACTGGAGATCCAGCACGGAACGGGCTCGCAGGCGAAGAACGCGTTCGTGACGGTTCCCGGCAACGCAACCGTGCAGCTCGGCTCGCCAAGCGACCAGAAGGTGGACCTCACCGGAATCAACGCAAAGGCCGGCAGCCTCTACCCCGTCTTCTTCCAGTACGGCAATGAGACCGGCCAGCAGGCGCTCGTACCGGTGCTCGATGTCAGCTGGCCAGAGTACAAGGGCCTCCTGCCGACGCCAGCCCCGACGCCGACCGCAACACCCATCGCGACCGGCATCCCCACGCCGACCCCAACGCCGACCGCCGGGGGCTAGTCGCACCCGTGCGGGTTAGGCGTTGAAGCGGTAGCCGAGTCCACGTACCGTCACGAGCATGGACGGTTCCGACGGATTCGCCTCGATGCGTGACCGGATGCGCTTGATGTGCACGTCGAGCGTCTTGGTGTCGCCGAAGTAGTCGCTTCCCCAGACGCGGTCGATCAGCTGCCCCCGGGTGAGGACCCGTCCGGCATTGCGCAGCAGCAGCTCGAGCAGTTCGAATTCCTTGAGCGGCATGGAGATCTCGTTTCCGGAAACCGTGATCGTGTGCCGGTCGACATCCATCCGGACCCGGCCAGCCTCGAGGACGTTGTCGTCCTCGACCTCGTCCAGTTCGACGCGGCGGCGCAGGACGGCACGGATGCGCGCGAGCAGCTCCCGGCTCGAATACGGCTTGGTCACATAGTCGTCGGCGCCCAACTCGAGCCCGACGACGATATCGACCTCAGAATCCTTCGCGGTCAGCATGATGATCGGCACGGAGGAGCGCGTGCGGATCTCGCGGCAGACCTCGGTTCCCGACATCCCGGGCAGCATGAGGTCGAGCAGCACGAGGTCGGGTCCGACACGATCGAACTCGCTGACCGCCGTCGGGCCGTCCTCGGCGACCGTCACCTCGTAGTCTTCGCGACCTAACAGGAAAGCGAGCGGCTCACTCAAGGCCGCCTCATCCTCGACCAGCAGGATGTGGGTCACGTGGGTTCTCCTAACGAAGGGAGCGCCGCGGCGTTATGCGACGCCTCGGGCAGCCGGATGGTGAACGTGGATCCGTGCCCCGGCCGGGACCAGACTCGGATGTCGCCGCCATGGTTCTGCACGGCGTGCTTGACGATCGCGAGACCGAGGCCCGTCCCCCCAGTATGCCGCGAGCGGGCCTGGTCGACGCGGAAGAAGCGCTCGAACACCCGGTCGAGGTCCTCCTCTGGGATCCCCTCACCCTGATCGGTGATAGCGATCTCGACCACACCATCGGTCGTTCGCACTCCGATCCCCACGCGTGACCCACCTGGCGAATACTGGACCGCGTTCGAGATGAGGTTGTGCACCGCCACGATGAGCAGCGTGCTATCGCCGTAGATCTCGGCGTTCTTGTCCCCACGCGTCGCGAGCTCGATGCCCTTGGATTCAGCAGCGACCCTGTTCTGGTCGATCGCGGCGCCGATGACCTGGTCGACCCGTACGAGTTCGGCGTGCGTCAGCGCATCGGCGGCTTGCAGTCGGGAGAGCTCGATAATGTCCTGCGTGATGCGCGCGAGGCGCGCGGATTCCTCGCTGAGACGCTTCGCAAACCGGCGCACCTGCGCCGGGTCGGCCGAGGCAGAGTCGAGCGCCTCGGCGAGCAGGCTGACGGCGCCGATCGGGGTCTTGAGCTCGTGGCTGATGTTGGCGACGAAGTCGCGGCGAACATTCTCGAGTCGGAATGACTCGGTGTGGTCCTCGGCGAGCAGCAGGATGTAGCGCGACCCGAGCCGAGCAACCCGCACGCTCAGATGGATGTTCGCATCCCCGAATGGGCCTCGGGCGAGTTCCAGCGCATCCGTGATCGGTTCGCCGGTGCGGCGAACCCGGTCGACGAGCGTGATGAGCTGCGGATGCACGAGAGCCTGGTTCCAGACGAGGCCGATCGCGAGCGCACCAGGCGACGCCTTGATCACGTTATTGGACGGATCGAGCACCACGCCGGCAGACTCGAGCGCGTCGATGACCTGGTCAACGCCATCCGGAACGGCAGGACTCACGACGGCGGCGGCGTGCGCTCCCCGGCGAGCAGCAACGTACAGAACCGCGACGAATCCGGCGCCGACCAGGAGACCAAGTGCCAGTGACAGCAGCACCAACCACGTGGAGTCCATATCGATAAGAGTACTGACCCGCCGATGAGGTTCCCGCGCTTTGCGCCCCGGACGGCGGTACTTTGGATAGTGTTCAGGTTTGCGGCACCAAACGTTAATCTGTCAGAGGCATCATGAGCGACGGGGTCAGTAGGCTCCGGGGTGTCCGTGCGCCGCGCGCACGTTTCGCCAGGAAGGGCCAGGAAATCCAATGCGTGAAGTATTCCAGCAGGAGTTGCGAGAAGTTCAGGATCGTCTCGTTGAGATCGCGGGCCTCGTCGTCATCTCCATCGAGAATGCGACGCAGGCCTTCAACAACTCAGACGTCGGCCTTGCCGACACGGTCATCGCCGACGATAACAAGATCGACGAGCTCACCGTTCTGCTCGATGAACTGGCGATCCAGATCCTCGCTCGCCAGCAGCCGGTCGCTCGTGACCTGCGCATCGTCGTGAGCACCTTGCGCATCAGTGCCTCGCTCGAGCGGATGGGCGACATGTCCGAGCACATCGCACAGCTCGCGCGCTACCGCTTCCCCGACAAGGTGGTCCCCAAGAGCCTGCGCGGCACGTTCGCCGAGATGGGCCGTCAGGACGTCATCATCGCGACCAAGCTCGCCGAGCTGCTCAAGACGCAGCGCCTCGAGCTCGCCGACGAGATCCTGAGGGAGGATGATCTGGTCGACGAGTTGCACGCGAGCGTGTTCGAGAAGGTGCTCGGCGAGAGCTGGAAGGGCCAGACCGTCGACACGGTGGATGCCACCCTTGCCTCGCGCTATCACGAGCGATTCGCAGACCACGCGGTATCCATCGCCAAGAAGGTGCAGTACCTGGCGACGGGCGACTGGGCGCCGGAGCAGGCGTAGGCCTCTAGCGGCGCGCGCCCTGCGCCGCCACGGCGGCGGCGCCAGCGGCCGCGGCCTCGGGGTCGAGGTACTCGCTCGGCCCGACCGGTCGGAAGTCCGTGTCCAGCCGGTACACGAGCGGGATGCCGGTCGGAATGTTGAGCTCGGCGATGTCGTCGTCCGAGATGCCGTCCAGGTGCTTGACGAGCGCGCGCAGCGAGTTGCCGTGCGCCGTGACGAG
>JAVECW010000066.1 GCA_030841285.1 Microbacteriaceae bacterium
GGGCGACTACACGGCGCGGGCGGTCGCGGTTTTCGCATACGGCCACCGACATCCGGTCGTCGACACGAACATCCGCCGCGTGATCGCGCGAGCGGTCGACGGCAAGGCCGAGCCGGCGCCGCCGAGCTCGCGCCGCGACCACGCAGCCATGGAAGCGCTCCTGCCCGCCGGACGCGCCGCAGCGGCCGCGTTCAACGCCGGGGCGATGGAGCTCGGTGCGCTCGTCTGCACCGCCAGGTCGCCTCGCTGCGACGCCTGCCCGATCAGCACCGCCTGCGCCTGGCGCGAGGCCGGCTACCCCGAGTACCACGGCCCGAAGAAGGCAGCCCAGAAGAAGTACGAAGGCTCCGACCGCCAGGTGCGTGGGCTCGTCATGGCCGAGCTACGTGCGGCGCACGTGCCCCTCACACACGAGGAGCTCTCCTCGCTCTGGCCGGATGCGCCGCAGCGCGAGCGCGCCATCGACGGTCTCCTCGCCGATGGCCTAGCGGTGCGCACCGCGGACGGTTACACGCTGCCGTAAGCGGTGGAGCGCGCGTATCGCGCTGCCGCGACGAAGTCGCGGGTCGGTCACGCCCGGTCACGCCGGAAAGACGAGCGGGTCCCAGTCGACGATGCGGGAACTGCCGACGATTCCTTCGAGCACGAACGGATCGCGCGCGCGAAAAGCCTCAGCGGCCTCCCTGCTCCGGAAGACCGCCATCGATCCGTCCGTGGCGGGGTTTCCAAGGGTGCCGATCATCGCGAGGGTGCCGCTCGTCGCAAACTCGTCGACATACGCCCGGTGACGGGGATAAACCTCCGTCGCGCGATGGAACTGCTCCGGGTCCACTTCATAGAATGCGACGGCGTACATGTGGGCAGGTTACCGACCTGGTGACAGCGCCGTCTAGTGGATACGTGCGGCGAGGATCTCGTTGTACGCCATCCAGTACTCCGGCTCAAACCCGATCGAGACGCTGACCGCATCGCCTTCGCCGAAAACGAATGTCCAGACTCGAGTGAATGGCGTGTCGACGCACTGCTGGCGGACCTGGAGCGTCGACTCGTCGACCCAGCCCGCCTTGCTCGCCGTCGTGGCCCGCTCGAGCTCGGCCTTGTCCCACACGCGCGTTTCGCCGGCCAGCCATTCCGTGCGACCGGCCGGAACGGTCTCGCTCGACCCGTCGCGGCTGGTCACCGTCAGGTGCACGGCCGCGTCGTCGAAACGCACGCTTGCCGACGCGACACCGAGCGTGTTGGCCGGCAACTCGATGACTCGACCAGCGATGTTGGCCGCCAGCTCAGGATCGGCCGCAAGGAAGGATGGCGATGGGACCTCGAGCGAGGCGAGGGTCTCGGCGAGCCTCGCGTTGGCGTCGGGGTTCGCGGGAAGCGCCTCTGCATGTATGCCGGGAAGGATCCGATCCCAGACCGCGTCGAGAACCGCCTGAGCGTTCGTCGTGCCGTTCGTGATCGCGATGACCAGGTCGAGCTCGGGAAGGATCAGGCTGAACTGGCCGAAAGCGCCGTCCGCGCGGTATGAGTTGTGGCGCGAGCGCCAGAACTGGTATCCGTAGCCCTGTGTCGAATCGGGGTTGGTTTCAGCGATGCTGTTGTCGGAGTGCGTGGACGAGGCCCGATCGACCCAATCCTCGGTCAGCAGCCGCTGTCCGTTCCAGACGCCGCGCTGCAGGTAGAGCTGGCCGAGCTTGGCGAGGTCCTCCGTGCGCAGCCGAAGCCCGGATCCCCCGAGGTTGATTCCCCGCCGCGTGTCCTGCCACGGCGGCGCTTCGATACCCAGCGGTTCGAACAGTCTCGGGCCGAGGTAGTCGAGGACGCTCTGGCCCGTTCGCGCGGTGATGATGGCAGCGAGCAGGAAGCTCCCGCCGGAGTTGTAGAGGAAGTGCGTCCCAGGTGGGTAGACGAGCGGCACCTCGAGGAACAGTTTGACCCAGTCAGCGTCGGGAAGCGCGGTCATGACACCCATGGTGTCGACGGCGTGTCCGGTGGCCATCGCCAGCAGGTGCTTGACCTGGAGCCCGGCGACGTTGGCACGCACGGCATCCGTTGCATACGAGGGGAAGAACGAGAGCACCTCGTCATCGACCGAAAGACGGCCCTCCGCCTCGGCGATGCCGATCGCGGCGGCCGTGAAGCTCTTCGACACCGAGAACATCATGTGCCGCTGGGGGGCGCTGTACGGCCCCCACCAGCCTTCGGCCACGACATTTCCGTGGCGGAGCACCATGATGCTGTGCAGATTGAGGTCGCGTTCGACCACGTCGCGCACGAACGCTTCGATTGCCGCCGAATCCACCCCCTGCGATTCCGGCGTGGTTCGAGGCAAATCGGCATTCGTCATTGATGTGGTTCTTTCGTATTCCGTGGCGACGAGGTCAGTCCTCGTCGTCATCCAATTCTCGCGGTTTTACATAGGGGTCTTCGTCGCCCGCGTAAACGCCGGTCGCAGCGAGGCCGGCCACCTCGATGTCGCGCTCGCGCGCCTCGCGAAGAAGGGACTCGATGTGCTTGGCGTTCTCCGGGATCGCGTCGTGGATGAACTCGAGCGATGGCGTGAGCCTCGAGGTGATGTTCTTGCCCACCTCGGTGCGCAAGAGGCCCGTCGCCGCCTTGAGTGCGGCGGCCGTGTCCTCGCGCTCCTGGTCGGTGCCGTAGACCGTATAGAAGACGGATGCGTGCTGCAGGTCACCGGTCACTTGGACGTCGGTGATCGTCACGAAGCCGAGGCGAGGGTCGCGCAATCCGCGCTCGATGCGCTTGGCGATGATCACCTTGATCCTGTCGGCGAGCTTTCGCGCCCGTGCCGGGTCTGCCATCTCTGTTCCTAACTTCGTGCGTGCCGTGGGCGTCGGTTTTGGCTCGCGCTCATCCGAACGGGTATCGATTTTTCGGACGTGGTGACAGGGCGAGGAGTCTCACCGTGAGCCGGATCGGGGTATCGATTCCGGATCCTGGTTGGGTCTGGCAAGCGCCCACCCGAAGGATGAGCGCCGGAGGGATCCGGAATCGATAGCCCGATCCGGATCCCACCAGCGGACTAAACCCGTGGCTTTTCCTTCAATTCGATCGTCTCGATCTCATCGCCGATCTGGATGTCGTTGAACCTGCCGAGTCCGATACCGGCCTCGAAGTCCGTACGAACCTCGGAGACGTCATCCTTGAACCGACGCAGCGACTCGATCGCCAGGTTGTCCCCCACCACGATGCCGTCGCGGATGACGCGAGCCTTGGCGTTCCTGGTGATGGTTCCGGAGCGAACGATGACACCGGCGATGTTGCCGAACTTGGAGGAGCTGAACACCTCGCGGATCTCGGCGACACCACTCTGCACCTCTTCGAACTCGGGCTTGAGCATTCCCTTGAGGGAGTTCTCGATGTCCTCGAGCGCGGCGTAGATGACCGAGTAGAACCGAACGTCGACGCCTTCACGGGCGGCGCGCTCGCGCGCCTTGGTGTCAGGTCGAACGTTGAACCCGATGATGATGGCGTTGTCGACGGTCGCGAGGTTGACGTCGCTCTCCGTGACCGCACCGACACCGCGGTGGATGATGCGCAGCTGGACCGAGTCATCCACCTCGATCTTCATGAGCGAGTCCTCGAGCGCCTCAACGGCACCCGAAACGTCACCCTTGATGATGAGGTTGAGCGACTCGACCTTGCCCTCTTCAAGCGCACGCGTGAAGTCCTCGAGGCTGATGCGCTTGCGGGCCTTGGCCAGCTGGGCGTTGCGCTCGACGGCCTCGCGCTTCTCGGCGATCTGGCGGGCGGTGCGGTCTTCCTCGGTGACGAGGAAGGTGTCACCGGCGCGTGGCACGGTCGAAAGACCCTGCACCTGGACCGGGCGCGACGGGGTCGCGGCGAGCACGGGGTCGCCGTTCTCGTCCATCATGGCGCGAACGCGCCCGTATGCCGTTCCCGCGACGATCGCGTCACCGACATGCAGCGTTCCGGACTGGATGAGCACGGTCGCAACCGCACCACGGCCCTTGTCGAGCTTCGCCTCGATGGCGACACCGCGGGCATCCTTATCTGGGTTCGCGCGCAGGTCGAGTCCGGCATCCGCTGTCAGCAGCACGGCGTCGAGAAGCTTCTCGATGCCGATGTTGTTGCGCGCAGACACGTCGACGAACATGACGTCGCCGCCGTACTCCTCGGCGACGAGGCCGAACTCGGTCAGCTGCTGGCGCACCTTCGCCGGGTTGGCGTCGTCCTTGTCGATCTTGTTGACGGCGACCACGATGGGCACGTTTGCTGCCTGCGCGTGGTTCAATGCCTCGACCGTCTGCGGCATGATGCCGTCGTCGGCCGCGACAACGAGGATCGCGATGTCGGTCACCTGCGCACCACGGGCACGCATGGCGGTGAACGCCTCGTGACCAGGGGTGTCGATGAAGGTGATCGCTCGTTCGATGCCTTCGTGCTCCGCCCAGACCTGGTACGCACCAATGTGCTGGGTGATACCGCCGGCCTCGCCGGCGACGACATTCGCATTGCGGATGGCGTCGAGGAGGCGCGTCTTACCGTGGTCGACGTGGCCCATGACGGTGACGACAGGCGGACGGATCGAAAGCTCGTCCTCGGTTTCGTCCTCGAGCTCCTGGTCGAGGTCGATGTCGAATCCTTCGAGCAGCTCCTTGTCCTCGTCCTCCGGGGACACGATCTGGATCTTGTAGCCGAGTTCCTCACCGAGGATCCCGAAGGTCGCCTCGTCGAGCGACTCGGTCGCCGTCGCCATCTCACCGAGGTGGAACAGCACGGTCACGAGGTTGCCGGGGCTTGCGTCGATCTTGTCCGCGAAATCGGAGATGGATGCGCCGCGGCGAAGCCGCACGACGGTTCCGCCATCACCGCGGGGAACGCTCACGCCGCCGAGCGACGGGGCTTCCCTGAGTTCGAATTCCTGCCTCTTGGTGCGCTTGGACTTGCGGGCCCTGCTCTTACCGCCACCACGGCCGAATGCACCTGCCGTGCCGCCGCCTGGGCCGCGTCCGCGGCCGCCGCCGCCCGCGGGACGCGGGCCGCCGAAGCCGGTCGCTCCTGGCGCGCCACCGGCACCGCCTGGACGCTGGAAGCCACCAGCGGCGCCTGCACCGGCACCGCCTGGGCGCTGGAAGCCGCCCGTGCGTGCGCCGCCCGGACCGCCGGGACGCTGGCCAGGGCCGCCTGGCCGCGCACCCTGCCCTGGGGCACCTGGGCGCGGAGCACCCGGACGGGGAGCCGCCGGGCGAGGAATGTTGCTCGGGGTCGGGCGCTGGCCCATCCCCTGCGCGCTTGCGAACGGGTTATTGCCCGGCCGCGGGTTGGCAGGACGCTGGCCCATGCCCTGGTTGCTCGCGAACGGGTTGTTGCCCGGGCGCGGCGCACCGGGGCGCGGGATGCTCGGGGACGCGCTCGCGCTCGGCGCTGCGCTTGTCGCATCTCCGTCAGCTACCGGGGCGGCCGTCGGAGCGGACGCGGCAGGCGCAGTGGCCTGCGTTGCCGATGCCTGGGCAACCTCTGAGGAAGCCTTCTCGGCCGCTGCCTTCTCGGCGGCCAGTTTCTCTGTGGCAAGAGCCTGGCGCTCTGCGACGGAGAGTGGTGCGGCGGGGGTTGGTGCTGCGGGCGCCTCCGGCGTCGACTCCGCGACGGATGGAGCCGCGACGACGGGCGCGGCCGGTGCCGGCCTGGCGGCTGGCGCCTTGGGAGCGGAGACCGAAGCTATTTTGATGCCATCGGCCTCGAGCGCAGCCCTGAGCTTGCGCGCGACCGGGGGTTCGATGCTGGAGGACGGTCCTTTGACGAACTCGCCCATTTCCTTGAGTTTCGCAAGGGCGATCTTGCTGTCGATACCGAGTTCGCTTGCGACCTCGTGTACGCGTGGTTTTGCAGCCACAATTCTCCTGTCTGGGTCTGCACCCTGACAGGGCAGACCTTAGTGGTGGACGGGTCTCATTTCGAGCCGCTCATTAGTTGTCACTCATTTGAGGTCACTGTGCCGTTCAGCCTGTTCTCTAGTAGTGCTGTCTCAAGTGTTGCCGTGTCGAGTGCTCCCTCGACCCGAAGTGCCCGCCCGAAGGCGCGTCTCTGGGTGGCTTTTTCGAAGCATTCGAAAGTTGGGTGCAGCCACGCACCTCGCCCAGGCAGCGCGGCGGAAGCATCCACCACGAGATCTGAACCCCGAGCAACAACCCTCAGAAGTGAGGATCGGGAGGCGCGAGAACGGCAACCAACGCACGTTCTTACAGGGTCCATCTTACTCCTCCCGCAGTGTGCTCATGGGCACTCAGGTCAGAGTGCGAAAGAGAGCCGCCTCACAACGGACGTGTCACCGCTGCGGGTCTTACGCTAGTTGACCTCGGCCGGGTTTCCGCCAACGCGACGGTTTTCGTCGAGGGCATCGATGGACGCCATCTCGGCTGGGCTGAGCTCGAATCCGAAGACGTCGAAATTCTGTGCCATGCGGTCGCGAGAATTCGACTTCGGAATCACGATGTTTCCCGTCTGCAGGTGCCAGCGAAGGACAACCTGGGCGGGCTGCACGTCGTGAGCCTTCGCAGCGTCCTGAATCGCGGGAAGTCCGAACAGGTCGTACTTGCCCTGTCCAAGCGGCCCCCACGCCTCCGTGTGGATGCCGTGCTTCGCCTGGAAATCCTTCAGCTCGCGCTGCTGGAAGATCGGGTGCACCTCCACCTGGTTGACCG
Organism: Microbacteriaceae bacterium; assembly: GCA_030841285.1. Lineage (GTDB taxonomy): Bacteria > Actinomycetota > Actinomycetes > Actinomycetales > Microbacteriaceae > JAUZGC01. The sequence continues at coordinate 6,684 of JAVECW010000066.1, forward strand.
CGGGCACGATGTCCGTCTCTGCGAGCAGTTTCTCAAGGTGCGGGACGAGGAAGTTGCTGACGCCGATGGCTTTCGCACGGCCATCCGCTGAAAACGTCTCGAACGTGCGCCACGTGTCGACGAAGAGGTCGTTGGCTGGCATCGGCCAGTGGATCAGGTACAGGTCGATGTAGTCGAGATCGAGCATCTCCAGGCTTCGAGCGAAGGCTCCTTCGACATCGCGCGCCCTGTGGTGATCGTTGTGCAGCTTCGTCGTGACAAAGAGTTCCTCGCGCGGGATGCCCGATGCCGTGATGGCGGCTCCCACCTCGGTTTCGTTGTTGTAGCCCGTGGCGGTGTCGATGTGACGGTACCCCACCTCGAGCGCATCTTCGACGACGCGCTGGGTGTCGGCCGGGTCGACGAGGAACACACCGAAACCAAGCTGCGGGATGCTCGTTCCCGAATTGAGCGCAATCTGCGGAACCGAGATAGTCATACCCGTAGCGTACGAAGCCAGCGGATTCCAGTCCAACAACTTATGCCGAAGGCATTCATCCAACGGAGTGCTGAATCGAGCCGCTCGCCGCACGAATCCCGCACCGCGCTTCGTCCGCGCGAGCGCGCGGCACGACCTCGGTTACGACTCGAGGATCGAATCGGGCTGGATGTCGATCTTCGCGCCGGTGAGCTTGGCCGCGAGGCGGGCATTCTGGCCCTCCTTGCCGATCGCGAGAGAGAGCTGGTAATCCGGAACGAGCGCACGAACCGCCTTGAGCGACTCGTCGATGACGAACGCGCTCGTCACCTTCGCCGGCGACAGCGCGCTCGCGACGAACGTCGCCAGGTCGGGCGAGTAGTCGACGATGTCGATCTTCTCGTTGTTGAGCTCGGCCGTCACCGCGCGAACGCGCTGCCCGAGCTCACCGATGCATGCGCCCTTGGCGTTGACGCCCGGCTCGGTCGCGCGAACGGCGATCTTGGTGCGGTGCCCGGCCTCTCGCGCAAGCGAGACGATCTCGACGACGCCACTGGCGATCTCCGGCACCTCAAGAGCGAAGAGCTTGCGAACGAGCGACGGATGCGTGCGCGACACGGTGATCGACGGACCCTTGAGGCCTTTGGAGACACTCGTGACGTAGACGCGGATGCGCGATCCGTGTGTATATTCCTCGCCGGGAACCTGTTCCTCTGGCGGCAGGATGCCCTCGACGGTGCCCAGGTCCACGTGGATCATGCGCGGGTTGGGCCCCTGCTGGATCACGCCGGCGACGATGTCGCCCTCGCGGCCGCGGAACTCCCCGAGCACGGCGTCATCCGCAATGTCACGCAACCGCTGGTTGATGACCTGCTTGGCCGCGAAAGCTGCGATGCGGCCGAAGTCGCTCGGGCTGTCCTCGGCCTCGCCGATGACGTTGCCCTCGTCGTCGTGCTCCGGCACGAAGACAGAGACATGCCCGGACTTGCGATCGAGAGTAACGCGCGCCGCCGGCGGCGCATCCGAGTGCCCGTGGTGGTGATCTGGTTGGTTCGTGTGCTTGAGATATGCGGTCAGGATCGCCTGTTCGATGATCCCGACGAGCTCCTCAAAGGGAATCTCTCGTTCCCGCTCCATGAGACGCAAGACGCTGAGGTCGATGTCCACTTCCGGCCTCCTCTATTCGTTTCTCGCCGCGCGACTCGTGCGGTACAACCCTCTACGCTACCCGACCGGCGGACGCGCGTCATCCATTGGCCGCCTTCGAGTACGTGCGAGGGGCGTCAGGGGCCGCGCACCGTCCCACGAGACCCCAAAGACGGCCGCGCTGGGACTCACGTGACGCGCAGCTCACCGCGAGTTTGCACAAATGGCGATTCGACCTTCGCTATCCCGCCATTTGTGCAGAGTCGCGGACTTTTGCGCGAGTCGCGGGCTCATTTCGTCACGTCGCGGGCTTCGAGCACCGCCAGGAACGCCTCGCGATCACGCAGGATGCGTCGAACCCGCGCGATGAAGGCCTGGGGGTCGGCGAGGTCGTCCGCGATGACCCGGATGACCCGCCATCCAGCCGCTTCGAAGAGTTCTCGCCGCACGATATCGCGGCGAAATCGCCGCTTGTCGGTGCGATGCCCGTCGCCTTCGTACTCGAACGCGACTCGCCAGCGCTCGTACTTGAGGTCCGGATGCAGCGTCCTGCGCCCGTCATCGACGAGCGTCGGGTCGTTGACGAGCGGCTCGGGCAGTTTCGCCGCGACGAGCAGCAGGCGGAGCAGCGACTCCGGCCGCGAGTCCACTCCCATGCGCAGACGTGGCAAAGCCCAGTGGAGCGCGCGCGATCCGCGGCGCCCGCTGCTCTTCTCGACCGCGGAGGCAAGTTCCTCGCGGGTGCAGAGCGGAGCCTCGCGACCGGAGCGCATCCGGCGCCCGGAGATGAGGAAGTCGCCCGCGGCGACGAGATCCTCGCGCGGCAGGATCGCCGCCAGCTGGCACCACGTGTCTGCGGCGGAAACCACCGGGACTCCTCTGTGGATCGTTTTCGCGACGTCACCGGCAGTGAGCGCATGCCCGATCACACCGCGTGTGCGGGGCGCCGCCCCGGCGCCCGTCTCGGAGACGTGCAGACGTGCGTCGGTGTCCATCGGCAGCGGCATCCCGAACAGGGCAGCGGATGTCGCGTGGCTGAACACGTGCCCCGGTCCGAGCCGCGGCTCGTATGCGAGACAGCGGCCGAGCATCGTCGACGTGTCGAGGTCGACGGAACAGACACCGTGAAACGGATGCGCGACATCCGCGCCGCGAAGTCGCGAACGAGTGGCCCCGTGGAAGTCGGCGTCGCTGGCGCGAAAGGCCATCCCGTGTACGTGCGCGGGGAGGATGACGCGGATCGGCATGCGAATAGCGTGCCGTAGCGCGGCTCTCGATCGCGAACGTTGTGCACAGCGGCAGCCAAGTCATGAGAAACGACGAGAAGTCGTGCGAAACGACGAGAAGTCGTGCGCCATGACGAGAAGTCGTGCGCCATGACGCGAGTCTGCGCAAATGGCGATTCGACCAGCGGGTTAGCGCCATTTGTGCAGACTCGCGGCCGATCCGGGGATGGATGCGCGGATCTGGCTGCGCGTGGCCGCGAATCCGGCGGATCGGGCCAGCGGGATCAGACCTGGCGAATCGGGCCAGCGGGATCAGACCTGGCGGATCAGACCGTCGGGATCAGACCAGCGCGGATGCCACCTCGGCGATCGGGACGGACGTGCGCTCGTTCGTGCGGCGATCCCACAGCTCGACGACGCCGTCTGCGACCCCGCGCCCGACGATGACGATCCTGGGCACGCCGATGAGCTCGGCATCGCCGAACTTCACGCCGGGCGAGACCTTGGGACGGTCGTCGTAGAGCACATCGAGCCCGGCCGCCTCCAGAGCGGCCGAGACGGACTCCGCCGCGTCGAATACTGCATCCTCGCGCCCTGCAGCGACCACGTGCACATCGAACGGCGCGACCGACGCCGGCCAGATGAGGCCTTTCTCGTCGTTGTTCAGTTCGGCGATGACCGCGAGGATGCGCGTGACACCGATGCCGTACGAACCCATCGTCACGGTCACGAGCTTTCCGTTCTCATCGAGCACCTTGAGCCCGAGGGCCTCCGCATACTTGCGACCGAGCTGGAAGACGTGGCCGATCTCCATGCCGCGGGCGAGCTCGACGGGACCTGAACCGTCCGGGGCAGGATCTCCCGCGAGCACCTCGGCCGCCTCGACCATGCCGTCCGCCGTGAAATCGCGCCCGGCCACGAGGCCGAAGACGTGCTTGCCATCGACGTTCGCGCCCGTGATCCAACCGGACCCGTCGACGACGCGCGGGTCGAGGAGGTAGCGGATGCGTGTGGTCGAGTTCTCGCCCAACACCGCGCCATCCGCGGTCCACGGTCCGATGTAGCCCTTGACGAGGCCGGGATTCTTCGCGAAGTCGGCATCCGTCGCCGTTTCGACCTCGGCGGGAGCGAACGCGACCTCTGCGCGCTTCAGGTCGACCCCGCGATCGCCGGGCAGGCCGACGACAACGAGCTCACGCGACCCGTCCAGGTTGGTGAGAGCGAGCACGACGTTCTTGAGGGTGTCGGCCGCCGTCCACGCGCGACCGTCCGGCCGCGGGTGCTTCTCGTTGGCCAGGTCGACCAGGGTCTGGATGGTGGGCGTGCCCGGCGTATTGAGCACCTCGGCCGGGGTCAGCTTCTCCCAGGAGCGGGAGGGCGGCACGATCGTCCTGAACGCCTCGACATTGGCGGCGTATCCGCCAGCTGAGCGCACGAAGGTGTCCTCGCCGACGGGTGTCGGGTGCAGGAATTCCTCGCTGCGAGACCCGCCCATTGCGCCGGCATCCGCGTTGACGATCACGTACTCAAGGCCGAGGCGCGTGAAGATCCGCTCGTAGGCATCCCGCTGGGCCATGTAGCTGGCGTCGAGGCCCTCGTCGGTGTAGTCGAACGAGTACGCATCCTTCATGGTGAACTCGCGGCCGCGGAGGAGCCCGGCGCGAGGCCGGGCCTCGTCGCGGTACTTGTCCTGGATCTGGTAGATCGAGAGCGGAAGGTCCTTGTAGCTCGAATAGAGGTCCTTGACGAGGAGCGTGAAGACCTCTTCGTGCGTCGGCGCGAGCAGATAGTCGGCACCCTTGCGATCCTTGAGACGGAACAGACCGTCGCCGTACTCCTCCCAGCGCCCGGTCACTTCGTACGGTTCGCGCGGCAGCAGGGCGGGGAAATGCACCTCGTGCGCACCGGCCGCGGCCATCTCATCGCGCACGATCTTCTCGATCCTGGCCTTGACCTTCAGCCCGAGTGGCAGCCAGGCAAAAATACCCGGCGCCTGCCGCCTGATGTATCCGGCTCGAACGAGGAGCCGGTGACTCGTGACCTCGGCGTCGGAGGGGTCTTCACGGAGGGTGCGGAGGAAGTAGTTCGACAGGCGTGTTGGCACGCGCTCTACTTTACCGACGCCGATCCGCCCGCGTTCTCAGGAAGGACTGCGGCCTCAGGAAGGACTGCGGCGCCCAGGAAGCGTTGCCGCTCCGTCAGGAGCGCGGCTCAGTGCGCGCCGACCGTCACAACGGGCGCGCCCGTGCTCGAGTCGTCGCTCGGCATCTCCGCGGCGAGGCGGTTGGCCTCGGCGATAAGCGTCTCGACGATCTCGGACTCCGGCACGGTCTTGATGACCTCGCCCTTGACGAAGATCTGGCCTTTGCCGTTTCCGGATGCCACGCCCAGGTCGGCTTCGCGCGCTTCCCCCGGACCGTTCACGACGCATCCCATCACCGCAACGCGCAGCGGAACGCTCATCCCCTCGAGCCCGCTCGTGACGTCGTTGGCGAGCTTGTATACGTCGACCTGCGCGCGTCCACAACTTGGGCACGACACGATTTCGAGCTTGCGCTCACGCAGGTTGAGCGACTGCAGGATCTGCAACCCGACCTTGACCTCCTCGGCCGGCGGCGCGGAGAGAGAGACGCGGATGGTGTCGCCGATGCCCTCGGAGAGCAGGATCCCGAACGCCGTCGCGGACTTGATCGTGCCCTGGAAGCTCGGCCCGGCCTCGGTCACGCCGAGGTGCAGCGGCCAGTCGCCCCGCTCGGCCAGGAGGCGGTACGCCTTGACCATGATGATCGGGTCGTTGTGCTTGACCGAGATCTTGAAGTCGTGGAAGTCGTGCTCCTCGAACAGGCTCGCCTCCCACACGGCGCTTTCGACGAGCGCCTCGGGGGTCGCCTTGCCGTACTTCTCGAGCAGGCGAGGGTCGAGCGACCCGGCGTTAACGCCGATCCTGATCGAGACGCCGGCCTCCTTGGCCCTGCGCGCGATCTCGCCGACCTGGTCGTCGAACTTGCGGATGTTGCCCGGGTTCACACGCACCCCGGCGCATCCGGCGTCGATCGCGGCGTAAACGTAGTTGGGCTGGAAGTGGATGTCGGCGATGACCGGGATCTGGCTCTTCTTGGCGATGATCGGCAGCGCCTCCGCATCGTCACGGCTCGGCACGGCGACGCGCACGATGTCGCACCCGGATGCCGTCAGCTCGGCGATCTGCTGGAGGGTCGCGTTGATGTTGGTGGTCGGCGTCGTTGTCATCGACTGCACGCTGATCTGCGCGTCACCCCCGACGAGCACCTTGCCGACCTTGATCTGGCGGGACGTACGGCGGGGGGCGAGGACCTCCGGCACTTTCGGCATACCCAAATTGACTGCTGGCACAGTGCCAGTCTAGGTCGCGTGGCTGGGCGTGTGGTGGCGGTCGGCCGAACAATCGGCTGGCCGACGGTTGTCAGCCGAACAGGTTGACGGGCTTGACGATGTCCGCGTAGATCAGCAGCAAGCTCATTCCACCGAGCACGATCACGACCGCGAACGTGATGGGCATGAGCTTGGCCATATCGACGGGACCAGGGTCGCGCTTCTTGAAGAGTTTCGCGAACGACCTGCGGAGGCCCTCCCAGAGCGCGCCGGCGATGTGACCGCCATCGAGCGGCAGCAACGGGATCAGGTTGAAGACGAAGAGCGCGATGTTGAGTGACGCGAGCATGCCGATGAGCGTGTACGCCTTGGCCTGGACCGGCACGTTCGAGAGCGCCGTCAACTCGCCGGCCGCTCGTCCAACGCCGACGACGCTGATCGGGCCGTTGGGATCCCGCGGGGCCGTGCCGAAGGCCGCGTTCCATACCGAGACGAGTCGGTTGGGAAGGTTGAGGATGAGGTTGACGACCGCACCCGTCTGCTGCCCGACCGCCGGCAGCACGGCCGTCGCCGGCTGGGGAACCAGCGCCTGGGTTGGGCCGATGCCGACGAAGCCGACATCCTGCGTGACGGATGCCCCTGCGGCATTCTTGACGACCTGACCCTGCGCGTTCAGCACGTAACGCTGGGTTCGAAGCGGCGTGAGCGTCAGCGTCTGCTGCGCCCCGTTGCGCTCGACGACCACGGAGAGAGCCTTACCGGATGACGCGCGGATGATGGCCGTCGACTGGTTCCACGACGTGATCGTCGTGCCGTCGATGCTCACGATGCGGTCGCCTGGCTTGAGTCCGGCGGCGCTCCCAGGGGCGGTCGGGTCGCCCGACTCACAGGTCTGCCGTGTGCTCGTGGCCGGCAGAACACAGGTCGAGACGCTCGCAATCGTCGTGGTGGTCTGAGCGACGCCGAAGCCGCAGAGCAGGACCGCGAACAGGGCGATTCCGATCAGCAGGTTCATGAACGGCCCGCCAAGCATGACGATGATGCGCTTCCAGACCGGCAACCGGTAGAAGGTGCGGTCCTCCTCGCCGTCGCCGACGGTCTCCGCGCTCGAGCTTCGGGCATCCTGTACGAGCGTCTGGAAGAAACCCGTACTCGAGTTGCGAGCCTTGCTCCCATCCTTGTTCGGCGGGAACATGCCGATCATCGAGATGTATCCGCCGAGCGGGATCGCCTTGACGCCGTACTCGGTCTCGCCCTTGCGGATGGAGAACAGGGTCTTGCCGAAGCCGATCATGTATTGCGTGACCTTGACGCCGAAGAGCTTCGCGGGCACGAGGTGTCCTACTTCGTGTAGACCGATGGACAGCACGAGCCCGACGACCATGATGAGCACGCCGAGGATGAAAAGCAGCACCGAATCCACGGTCCAACCTTACCGGCGAGCGCCTGCGAGCCTGCAGGGTGTTGGCTGTGCGTGCGCGATGAACCGTCACGGGCGGACCTGATTGAATCGGATGCGTACCCAACGGTTCCAACTCGACGTACCGTTGACATTGATGCATCGATCCAGACCAGGGAGACACTCGTGCCAGATCCTGTCACTGACGGCGTGATCGGCACGCTCGTCGGCGATCGCTATCGCATCGAAGCGCTCATCGGCCGCGGCGGCATGGCATCCGTCTATCGCGCGACCGACGAATCGCTTCGCCGGAGCGTTGCGATCAAGCGCATGCATCCAGAGCCCGGAGGTGCCGCCGATCTTCGCCGGCAGCGGGCCGAGGTCGAGACGCTCGCCGCGCTCAACCATCACGCCCTGGTCACCCTCTTCGATGCCGGCGTCGATGTGGAGGGCGAACTCGAGCACGCCTACCTCGTCATGGAACTCGTCGAAGGACCGGATCTGCGGACCCGCATCGAGCGTGGCACGGTCGACTCCCGCCAGCTCGCGCATATCGCGGCCGACCTCGCCGAGGCGCTGCACTACGTGCACTCGAAGGGCATCGTCCACCGCGATATCAAGCCGGCAAACGTGCTCCTCGCGCCCTCGGAGCTCCCCGACCGGGACTATCACGCGAAGCTCGCCGACTTCGGGATCGCCCACCTCATCGACACGTCCCGCCTGACCGCCGTCGGCACGGTCATCGGCAC
>JAVECW010000073.1 GCA_030841285.1 Microbacteriaceae bacterium
CGTTTGGACTTCAGCCCGACCAGCTGTGCGACCTGATCCGCGCGGTGCGCGGCAGGTTCGAGCTCGCGGGAGCGGCCGTGATGGAGTTCGCGCCGGAGACGCCGGATGCCGCCAACCACGACCTGCCAGTGATCCTGCGCATTCTTGGTGCCCTCACCTCGACAGCCTGACGCGCCCCGCGGTGCCGAACCGAACTGGGCGGGCGACGATAGCCTCAGATGCATGACGGCGACGACGGAACCCCGGATCCTCACCGAGCGGCGCGGCCACGTGCTCCTGATCGGCCTCAACCGCCCGGAGAAGCGCAACGCGGCCGACCTCGAGCTCCTGCGTCAACTTGCCGGCGCGTACGGCGAACTCGATCGCGATCCTGAGCTGCGGGTGGGGCTCGTGTACGCCGTCGGCGAGCATTTCACGGCGGGGCTCGACCTCGCCGATCTGGGGCCGCGCATGACTGCTGACGGCCTGGACTACGTCGTGGAAGGCGGCATCAACCCGTGGCAGGTGTCGGGTGAGCAGCTCACCAAGCCCGTCGTCGTGGCCGTGCAGGGAACCTGCCTGACCCTCGGCATCGAGCTGATCCTCGCGAGCGAGGTCACCGTAGCCGCCGCATCGACGCGATTCGGGCAGATCGAGGTGACCCGCGGCATCCTGCCGTTCGGCGGCGCCACCCTGCGCTTCCCCCGCTCTGTCGGCTGGGGCAATGCCATGCGCTGGATGCTCACGGGTGAGCTCTTCGACGCGGCGGAGGCGCATCGCATCGGACTCGTGCAAGAGATCGTGCCGGACGGCGAACAGTTCGACCGCGCGCTCGCGATCGCAGAGCGCATCGGCGCGCAAGCCCCGCTCGCCGTGCAGGCGACGCTCGCCAACGCGAAGCGCGCCGTGCGTGAGGGTGATGCTGCGGCCGAGACCGAGCTGCAGCCCGCACTCGCCCGACTGGCGGGGAGTGAAGATGCTCGCATCGGGATGCAAGCGTTCCTGACTCGCACCGAGGCGGATTTCGTGGGCAGGTAGGTTCACCGCACGTTCGGGCCACGAGCCTACGATGTCGGCAGGACCACCACGAAGGAGCGACGATGACGACAGCAGACTACGACGTGATTGTGATCGGCGCCGGCGCCGTCGGTGAGAATGTCGCCGAGCGAGCGGCGATCGGCGGAATGCGCACCGTGATCGTCGAGGGAGAACTTGTCGGCGGCGCGTGCTCGTACTGGGCCTGCATGCCCTCGAAGGCGCTGCTGCGCAGCGGATCGCTGCTCCGCGCCGCCCAGAAGGTGGGCGGTGTCCGCGAGGCGGTCACTGGCACGCTGGATGTCGCATCCGTGCTCAAGCGCCGCAATTGGGTGACGAGCGACTGGAAGGACGACGGCCAGGTCGACTGGCTCAGGGGCGCCGGTATCGATCTCGTGCGCGGGCACGCAAGGATCACGGCCGCACGAGAGGTCACCGTGACCGCCGGGGATGGCACCGTCACGGTGCTCAGGGCGACGCACGCGGTTGCCGCGTGCACGGGGTCTGCGTCGCTGCTGCCCGACATCCCTGGCTTGCTCGAGAGTTCGCCGTGGACGAGCAAGGACGCGACGAGCGTCACGGATGTGCCGACGAGCCTCGTGATCATCGGCGGTGGTGTCGTCGCGCTCGAGATGGCGACGGCATACGCGGGCTTCAGCACCACGGTCGACATCATCTCGCGCAGCGGCCTCCTGACGAACCAGGAACCGTTCGCGGGCGCGCTGGTCTCGGACGCGCTCGAAGGGCTCGGCGTGCGCATGCACATGGGCATCTCCCCCGCGCGCGTGCACCGGGACGCGGGCGGCTCCGTGACGGTCTCCCTCGACAACGGCACGACCGTCACAGCTGAGCAGGTGCTCGTGGCGACCGGGCGCGTGCCGCGCACGGGCGACCTCGGCCTTGAGAACATCGGGCTGGCACCCGGCGAATGGCTGAACGTCGACGACACCATGCGCGTGCACCACGCGGATGGCACTCCCGTCGACGGCGGCTGGCTCTACGCTGTCGGCGATGTCAACCATCGCGCCCTCCTGACCCACCAGGGCAAGTACCAGGCCCGCATCGCAGGCGACGCGATCGCCGCGCGCGCCGGGGGCAAGACGCTCTCGACCGCGCCGTGGTCGACGTACGTCGCATCGGCTGACCACGAGGCCGTTCCCCAGGTCGCGTTCACCGACCCGGAGGTGGCGTCCGTCGGTCTCACCGCTGCGGCAGCGGAGAAGGCTGGATACCGCACACGCGTGGTCGACTATTCGATCGCCAACACCTCCGGGGCGACCATCAACGCCGACGACTACGTCGGCCAGGCCCGCATGGTCGTCGACGAAGACAGGCAGGTGGTCCTCGGGGTCACGTTCGTCGGGGCGGATGTCGGCGAGCTCCTGCACTCAGCAACCATCGCCGTCGTCGGCGAAGTGCCGCTCTCGCGACTTTGGCATGCGGTGCCCTCGTATCCGACCCTCAGCGAGGTCTGGCTCCGGCTGCTCGAGACGTACGGCAGGCCGACGGAGTGAGCGTGGCCTCACTCACACGGCTCCTTGTCGACTCCCCCGTGAGCCGGGCGGGCTACCTCTACGCGACCGCGGTCGGCTTCGTCTGGGGCTTCGTCTGGAGCACCGGCAGGGTCGAACGCCAATTTGGCCTCTTCGTCTTTCGCGGCATGCCGACGTGGGCTTTCCGCCGCGGCGGATCGTGCGTCGGGGCCTGCTACCTGACGGCCGAGAACGACTCGGATGACGTGCTCGAACACGAGGCGGTTCACAAACGCCAGTGGCAGCGCTACGGGATGCTGTTCCCGCTCCTGTACCTCGTGGCTGGCCGCGATCCCACGAAGAATCGCTACGAGATCGAAGCCGGTCTCGAGAAGGGTGGGTACCTGTGAGTGTCACACGAAGGACGATCGTCATGACCGGCGGGAGCTCCGGGATCGGCGCGGAATCCGCCGCGCGCCTTGCCGAGCAGGGTGCTGAGCTCGCGATTGTCGGGCGCAATCCCGAGCGCACGCGCGCGGTTGCCGACCGTGTTGGTGGCACGCCCTTCCTCGCCGACTACGACCACCTCGACGATGTGCACGCGCTCGCGGATGCCCTCCTCGCCCGCTACGACACCATCGATGTTCTCGCCAACAACGCCGGCGGGCTCGTGTCCAGGCACGCGATCACCGTCGACGGACACGAGCGCGCCATCCAGAGCAATCACCTCGCGCCCTTCCTGCTGACGAACCTCCTGTTGCCAAGGCTCATCGCAAGCGCCTCCGGCGGCAGCCGGGTGCGTGTCGTTTCCCTGGCGAGCTCCGCAAACCTCATGGGCGACCTGCGCCTGGACGACCTCAACTGGGAGAAGCGCCCCTGGCTCGGCGGCTGGCGCGCATACGGAACGTCGAAGGTCGCCACGATCCTGTTCATCCGCGAGCTGGCGGAGCGGCTGACCGGCACCAGCGTGGACGCATACTCAATGCACCCCGGCCTCGTCGTGACCAGGTTCGGCGACACCTCTCCCGCCATCCGGGTTGCCCGCTGGGTCACGCGCGGCCACTACGGGATTCCGGTTGCCGTGGGTGCGATTCCGCTCACTGCCCTGGCCGGGACAGCGGATGTCGGCGCACCGAGCGGCACGTACTTCGACAGGCTCACGCCCAACGGCCGCGTCAACCCCCAGGCGAAGGATGCCCAGCTCGGACGGGACCTGTGGGCGCTTTCCGAGCGCCTGGTCGGCCTGGGTTCGCACCAGCGGGGTTAGCTGCGTCGCGACGGCGGAACAGGCTGGCGGCTACCAGACGCCGGGGCGCCTGGTAGCCCAGCGGATCTTCCGCTCGAGCTGGGCGCCGAGCGAGAGCAGCGTGGCCTCTCCTCCAGGTCGCCCGACGAGCTGGACGCCCATCGGGAGGCCGTCTGCCGTTTGGTCGATCGGCAGGGTGATCGCGGGGAGGCCGCTCACGTTGAACATCGACGTGAACGGCGTGTACTGCACCTGTTGCGCGAAGTTGCGCTCGCCATCCTCCTGGTCGAACCACCCAACCGGCCTTGGCGTCATGGCCATCGCCGGGGTCAGTACGGCATCGAAACTCGAAAGCTGACGGATCAGCGAACGCTCGTACGTCGTCAGGGTTGTGAGGGCATCCGCCAGCTCGCGTGCCGAGACCGCGCGCCCTTGCCGCAGGAGCCAGCGGGTGAGCGGCTCGAGCAATTCGATCTCCGCGCCCTCCGCTGGGATGCGCGCGGCCCCGACCTGCCAGATGGTCCGGAACGCTGGCGCGTACGTCGCGTCGGGGGTCAGTGCCGTCTGCTCGATGCCATGCCCGAGCGCGGCGAACTCGGCCACCGCGTGGTCGAGCGCTGCGAGGGCTTCCGGCGCGAGGCTGATCTCGTATGCGTCGTCCCACGCCGACGTCGTCATCACGCCGAGCTGGAAGCGCCCCTCCCCGCGCACCGCGGCGCCCAGGAACGGTCCGTCGTACTCATCCGGCGCGCGTAACGCGAAGTGGTGATCGGGCCGACCGTGTACACGAGCGATCATGCCATCGAGCAGGAAGGCGGCATCCGCGACCGTGCGAGCGAGCGGACCGGCGACGACGAGTCCAGCGAGCGAGTCGACTCCGCTGCCGGCGGGAACGCGTCCCCGAGACGGCTTGAGCCCGACGAGACCGCATGCCGCCGCGGGAATGCGAATCGATCCGCCGCCATCCGACCCGGGTGCGACCGGCAGAAGTCCTGCCGCGACGGCGACCGCGGCCCCGCCGCTCGAACCCCCTGCGCCGAGCGTGGGATCCCACGGATTACGGGCCGGCGGCGCTGCGAGGCTCTCGGTGTACGCGGGCAGCCCGAATTCGGGCGCGTTGGTCTTGCCGAGGCTGATGCCGCCCGCGGCGTCGAGAGCCTCGACGATCTCGTCGGACGTGTCAGGCACGTAGCCAGCGCGCAGACGCGAGCCGAAGCCGGCGGGCACACCGGCACGCAGCCAGAGGTCCTTGTCGCCGAGCGGAAGTCCCCACAGGGGCGCTGTCCGGGGCACCGACGCCTCCACGTGCGCCGCGCGCGCGAGCGCGGCATCCCGCGTCACGGTCACGAATGCGCCGAGCTCGGGGTTCAGCCGGTCGATGCGGTCGAGGTAGTGCGCCGTGAGTTCGGTCGGCGACGTCGCGCCTCGTTGCAACTCATCCCACTGCTCGAGCGCCGTCAGGTCGTGCAATTCCGCCATGCTTCGAGCCTACGCGGCGGCCGAACTGCGCAGCCCCAGGCCGGGGCGGATCGGGCGCTCTGGCCGAGAATTGGACAGGGCCGGCGCCTCTCGGGTAAGGGGCGCCGGCCCCGGTTTCGCCTCTGCTGGTTGCAACCGCCTCGCGATTTGATCGTGTACTTGAGGCTGCCGCTGAGAGCGTCGAATTCAATCTAGGCGCACCTGGTGACACCGGACGAACACATCACCGAAGCCACACAGACCTATAAGCGGATGCATAGGATGCACGCGCGATTCAGTCCCGACAATCCCTCCGCCTACTGGTTTGGTACGTTAGGAGCCACAGACGTCTTGAGCGCAGCGACAGGGGAAACCGACCATGGTGGGCTACCTGTACCTCGCCCTCGCAATCGTCACCGAGGTCATCGCGACGACCTTCCTCAAGTTCACCTCCGGCGACAACGTGAAGTGGTGGGCGTACATCGTGGTGGTCGTCGGCTACATCGCCTCGTTCGTCGCGCTCGCGCAGGCGCTCGGCCGGGGCGTGCCACTCGGAATCGGCTACGCGATCTGGGCTGCCGTCGGGGTGGCACTCATCGCGCTGATCAGTTGGGTGTTCTTCAAGGAATCGCTGACCTGGGTGCAGGTCATCGGCATCGTGTTCGTGATCGCCGGAGTCGGTCTGCTCGAACTCGGCGGCAAGCACTAGCTGGCACGCGTTCTCGCTGACACGTGGTCCACCGGGACACCCGTTCAGGCTCGTATCCGGATTTCGGGTTCGGTGGTGTAGTCGCGGCCGGCGGGGGACGTCCAAGTCAGGTTTCCGGTGCCGTCCCCGGCTTGGGCAACCTGCCAGTCGGTGTTGTGTTTGAGGGTGTGGTGGCTTTTGCACAGATGCGCGAGGTTGTCGTAGCGGGTCTGGCCGTCATGAGCCCAGTCGCGGGTGTGGTCGATCTCGCACTGTGCGGCCTGGCGGGAGCAGCCGGGGAAGCGGCAGGTGGCGTCTCGAACCTGTAACCAGTTCTTCAGGTCCTGCGGCACCCGGTAGCTGTCTCGACCGACGGAGAGCACGGCACCCGTTTCCGGGTGCGTGAGCAACCGGATGAAACTGGGGGCATGGCCGGCGAGAGTGCGGGCGGTGTCGGCGTCGATCGGCCCGTACCCGTCGAGGGTCGCGGGAAGGTCATCGTGACCGAGAAGGGTCAGGACCGGGACGGTCACGA
>JAVECW010000151.1 GCA_030841285.1 Microbacteriaceae bacterium
CCAGGCTCGCCGTGCCGGTATCGACATCGCGGTACGCGGGCTGGCGGTGCGCAGCCATGATCCCGCGGCGAGCCGAGATCTCCTCGCGGGCAAGGGCCTCGAGAAGACCGTCCCTGGTCGCCGGAAACCCCGGCTCGACCTCTACCCAGAACGACTGGAAATTGGCTTCGCCCCAGCCGGGGTCCGAGACGGGGCGCAAGCCAGGAATCCCCTCCAGGGCACGCGAGTATGCGGCCGCGATCTCGCGCCGCCGCCGAACGATCGCAGGAAGCTTAGCGAGCTGGACGATGCCGACAGCGGCCTGAAGGTCGGTCATCCGGTAGTTGAAGCCGACTTCGAGGTACTCCTCTGCTGGCGCGAGAATGCTGGCCTGTCGGTCACTTGCCGAAACGCTCATTGCGTGTTCGCGCAGTTGGCGCGCGCGCTCGGCCCAGGCTCGACGCGAGGTCGTCAGCATCCCGCCCTCGCCCGTCGTCAAGAGCTTGCGCGGATGGAACGACCAAGCGGTCACGTCGGCGGATGCGCCGACCGACCGGCCCTTGTAGGTCGAGCCAGCCCCGCAGGCAGCGTCCTCGATGACGGTAATCCCGAGCGGATCGCACAGCGATCGGATGTCGTCGAGGTCGACCGGGACGCCACCCTGGTCCACGACGATCACGGCGGTCGTACGCGGGGTCAACGCCTCGCGCAACGTCTCCGCAGTGACGTTGCCCGTGCGTGCGTCGACGTCGGAGAAGACCGGTCTCGCACCGACATAGGTGGGGGCGTTCGCGGTCGCAATGAATGAGAATGACGGAACGACGACGTCATCGCCTGCTTTCACTCCGGCGACGACAAGCGCGAGGTGTAGCGCGGTGGTGCAGTTCGACGTCGCGACCGCGTGCGCCGCGTCCACCGCTTCGGCGAAAGCGCTCTCGAACAGCGCGACACGCGGTCCCTGTGCGACCCACCCCGACTCGATCACTGCAGTGACCGCCGCGATCTCCTCCTTGCCGAGCCACGGCTTCATGACGTTGATGCGGTTCATGAGGTCACCAGGTCGCGGCCCGCAGCGATCTCGTCGCGCAAGGGACTCCACCATTCGACGAGCTCTCGGAGGCCCTCGGACAACGGCACCTCCGCGACGAAGCCGAGGTCCGCACTCGCGGCCGAAATGTCGGCCAACCGGCGCGTCACACCGTTGACGGCGCGCTCGGATCCGTGCTCGACGCTCAGGTCGGAGTCCATCGCTTCGAGCAGAGCCTCTGCGAGGCCGAGCAGGCTCGTCTCTGTGCCGCTGGCGATGTTGTAGACGCCTTCAGCGAGATCGCTCGACGCGGCGAGGAGGTTCGCGCGGGCGATGTCCCCGGTGAAAACGAAGTCCATCGTCTGGAGGCCGTCACCGAAGATCAGCGGAGGCCTTCCGTCGGCGATTCTCTCCATCCACCGAACGAGCACCTCGGTGTAGAGCCCGTGCACATCCATCCGTGGTCCGTAAACATTGAAGTAGCGGAGGATGACGTAATCGAGACCGTACATGGCACGGAAGCTCCTCAACATGCCTTCGTTGAAGGACTTCGCCGCGCCGTAGAACGTGTCGTTGTTGTGGTGATGGTGCCGTTCGCCGGTCGGGAACTCCTCGGCCAGCCCGTACACCGACGCACTGGATGCCGAGATCACCTTGTCGACAGCGTGTTCGGCCGCCGCCTCGAGGACGTTGAACGTTCCGTCGACCAGGACCTCGAGCGCGAGACGAGGCTCTTCGGCGCACTGGGTGATGCGGATCGCGGCTTCGTGGAAGACGAGGTCTTTGCCACGCGTCACATCGTGGACGAGGTCGCGGTCTCGGAGATCTCCCTCGACGAGGGTTACACGGCCCGAGGCGAGGGCGTCGTCGAGGTTCGCGACGCGCCCTCGGACGAGGTTGTCGAGCACGTCAACGTGCCCTGCACCCGCCTCGAGGAGCTGGTCGATGATGGTGGAGCCGATCGTACCCGCACCTCCGGTGACCAGCACGTCGGCCCCGCGCAGGGCGCTCATGCCAGGATTCCCGTCAACTCGCGGCTGCGCTCGACCGCGGTCGCGGCGCCGGCAGCGGCGAGGCTTTCGCTCGCGGCCTCCAGGACCGACAGGACTCTCAGTCCTGCCTCACCGTCGGTGCGGGGTGCCCGATTCTGTCGGATGCTCTCGGCGAATTCGGCCGCCATTAGACCGAGCGCCTCCCGCTCGGGGAGCGCGGGCGACCACGTGTCGCCGAGGCGGTACGAGACGGTCGCTGCCTTCCGATCGGCCCCGTCGAGAACCTGGAGACCGAGGTCGACACCCCTGTCGTATACGCTCAGCCGCTGCTGCGGGTTCAGGTCATCCCAGACGAGTGTCCGCTTCGTGCCGCCGATCACCATCTGCCGGATCTTCGTGGGGCTGAGCCAGTTCACGTGGACGTGGGCGATCGCGCCGTTTTCGAGCGGCATGACGAGATACCCCACACAGGACTTTCCGGCGCCCAGTGGATCGGCGCCGTGGGCCGACACCGTCGTGGGCCGCAGGCCGCCGGGGAGGATGAAATCGATGATGGACAGGTCGTGCGGGGCAAGGTCCCAGAACACGTCCACGTCGGGCTGGATCAATCCGAGGTTGATCCGGACGGAGTCGATGAACAGGATTTCGCCGAGCTCGCCCGTAGCGATCAGTTCCCTGATCTTCAGGACCGCGGGCGTGTAGCAATAGGTATGATCGGCCATCAGGACGATTCCCTTTCCGGCAGCAGCATCCACCATGTCGCGTCCTCGTTCGCCGGTGTCGGCGAGCGGCTTCTCGACCATGACGTGCTTGCCGGCCGCGAGTGCGGCCCTGGCGATACCATGGTGGGTTCGAGCGGGGGTGGCGATCGCGACCGCATCAATGTCGTCGGAGGCGAGCAGCTCCGCGACGTCGGTGACGACACGCACACCACCCACGGATTCGGCGAGCGCTTCTGCACGACTCCGGTCGAGGTCGCAGATCGCGACAAGGTCCCACTCGGGACTCGTCCGGAAATTTCTGGCCAGATTCGGCCCCCAGTATCCCGCTCCGATGACGGCGATACGCAGCTTTTCAGTCACTCATTCCTCCAATGATGTGATCACTCCGGGGACACTCGGGCAGGGTCCCCTCGTCGAAACTCCGCTACGGCGAGGCGGCGAAGTCGACGTCAGCCCAGTAGTTGTGTGAAACCACCTGATCTGGGAAGCCATTTGAATATGAGTAGACGCCGCCGTTCGCGATCGTGGACAGGGCGCCATTCGTCACAGCATTCGTCAACGCGTTCGGATCGACCGCGTAGACCCCTGACGTCGTGTAGTAACTCGCGCGATATTCGACACCCGCTTGGATGGGCACCGGCGTCGCGAAGGTCAACTCCTGCCATCCGCTCGCAGACTCGGACGCGAGGGTACCGGTCGCGAGAAGGCTCCCCGTGCTCGACCACAGGCTCGCCGTGTGGACTCCGGTATCGGTCGGCCCCTTGTAGAAGCGGACGCCCGTGACGTTGCCTGCGACGGTCGAGGTGAAGCGGACGCCCAGCTGCACCGGTGTCGGGTCGGGCCATGTCTCGTTCGCGGGGACGCTCGTCGCCGGGAAGATGGTTGCGCCGGTTGCTACCGCTGGGCCCGGTGCCGGAGTCGGCGTTGGTGTCGGGGTTGGCGTCGGAGTCGGGGTTGGCGTCGGAGTCGGGGTTGGCGTTGGCGTCGGAGTCGGGGTCGGCGTTGGCGTCGGAGTCGGGGTCGGCGTTGGCGCGGGCGAGTTGGGCGTGAAGACGACATCGACGAAGTAGTTGGTCGCGTTGTACGAGAAGGCCGGCATAGCTCCGCCCGCTCCGTACAGGTACCGGCCGTTCGTACTCACCCCAGCGGTGAGCGGCCCGTTGGTCTTCGCCTGGTTGAAGTAAGCGGAGGTGTACGAGTAGTTGCCTGAGGGCGCGTAATAGGAAACCACGTAGGTCTGTCCGGCCGTCAGCGGGATGGGCGAACTCAATTGCGCCGTCTGCCAGCCCGAGGCGGTCTCGTTCGCGAACGTCACCGTCGCGAGGAGCGTTCCTGTGCCTGACCAGAGGGACCCGGTGTGCGTTCCGACGTTCGACGCTCCCTTGAAGAAGCGGATCGCTGACACGGAGCCGTCTTGCGAAGGCGTGATGGCCACGCCCAGCTCCACCGAGGACGAGTCGTTGGTCGCTGCCAGCGTGCCCGGTGTCTCACTGCCGAACAGGCTGTAGGTCGTAGGCGCCACCGACGGCTGAACCGTGAACGACCAGGTCTGGGTAGCCAGCGCGACGCCTTCCGTCGTGGTAACCCCCGACACTGTCGCGGTGATGTCAGCGCCCGCCGTCAGGGGTTGCGCAGGCGTGAAGGTGATCGTCTTCCCGTCGGCAGAAAGTGACGTCGACCCGGCGATGGAGGTCGAGCCCGCGTTCGCCGTGAAGCTGTAACCCGACGAGACCGGGGTGGTCACGACCATCGAGATGGCGGTCCCAGGGTCGACGCCGATCGCGCCGTTGGCGGGCGTCTGGCTCACAACCGAGATCGGGGACGGCGCCTTCGTGAAGAGGACATCGACCAGGTAGCTCGTCGACGACGATGAGCTCGGGAATCCGCTGGAGTATGTGTACACGCCGGCGTACGCTCCCGCGGTCAGAGGACCGTTGGTCACTCCGGGAGGATTGAAAACCCCGGGTGAGACAGAGTACACACCCAAGGTGTTCGTGTATGAAGCGATGTACTGCGTGTTCGCGGCAATGTCTACCGGGGAACTGAACGTGACCGTCTGCCACCCGGAGGTGCTTTCACCGGTGAAGGTCGCCGTTGCCAGCTTGGTGCCCGACGCCGTCCAGAGCGAACCCGTGTGAGTGCCGGTGTTGTTTGCGCTCTTGTAGAAACGAACCGCCGTAACCGTTCCCGGAACCGAGCTGGTGAAGGAGACCCCGAGCGTCAGGAAGGCATTGTCGACGACCTGCAGAATGGTCGGCGTGGTCGAGTCGTTGAATATCGAGCATGGGCACGTCCCGGTGGGCGGCGTCGGTTTAACCGTCGTGAAAGCCCAGGTCTGACCCGCCGACAGGGCGATCCCGAGGGTGTCCTTGGCGCTGAGCGTGACGGTGTAGTTCACGAATCCGTTCAAGGGCGAGTCCGGCGTAAATGTCGCAGTCCGCGTCGACGCGACATAGCTCACGGTGCCCGGAATGGTCGTTCCCAGCTGGTCGACGACAGAGAAGGAGAGCGTCGATGTGTTCACGGGCTTGGAAAATGTTGCACCG
>JAVECW010000075.1 GCA_030841285.1 Microbacteriaceae bacterium
CGCTCGCGCACGGGCGCCGTCGCGAAGGTCTTCGATCGCGTGACCGAAATCCTCGTCACCTGCGGCTATCTCGACCAGGACGAAAACGGCCGCACCCGCCTGACCGTGCACGGCCGAACCCTCAAACGCATCTACGGGGAGCGCGACCTCCTGATGGCCGAGTGCCTGCGCCGCAATGCCTGGTCACAGCTCGACGCACCGAGCCTGGCCGCGATGGCCTGCGCTCTCGTCTATGAGCCCCGCAGGGACGAAGGGAACGCGTCGGAGCGCTACCTTCCCAAGGGCGCGTTCCGTCCCGCGCTTGAGAAGACCAATGAGATTTGGAGCAGGCTGGATGACCTCGAGCGCCAGAACCGCCTGCCCGGCAGCGAACCTGTCGCGACGGGGCTCAGCCTGGCCATGCACAGCTGGGCTCGGGGGGGAAGCCTGAACAAGGTCCTCGAGGATGCCGACATGGCCGCGGGCGACTTCGTGCGCTGGACCAAGCAGACGATCGACCTGCTCGACCAGCTCTCACTCGTTGCCGACGGCCCCGTTGGCCGAACCGCTCGCCAAGCGCTCGACGCGATCCGTCGCGGCATCGTCGCATACTCATCCGTGGCCTGATCCGTGACGGCAGATCCATACGGCAATCGCATACACTCTGACTTCGTGACTGCCCTGCCCGCGACTTTGCCGCCTGCGACATCCTCGCCAGCGATACCGCTGCCTGTGGCAACGCAGCGCGCACCCCTCCCGCTGTGGCTCGCGCTCGTGGTTGCGGCCGTGGCGGGGCCCGTGCTCGCCGCTGGTTTCCCCGGCCTCGCGTGGTGGCCGCTCGCCTTCGTCGGAGTCGGGATGGTGCTCGTCACACTCTGGGGACGACGCGCCCGCACCGCCGCGCTCGTCGGCTTCGTGGCCGGCCTGTCGTTCTATCTCGTCCACATTCACTGGACCTCGCTCTATCTGGGACCGCTGCCCTGGATCGCCCTGTCGACGCTCGAATCGCTGTTCTTCGCGGTGGGCGCAATGCTGATCGCGCTCGCGTACCGGTGGATCCCACGGGTCTGGCCGACGGCGCTCGGGCGCATCGGGCTCCTGCCCGTCGTGGTTGCCGGCCTGTGGACGGCGCGTGAGGCGTTCGTCAGCGTGTGGCCGTACGGCGGGTTCGCCTGGGGCCGCCTCGCTCTCTCACAATCCGACGGCCCATTCGCTCCCCTCGTCGCGTGGTTCGGCTTCTCCGGACTCAGCTTCGTCATGGTGCTCGTGGTGGCCGTGATCCTTGAGTGCATGCGCGAGACCCGCGTCGCGGTCTCGACGCGGGCCATCCTCGCGATAGGAACCGTAGTGCTCGTTCTTGCGATACCCGCGTGGCCAGCCTCGACATCCGGAAGCACGCGGATCGCTGCGGTGCAAGGCAATGGGCCGGCCGGATACTTCGACGTGCGCCAGCCGGGGGACGTCCTCAACTCACAGGTGAGCGCCACACTGCCGATCGACAACCAGAAGGTCGACATGGTCGTCTGGCCAGAGGGCGCGGCCGACATCGACCCAACGCGAAACCCCCAGGCGGCGAGCGTGCTCAACTACCTCAGCGAAACCATGCAGGCGCCCATCATCACCGGAACCATCACGCAACGCGGCGGCAAGATCTACAACACATCGCTGCAATGGGAAGCGGGCAAGGGCGCGGTCAACTATTACGACAAGATCCACCCGGTCCCGTTCGGAGAATACGTACCTGACCGGGCTTTCTGGCGTCCTTTCGCCCCCGCCCTGATCGACCTCATTGGGCGTGACTACACACCGGGTACACGCAGCAATGTCTTCAACGTGAACGGCGTCAAAGCCGGGATCTCGATCTGCTTCGACATCGCTGACGACCAGCAGCTGACCGACATGGCCAAGGGCGGCGCACAGGTCATCCTCGCGCAGACGAACAACGCCGACTTCGGCACGACGGATGAGAACGTGCAGCAACTCGCGATCGCCCGCCTCCGCGCTATCGAGGCAGGGCGTTCCCTCGTCAACATCTCAACCGTGGGCACGAGCCAGATCATCGATCCAACCGGTCGCACCATCGCGAGCATCCCGGCCTACAAGCCGGGCGCGATGGTCGCGAACGTTCCACTGGGCACGACAACGACCCCAGCAGTTCTGCTCAGCAGGGGAATCGAGTACCTGGTCTCAGGCCTCGGACTTGCGGCACTGGCCATCGCGGGCACGACGATGGCGCGCCAACGGAGGGCCGCTCGACGAGCGGCACATGGCTAAAGCCGACTACGCGCCGATCTTGTGCTCGCCGCGGCGTGCACGCAGGTAGGTGAGACGCTCCTCGAGGAGCTCCTCGAGCTCAGCGCGCGTACGACGCTCGAGCAGCATGTCCCAATGACTACGGGGAGTCTTGACATCCGAACGATCGACGATCACGGGCTCATCGCCGACCAGCAGTGTTGCCTCATGGCCACAATGCTTGCACTCCCAGACCTCTGGCGCCTCGGCGTCGGCCGAGAAAACCATCTCGGTCTCGCGGCCACACTCGGCGCACAGGTAGGTGTAACGGGAACGCGGCGAATAGACCACGCCTTCTTCGCTCTGCAGGCTCTGGGCGCCGATTCGCATTCCGCGCAAACTGCGATCTGCCATGTGTGGTCTCCTTGCTTCGCGTTGCTCCTTAGGTATAAACCGTCAAGCTGGACATTTCCTTTCCGTTTCTGTCTTCTTCCCAGCATGGTCTCAGGAACGCGTAATTGCCACCGCTCTGGCGAGATCGCAGCGATCGGTCACGAGACCGTCGACGCCGGCATCGAGAAGTCGAACCATGTCGCTCGGATCGTTGACCGTCCACACGTGGACCTCGACGCCCGCCGCGTGCATGGCCCGCACGATGCGTGGCGTGATGACGCGCAGGATCCCCGAGCGCTCGGGCACCTGCACGGCATCAATCGAGCGCAGCGCCAGCCGAACCAGGGGAGCGAGACCGAGCCTGGCGCCGATCAGCGCCCACACGAACCGCGAGACGGATGCCGAAGTCGCCACCCCGCGGAGGGCGGACACGGTACGCCGCCGACGCCTCTCCGAGAACGAGGTGATGAGAACACGCGCGGTCCCGCGCGCATCCCGGATCGCCTTGGCGGCAGGCTGCTCGGCCGCGGCAGTCTTGATGTCGATGTTGAACCGTGCCTCGGGGAACGCGTCGAGCGCCTCAGCGAGCGAGACGAACGTTTGGCCGTGCCCGAGGTCGATGCGGCGCAGTTCGGCCATCGTGAGATCGCCGACACGCACCGAACGGCCGGCCAGGCGCAAGAGATCAGGATCGTGGCTCAGCACGGCGACGCCGTCCGCCGAGGCGCGCACATCCGTTTCGAGATGGGTCGCTCCCGCGCTCAGCGCCTTGAGGAACGCGAGCAGAGTATTCTCTGGCACCTCGAGCGCGAACCCGCGATGGGCAAGGATCCGAGGACGCGGGGGAGTGAAGTAGTCGCCCGCGTACCGCCCCGTCGAGGCTCGGCTAATCTCGCGTCTCCGGACCATCGGCCAGATGCGACGGGGGCGAGGCGGGCGCGTCGGGAGACACACTGCCTTCCGACGCCGGCGAGCCGGCCGACGAATCGCCGAACGCCTTGCCGATGCCCTTGAGCGCTTCGGTGAGTTCGCTCGGGACGATCCACAGCTTGTTGGATGCGCCCTCGGCCAGCTTCGGCAGCGTCAGGAGGTACTGGTAGGCCAGCAGCTTCGGGTCCGGATTGCCGGCGTGGATGGCGCCGAAGACCGTCGTGATGGCCTTGGCCTGGCCCTCCGCGCGGAGGACGGCAGCCTTCGCGTCACCTTCCGCCACGAGAATGGCGGCCTGCCGCATGCCCTCCGCGTTGAGAATCTCGGACTGTTTGGTTCCTTCTGCGGTGAGGATGACCGCTCGGCGGTCGCGCTCGGCGCGCATCTGCTTCTCCATCGAGTCCTGGATCGAGAGGGGAGGGTCGATCGCCTTGAGCTCGACCCGCGAGACGCGGATTCCCCACTTGCCGGTCGCTTCGTCGAGCACGATCCGCAACTGGCCGTTGATCTCGTCGCGGGAAGTCAGCGCCTCCTCGAGGTTGAGCCCGCCCACGACGTTACGCAGGGTCGTGGTCGTCAGCTGCTCGACCGCCCCGAGATAGTTCGCAATCTCGTAGGTCGCGGCGCGCGCATCCGTCACCTGGAAATAGACGACAGTGTCGATCGATACGACCAGGTTGTCCTCGGTGATGACGGGCTGCGGCGGGAAGGAGACGACCTGTTCGCGCATGTCGAGCAGCGGTCGCACGCGGTCGATGAATGGGACGACGATGTTGAGGCCCGGCAGGAGGGTCTTGTGATACTTGCCGAGGCGCTCGACGACGCCCGCCGTCGCCTGCGGGATGATCCGGATCGACCGGAAAAGGGCGACAATCACGAAGACCGCGATGATCGCGACGATGGCGAACACGACGATCTGCACGACGACCTGGCTGATGGTTGTCACAACTCATTCCCTTCTACAGGCGCGACCACGGCAGTCGCCCCTTCGATGTACAGCACGACAACGTTCTCGCCCGGCTCGATGGTGCGCGAGCCGGGTTCGACGCGCGACGTCCAGGTCTCACCGACAGCGAGCTTGACCCTGCCGCCCGTCGGCGTCACTGTCGAAACGACCTGACCACCCATCCCAATGAGCGCCTGCACGTTGCTCTTGGCTGGATCGCCGCCTCGATTGAGCGCGCGCAACAGAGGAGGACGAATCGTGAAGATGAGGAGCACGGAGATCACCGCAGCGATGATGGCCTGAAGCCACCACGGCGCACCAAAGAGGCCCGAGACCAGTCCGGCAGCGCTTCCGATGGCGAGCATCAGGAACACGAAGTAGATCGTGAGCATCTCGACGATCACGAAGACGAGAATCAAGACGAGCCAGACGATCCATGCGTAGGACGTCGCAACATCCACGTGAGGCTCCCTTCGCCTGCTCTGCCCCCGACGCTAGCAGCTTCGCTGCCCAGCGAGTATGCCGATCCGAGAGTATGCCGATCTTGGTAGTCTCAGGGCGAACGCCGCGCATGTGTGGCGACAAAGAAAAAGACCTCAAGGAGCCATTCGTGACCAACCCTCTCGCCCCCGGATCTCTCGCCGGCAAGCGCGCCCTGGTCACCGGTTCCTCGCGCGGGATCGGCGCCGACACGATCGGCTACTTCGCCGAGGCCGGCGCACGCGTTGTGATCAACTACCGCAACAAGGAGGCTCGCGCCGTCAAGCTTGCCGACGCGATCCTCGCCGCAGGCGGGGACGCAATCACGGTCGGAGCCGACCTCACCGACCCGGAGTCGGTCGCCAGCATGTTCGAGGCCGTGAGCGCCGCGTACGGCGGGCTTGACATCCTCGTCTTGAATGCGTCCGGCGGGATGGAGAGCGGAATGGCCGCCGACTACGCGATGCAGCTCAACCGCGATGCGCAGGTCAACGTCCTGACGGCCGCCCTGCCGTTGCTTTCACCCGGATCACGCGTGGTCTTCGTGACGAGCCACCAGGCACACTTCATCCGGACCACCCCGACCATGCCGGAATACGAGCCCGTCGCGCTGAGCAAGCGCGCGGGGGAGGACGCCCTGCGCGCGCTCATCCCCGAGCTCGAGGCCAAGGGCATCGAGTTCGTGGTCGTCTCCGGCGACATGATCGAGGGCACCATCACCGCAACGCTGCTCGAGCGCGCCAATCCCGGCGCGATCAGCGCACGCAAGGATGCCGCGGGCAAGCTCTATAACGTCAGCGAATTCGCGGCCGAGGTCGCATCTGCAGCCGTCGAACGCATCCCCGCCGATCACACCCGCTACGTGGGCGACACCTCGGACTTCGCCGCAGAGGACTGAATCGAGCGCCATGAAAGCCACCGATCTCGGATTGTTGAACGCGGTCTCGTCCCCGACCGTGCATCCCGACGCAAGCCGGGCCGTCGTTTCGGTCACGCGGCCCGACCACGCGTCTGATAGCTACGTCGGTCAACTGTGGTCCGTTCCCTTCGCTGGCCAGGGCGCACCCCGCCGCATCACCAGAGGCTTTCGCGACGTTGCGCCGCAGTTCTCTCCAGACGGGCGACTCATCGCGTTCCGCCGCAGCAGCCAGGATGGCTCGGCGCAGCTCTACGTCGTCGACGCGGCTGGCGGCGAGCCAGTCCAGGTCACCGACGTGACGCTCGGGGTGACCGACTTCACCTGGTCGCCGGATGGACGCCAGCTCGCCTTTGTCACCCGCGTTCCTGAGCAGGGGCGATATGGCACCGTGAATGGCATCGAGCCGAACGCAGAGCCGGTCAGGCGGATCACGACGCTCAAGTACCAGGCCAATGGGCTCGGCTACATCAACGACCGCCGGGCACAGATCTTTCTCGCCACCGTGCCCGATGTCTGGGATGAGCCCATCGTGCAGCCGGCGCCGACCGCAGAGGGCGCCGGAGACCCGATTCCGCTTGTCTCCGATCCGCACCAGGTGACGCACGGCGACTACGACAACGGATCGCCTTCGTTCTCGCCAGAT
The DNA here is from genome assembly GCA_030841285.1 of Microbacteriaceae bacterium. Classification (GTDB taxonomy): domain Bacteria; phylum Actinomycetota; class Actinomycetes; order Actinomycetales; family Microbacteriaceae; genus JAUZGC01. The sequence goes on from JAVECW010000075.1 coordinate 6,523, forward strand.
GGCCACACGCTTGCTTTCCTCTCGGCCAGGCATCCGGATCGGGATGGCGACCTGCGTTCGAGCGTGCTCCTGCTCGACCTCGAGCAGGGTGATGTCGAGCCAGTCGACGTCACGGGGGAGTACGGCAACTGGTCCATGCTCGATGTGGCATATAGCCTGAACGGTTCGCTCTTCTTCCTCGCCCAGGAGGTCGGGGAGTCCGGGCAGGACTTCGTCGCCAGGAACGCCGCCCTCTACGTGATCGACCCCCACAGCGCGACACCGCGGCGGCTCACCGACGTCGAGACGATCGACCTGGGGGAGTCATCCATCACCACGATCTATGACGACACCGCGCTCGTGCAGGATCGCACGCGGGGGACACGTCAGCTTCTGGGAGTTGCCGCCAACGGCACGGTGGCCCGATTGACCGAGGGCGACATCGAGGTCACAGGGGCCGGGGCAGCCGGAAACACGATCGCGGTCAGCTTCACCGATGCCACCACCAACGGTGATGTCGCGATCTTCGAGGACGGGATCCTGCGTCGTCTGACCGACTTCTCCGCTCCGCTGCGCGCGAGCGGCCTGGTGACGCCGAGCGAGCTCGTCGTCCGGGGTCGCGACGGCTATGACGTGCACGGCTGGGTGGTGTTGCCGCGGGGCGAGGGGCCGCATCCGGTTCTGCTCATCATCCATGGCGGGCCGTTCGCGCAGTACTCGGTGGGTGTTTTCGACGAAGCCCAGGTGTACGCCGACGCCGGCTATGCGGTCGTGATGTGCAACCCGCGCGGTTCGGCCGGCTACGGCCAGGCGCATGGCCGCGCGATCCGCCGGGCCATGGGCACGCTCGACCTGCATGACGTGCTCGACTTCCTCGACGGCGCGATTTCACGGTTCCCCGAACTCGACGGGGAGCGTGTGGGCATCATGGGTGGCTCCTACGGCGGGTACCTGACCGCGTGGGCCACCGCGCACGATCACCGGTTCGCGGCAGCGATCGTGGAGCGCG
>JAVECW010000009.1 GCA_030841285.1 Microbacteriaceae bacterium
ATCACGGCCGTACGTGTCATTGTTTCTGCGGGGCTTTCTTTCATTCTGCGGAATTGCAATCTAAACTTTAGAATCCTATGAAGACTACTCGAAGCACAAACGAATCGGAACTGGCCTCCGAAGAGAAGCTCGTCGGTTCGGATCGTGTGCTGGCCGTCCTCTCCGAACTCGCGGAGCATCCCGGCGGCATCGGTCTCGACGAAATTGCTCGCGCCGTCAACAGCCCCAAGCCCACCGCCCATCGCGCTCTCGCCGCGCTGCGTAGGGCAGGGTTCGCGAATCAGGACGGTCGAGGCCACTATGTGCTCGGCGACAAGTTCCTCCGTATGGCGTTCGCTCACCACGAGGCGAGACCAGACCACATTCGCGTGCAGTCCATCCTCCAAGCACTGGCCGAATATCACGGCGAAACCGCGCACTACGCGGTGCTCGACGGCCGATCCGTCGTCTACCGGTCGAAGGTCGATCCGCCAACCGGCGCGGTCAAGCTCACCTCGACAGTCGGCGGACGCAACCCGGCACATGCCACCGCGGTCGGCAAGGTGCTCCTCGCCTACGCCCTCCCGGACAGAGAGGCCGTGCGCACCTGGATCGGCAGGGCCAAGCTTGAACGCCGCACCGAGCACACGAAGGTGACCGTCGACGAACTGCACGAGGAACTCGAGCGGGTTCGCGAGCTCGGCTACAGCGTCGACGACCAGGAGAACGAAGTCGGCATCAATTGCATCGCGGTCGCCGCCTTCCTCACCTCGCCGACGGTGCCAAGCGGCGCGATCAGCGTGAGCGCGGTGGCGTATCGCACGCCGATGCAGACCCTCATCGATGGCCTTCCGCGCATCCAACGCATCATCGCCGGCCTGGCCCCCGACGCTTAGTCCTCGCACGACCTCGTAGGCTTTTCTCAGCCGCCTTGAACACACGACACCTACGTCTGGAGACAATTTCATGCAACTCATGCGCATCGGGGCCATTGGCGCCGAAAAGCCCGTCGTCCGCATTGGCGACGAGGGCTACATCGACGTTTCGGATGTCGTCACCGACTTCAACGAGGAATACTTCGGTAGCGGCGGGCTCGCCACGCTGCCGGGAATCGTCGCGGAGCGTGTCGCAGCCGGCCGGGTGACGCCCTTCGCGGGCGAGCGGATCGGCTCCCCCATCGCCAGGCCGCACCAGCTCCTGTGCATCGGCCTCAACTACAGCGACCACGCGGCCGAGACCGGCCAGGCCATTCCCACCGAGCCGATCCTCTTCACCAAGTCCCCGAACACCCTCATCGGCCCGAACGATGACGTGCGCATCCCCCGCGGTTCGACTAAGACCGACTGGGAGGTCGAACTCGGCATCGTGATTGGAAAGCGCACAAGCTACCTCGACAGCGTCGATGACGCTCGCGACGCCATCGCCGGTTTCGTGCTCGTCAACGATGTCAGCGAGCGCGAGTTCCAGATGGACCGCGGTGGCCAGTGGTCGAAGGGCAAGTCGGCCGAGACCTTCAATCCGGCAGGTCCGTGGCTGGTGACCCCCGATGAGATTGACGACGTCAACTCGCTCGGCATGTGGCTCGACGTCAACGGTGTGCGCCGCCAGAACGGCTCGACGTCGACGATGATCTTCGACCCGTATTTCATCGTGCACCACCTGAGCCAGTTCATGGTGCTCGAGCCGGGCGACCTCATCAACACCGGAACCCCTCCGGGAGTCGGCCTGGGCTTCAAGCCGCCGATCTACCTGCAGCCCGGCGACGTGATGGAGCTCGGGATCGACGGACTCGGCACGCAGCGCCAGACCCTGCTGGCTCCGCGCTAGCCAAAGTGCCCGTTCCGGCGGGTAGTGCCCAGCAGAACGGGCACTATCCGCCGGAACGGGCACCAGCGCGGCGGGAGAGTGGTCAGATCGTCATGGCGGAGAATCCGCCATCGACGTGGATCAGCGCACCGGTCACAAAGCTCGAGGCACGTGGAGCTGCGAGCCAGAGCAGCGCCCCGTCGAGTTCTTCCGGCGTGCCCAACCGCCGCATAGGCGTGTGCCCGATGATGCTGTCGACGCGCTCTTGCGTGAGCAACGCACGGTTCTGCTCCGCGGGAAAGAACCCGGGCAGGATCGCATTGACGCGAATCCCCTCGGGCGCCAGCTCGCGCGCCAGGTACTGGGTCACGTTGTTGACGCCGGCCTTCGCCGCGCCGTAACCGAAGACCCGGCTCAGCGGTGGTCCGGATGACGCCGACGAAATATTGATGATGGATGCGCCATCCGGCCGGTTGCTCATCTGCGGCGCGAAGATCTGGCAGGCGCGGAACACCGAGGTGAGGTTCACCTCGAGCAGGCGCTCCCACTCCTCGTCGCCGAGTTCGGCGAACGGCGTCCTGCCGTTGACTCCGGCCGCATTCACGAGGATGTCGATGCCGCCACCCTGCGCGAGCTCGGCCGCTGCCGCCTCAAGTCCGGCGCGGTCGGAGACATCCGCGGCGATGAAGCGTGCACGCCCGCCGCCCGCCTCGATCTCGGCGACCACGGCGCTGCCGCGCTCCTCTGACCGGCCGAGCACAGCCACCTCGGCGCCTGCGGCGGCGAGGCTCTGGGCGAACCGCCCGCCGAGCACGCCGGTGCCGCCGATGACGGCCGCGCGCTTGCCGCTCAGGTCGAAGAGAGCGGCTGGCGTAGGCACGGTGCTCATACGACGGGCCTCATCGGTTCGAGGTGCCGCCCGATGTAGGTCTCCAGCGCCTGCGCGTACCGCTCGGGCTCGGCGTCCAACAGTGCATGCAGTTCGTCGTCGAGGCGGCGCGTGCCGTTCTCGTCCTGCAGCATCAGCACCGCGCCATATCCGACGTGCAGAATCTGGCGGCTGTCGGAGCGCATGACGAGGTCGACCAGGTCGGCATCCGCAACATCACGCGAGAGGGGCGTGCGATCGAGGTCGGCAGAGACCGTGTATGACGCCCGTGAGCCGGCGTACGCCTCGCGGCTCACGTCGTAGATCTCCCTGAACAGCGATGGCGAGAACTCCGCGGCGAGCTGCACCGCTTCGAGGTAACTTGTGCCCGAGGTCTTGAGGTGCAGCATCCCGCCCGTGGCCTCAGCGGCCAACCCGTAGATGCTGAACTTGTCCGACCCGGAGTGCAGGCTGATCTTGTATGGCCCGAGCGCGGATGCCACAGCGAAGTGCTCGCGGAGGCTCGCGGCAAACACGTCGGTGGGGCCGATGTACTCCACGCCCTTTTCGAAGCCGCCAACATAACGTGGAGCGAACCCGTTCCAGTTCACGCCCAGGCGCTTGAGCTCGGTCGCAAGGTACACGTGCTCGGCGATCGTGGTCGGGTCGTCGGTCTCGTCGACCGCAATCTCGACCTCGACCTCATAGCTCGCGTTGGCCATCAGATGGCGGTACATCGCTACGGTGTACGCGACAGCATCCCCATACTTGTGGGCCGCACGGCGCAGCTCCGGCTCGCTCACGCGAAGTACGGGGTCTTGCACGTCCCCGGAATACCGGCGCAGGAGCGATGCCTCGTCGTCCTCGAGCGCGCCCCACGGGACGCCGGCCAGCTCGCCGGCGTATCCGGCAGGAACCGCGTTCACCGTGTCACCCGCGTCGAGCGTAAAGGATGTGAATCCGGCCGCCAGGCACCTGTCGATGTCGTGCGTCGACTTGAGATGGTCGGCATCCGCACCGACCTGACGATCCCAGCCGCCCTGTACGGCGCCGAAGGTCGCGGAATCGAGCACTTCCTGGGGTGTGCGCTCGAGGCGATCCATTTCCCTCGCGGACTGCTGGGCGAAGACGGGAACCATGCCGCCACCGTACGTCTGGAATGCCCGCACGTGCCCTGGCGTGGCACGACCGAGACGGTCGCCGACGCCTGCCGAGGTGTGCAGCCCAACGGGTTTCGGCTGGAGCCACGGCACGTTTGCTCGCACGGCGGCGGCGTTGGCGGGCGACAGCGGTCCTTCGAGGACAGCGCCGCCTGCGGCCTCCGCGGCCGTTCCGTCGAAGGCCTGAAGGTCCTCGGCCGTCGGAGCGGCCACACGCAGCCGACGCGCGTCTCCCGAGCCGAAAACGCTCAGCGTCAAACGCCCGGAAACCAATTCCTTAGCCATGGCTAGCGCGCGAGCAGCGACGACGAATCCGGGTCGAGGTACAGCCGCGCGTTGGGCGATTGCTGCAGGATCGAGGCGGGAACCTGCGGCGTGACCGGGCCTTCGAGCGAGTTCTTCACGGCCTGCGCCTTCCGCACCTCCGGCGTGAGCACGAGCACATCGGCCGGGCTCAACACTGCGTGGACCGTGAGCGACAGTGCGTGCGTCGGGGTGTCGTCGAGTCCAGAGAAGTGGCCCTCGCCGATCTGCTGCATCCGGGACGCGAGATCCAGCTCGACCAGGTGGATCAGCTCGCGGGTTTCGAAGTCTGCGGGCGGGTCATTGAAGGCGAGGTGGCCGTTTTCACCGATCCCCATGACGCAAATCACGGGATCCAGGTCCTCGATGAGCTTCGTGTAGCGAGCGAGCTCCTCTTCGACGGGTTCGTGGTCACCGAGAACGCCGTAGAACGCCTTTGGCTTCAGCGGTTCGACCAGGTTCTCCTTCATCCAGCGGCGGAAGCTGGCAGGGTGGTCCTCGCTCATGCCGAGGTACTCATCCATGTGCAGGATGCTGATGCGCGACCACTCGATATCCGTGCGCTGGCGCAGCGCTTCAGCAAAGGGCAGCTGCGAGTTGCCCGTTGCGAGGATGACGGCGATCTCGTCGCGCGTTTCGAGCGCGGCGCGAACCGTCTTTGCAAAGTCTTCGGCTGCAGCGGCGCCAAGCGCGGACGTGGATTCCGCGATTGAGACGTCGAGCTGCCCATATTTGAGATGTTCCACAGAGACATCCCTCCCATTAATAGTGTTTGTCGTCGGTCTTGACCTATCAAAGATGATTTTAGTGCTCGCTCGGCTCCCTTACCTGCGCGACCATCTGCGTGGGGCTAACGTAGCGAAGCGCGATGACGAGCACCACAAGCGTCGTGAGCATATAGATCACGGCCATCGCACTGATTGCCTGGGCTGGCCGGATTCCCGATGCGAAAACTGCGTAGTACAGCGCAACGACGAGCGTCTGGCTGCCTGGCCCAGAGACGAGGAAAGTCATTTCGAAGAGTGCAACGGTCTGGACCAGGACCAGCAATGCGGCGGCCAGGAGTCCGGGGATGATCAGCGGCATGAGGATGCGGAGCAAGACCTGCCAGGTGCGGGCACCGCACATGCGCGCCGCCGACTCGATATTGGGATCGATCTGCTCAATGAACGGTGTCAGCACGAGGATGACGAATGGAATCGCCGGAACGATATTGGCTATCAGCACACCAGCCAGCGTGCCGCCAAGATGCAACTGATAGAGCAGCGTAGCAAGCGGGATCCCGTAGGTGATCGGTGGAACCATGATCGGCAGCAGGAAGCACAGCATCAGGAGCTTCTTGCCAGGGAAGTTCCGGCGAGCCAACACATACGCAGCTGGCGCGCCGATGACGAGCGAGACCACGACAACTGTCAGGGCCACCTGAACGGTGACGACGAGGATGTTGCTGAGCTGATAGCTCTGCCATGCGGTCGCGTAGTAGTTGAGCGTCCACCCGGACGGCAACCAGGTGTCGAACCATTGGGTTCCGAACGAGTTGACCACGACCGCCGCGACGACGGCGAACAGGTTGATGAAGAAGAAGATGACGGCGGCCCAGACAATCCAGCCGAAAGGCGACTTCACCGTGCGCTTTCGAGGCCTCTGCCCCGCTGCGAGTACTTGAGTCGTCATGATGCTTATCCCTTTCCACCGGCCGTGCTACCGCTGTACAGGCGCGATCGCAGCGCCAGCACCAAGGCGACGACGAGGAGCTCGAAGACCGCGGTGATCACCGAAATCGCCGATGCCATCGGGTAGTCATACTGCTGGAACGCGGCATTCGCAGCTGCGACTGCCAACACGTGCGAGTCACCGGCCGGGTTGCCCAGGAGGACCGCCGATGGGAACACCGCGAATGCCAGCACGAAGGTCAGGCAGAACGTGATCGCGAGACCCGGCGCGAGCAGGGGGAGCGTGACGTAGCGAAATCTCTTCCACGGACCGGCGCCCAGTGTGCTCGCCGCTTCTTCCATCTTCGGGTTGATCCCGGAGATATAGGAGAGCGTGAGCAGGAACGCGAACGGGAAGCCGGTGATAATCAACGAGATGATCACGCCCCACATGTTGTGCACCAGCTGGATGGGCTGGTGGATGATTCCCAGCCCCATGAGCGTCCGGTTCAGCCACCCACGCGGCCCGAGGTAGGTCAGTAGGCCTTCCGAGACCAGGACGGTGCCGAGGCTGATCGGCACGACGAGCAGCGTGTTCATGGTGCGCTTGCCCCGTACCCTGCCCCGCATGCGCACGGCGATCGGGATTGCGGCCAGGACGTTGAATAGTGCGGCAGGCAGGGCTATCCGGAACGTGTTCCAGATGCTCTCCCGCATATACGGGTCACCGAAGAACTTGGCGTAGTCCCCAAATGGCCCTCCCTTGCCGCCGAGCGGCTGGAACGACAGCACCCCGCCGTACACGGCTGGGTAGAAGAACAGGACGAGCATGAAGGTCAGGGCAGGCAGGACAAGCAGCAGGATTCGGTCGAATCCCCGATCGGCCAACCTGTGACGAAGGGATGGCCGCGCACCCTTCGAGACAGCGGCGGTCACGAATACACCATCACCCGATCGGGCCGGACGCCAATGGTCACGCGCTGCCCGATCGACAGGTGCTCACTAGTCCGAAGGAAGAGCCTTGCTCCCTGCTCGGTCTGCACCTCGAGCTCGAAATCTTTGCCGAGGTACTCCACCGACTGGACGAGAACGTCGATGCGGTTGCCCTCGACCTCGCCGACGACGAGGTCGTCTGGACGGATCGCAACCGTGACTGCTCCACGCGCGTCGCCGGCGATGGGGTGTCGCGCTGTGAGCGACATGCCGAGGCCGCTGACGTGTAGGTCACCGCCGGCGCCCTCACCATCCGCCGTCATCGCGAGGAGGTTGCGGTATCCCATGAAGTCGGCAACGAAGGTATTGACCGGCCTCAGGTATACCTCTTCAGGCTTGCCGATCTGCTGGACGCGCCCATCATGCAGAACGACGAGGCGGTCGGCCAGCGAGAGCGCTTCCTCCTGATCGTGCGTGACGTACACCGTGGTCAGGCCGAGTTCCCTGTGGAGGCGCTGCATCTCGCCACGCATCTCGTGGCGCAGCTTGGCATCCAGGTTCGACAGCGGCTCGTCCATCAGAACGACCTGAGGTTCCATGACAACCGCGCGGGCGATCGCGACGCGCTGTTGCTGGCCACCGGAGAGCTGGCTGGGGTGCTTGTTCCCGTGGGCCGATAGCTGCACGAGGTTGAGCGCGGCGTCCACTCGGCGCGCAATCTCCGCCTTCGGCGTCTTGTGCATCTGGAGTCCGAATGCAACGTTCCGGCGAACGCTCAGGTGCGGAAAGAGCGCGTAGTTCTGGAACACCATGCCGAACCCTCGGCGTTCCGGCGCCAGAGTGTCGACACGGCGGTCATCCAGGCTGATGGTCCCTGCGCTCAGCGGGAGTAGTCCGGCGAGGCAGTTGAGAGCTGTTGACTTTCCGCAGCCTGACGGCCCCAGCAGGGCCACGAACTCACCATTCTTGACGGTCAGCGAGAGGTCGGAGAGGGCCACGGACTTTGCGAAAGCCCGTGTCACCCCCTCGAGACGCAGTTCTGAGAACGTTGCTTTGGGCACGGGAACGGAACTCAATTCTTGGTCTTCTGCGCGCCGATTTGCTGGTCCCACATGGTGAACATCACACCGAGGTTCTGAGCAGACAGCGGAGCCACGGCCGGGTACTTCGCAAGCAGCGCCGGGTATTCGGGGCGGCCGAAGTTCTTGAGCACGGCCTGGCTGGCGGCGGGCGCCATGGACGGAGTCACGCCCTTCACGGACGGTCCCGGGTACATGTAGCCGTCGTCATATGCCCGCGCCTGCTGTGTCGGAGTGAGCATCCACTTGATCAGGTCGAGCACGACTGCAAGCTTGTCCGGCGAGATCCCCTTCGGAACGGCCACGTAGTTAGAATCCATGATCCACGAGGTGCCAGTGAAAGAACCGATCTTTGCGCCCTTGGGAACGGTCCCGATCGCTCGCGCGTTGATGTCCCAACCCGCGCTCGTCGCGATGAGCGACCGAGAGCCGTTGGCCAGATCGTTCATGGTCGCGGTGGTACCGGACGGGTAGAAGTCGATGTACTGGCCGAGCTGCTTGAGGTAGGCCCAGGTCTTGCTCCACCCCTTCACGGGGTCAAGCGGGTCCTTGTCCCCGAGGAGGTACGGCAGGCCCTGAACGAAGGCCCTACCTGGCCCTGAGTTCGCCGGAATTGCGTACTCGAACTGTCCGGGGTGAGCCTTGGCCCACGCCAGCAATTCCGCGGGGGTCGTCGGCGGAGTGGCCACCGTGCCAGGCAGGTACTCGACGAGCGGTCCGTAATTGCCGAAGTCATTGACGACCGCGTAGCCATTGGCGAGGTCGAACAGGGTCTTCGCGCCGGGCTGGTAGCTGGCGACACTCCCGCCCAATTGTGCGTCGTATGCCGGGAACAGCTTGGTCCAGAGGCCCTGCTGGATTCCCGCACCGAGTGCGTCATTGCCGGTCAGCACCATATCGATCTGCGACACGCCAGCCGCCTGCTGCGCTTTAAGCTTGCTGGCGATCTGGGTCGCGTCGCCAGTGCTGAAGTTCACATTCGCCAAGTACTGGGGGTACTTCTTCATGTATGCCTCAATCATGGGCTGTGCCACAACCGTGTCACCTGACACATCGACGAGGTTCAACGTCACGGGTGAGGTCGGCATCGCGAGCTTGCCGCCCGTCGCGGCGGCCGTACTGCCAGCAGCCGAGGAGCATCCGGCTAGTGCAGCCATGAGCGCCACGCCGATGGCGCCGGCCACGATCCTCTGAGTATTCTTCGACATTCATATCTCCGCAATGAGTAGTTGGACCGGTGGGTTGGACCGAGATATCCGTGAGCGCTCATACGCCATCAGCATCCTCTTGAGCGAGACTAGACGCAATAAACATATTTAAGCAAGAACCTTGTGTAAACAGTATGTTGCTAAGCGCATCAACCTGCCCGAGATGGCGCGCCAAAACGCCTGAAGGTCGGTCGACTCATAGCCCGGAGCGCATACGAACTACGAAGCCGGCTGCGACTCCCAGATCGAGCTCATCTCGCTCATGGTCTGTTGCATGATGCGCAGCATCGATTCTTGGGCGACGTCAGCCGCGCCGCGCTGGATCGCGCTCGCCACGTCCACATGCAGCTGCATCGCTTCCCGATGGGGGTGCACCGGCATCAAGCCGTAATGCGTGCGACCGGTCAGGACCTCGCTAACGAGGCTCGTCAGCTTGCCGAACATTTCGTTGCCCGAACTCGCGAGGACCAATCGGTGAAATTCGATGTCGAGCGAGAGGAAGAGCTCCTGGTCGCCGGCCTCACCAGCGGCCCAGAGCCTGCCCACGAGGCCCATCAGGTCGCTGGCATCCGTTAGCGGGGCGCGGATGGCAGCGAGGCGAGCCGCTTCGGGTTCGATCGCCGTGCGCAATTCTGTCAACGAGCGCAGCTGGGTGATCCGCGCCGACGATGCCAACCGCCAGCGGATGATCTGGGGATCGTAGAGATTCCACTTCTCTGGTGGCAGGACGTAAACGCCCATCCGGCGACGCGACGCCACGAGACCCATCGACTCGAGGACGCGGACCGCCTCCCTGACGACGGAGCGGGACACCTCGTACTGGTTCTCGATCTCCTCGATCGTCACGATCGTTCCTGTGGCCAGTTGGCGCCCACAAATCGCGAGCCCCAGTTGGTCCAGGAGGCGCCCGTGCAGTCCGCGCTTCGACGCGGTGGCACCACTCTCCTGGGTCACCGTCGGTGTCTCGCTACCAGCCACTGCATCCATTTAAGTGAGAGTAACGGACCGCCCGCCAAAACGTGGCGGGCGGTCGCGCCCGTGTCGCCTAACGGCGAAACTCACTATCACCAGTCGTGGACCGTTCCGTCCTTCAGGCGGTTGACCGGGAGGTACGCACCCTGGTACTCGAACTTCGAGGCGGCCTCATCGTTGTACGTGACGCCGAGTCCGGCCTGCTCACCCGGATGCAGGTAGCCGTCTTCGAAGCTGAACGACTGGATGAACACCTCGTTGGTGGCATCGCCGTGCTGCATGTACTCCTGGATGCCGAAGTTGTGGATCGCGAGGTCGAGGTGCATGGCTGCGGCCATGCCGACGGGCGAGATGTCAGTCGGGCCATGGATGCCCGATTTGATCTGGTACTGCGCCGCGAACTCGAGGATCTTCTTGAGCGCCGAGATGCCACCGGTGTGGGTGACCGCTGAGCGCACGTAGTCGATCAGCTGCTCGGTGATCAGGGTCTGGTAGTCCCAGACCGTGTTGAAGATCTCGCCGATCGCGAGAGGGGTGACGGTGTGCTGCCTGACGAGCCGCAACGCTTCCTGGTTCTCGGCGGGCGTGCAATCCTCGAGCCAGAAGAGGTCGTACGGCTCCAGCGACTTGCCGAGCTTCGCCGCCTGGATCGGCGTCATCCGGTGGTGGCCGTCGTGGAGCAGCGTCAGCTCAGGGCCGAATTCGTTGCGAACTGCTTCGAAGACCGTCGGCACGTGCCGCAGGTACGCCGCGGTGTCCCACGTCTCCTCTACGGGCAGGGCCGTCCGCCTCGCGGGTTCGTAGTCGTACCGCTTCCCACCGACCGTGGGGCTGGACGCGACGCCGTAGACGGAACCGAGACCGGGAACGCCGGTCTGGATCCGGATGGCCTTGTAGCCGAGCGCCTGGTGCTTGCGGATGGAGTCGAACAGCTCGGGTACGTCGAGGCCGCTTGCGTGCCCGTATGCGCGGACACCCGTGCGCGACGCTCCGCCGAGGAGCTGGTAAAGAGGCATGTTGGCTGCCTTCGCCTTGATGTCCCAGAGTGCGACGTCGACGGCAGCGATTGCGGCCATCGTGACCGGGCCGCGACGCCAGTACGCGCCACGGTAGAGGTACTGCCAGGTGTCCTCAATCTGGTGTGCGTCGCGACCGATGAGCAGCGCGGCAACGTGGTTCTCGAGGTAGCTTGCGACGGCAAGCTCTCGACCGTTGAGAGTGCCGTCACCCAGGCCCACCAGGCCATCGTCGGTGGTGATCCTCAGGGTCACGAAGTTTCGATCTGGACTGCTGACGAGGACTTCGACCTTCTCGATCTTCATCTTTCGCCCCTCTCTTCCTTGTTCGGTTCGTTGT
>JAVECW010000015.1 GCA_030841285.1 Microbacteriaceae bacterium
CCCTTCTGGCACGGATGAAGGAAGACGCGGTGACCGCGGTCGCCATCGAGGTGAGCGCGCAGGCTCTCACCCGTCACCGTGTCGACGGCACGATCTTCGACGTGGCGGGGTTCACGAACCTGAGCCACGACCACCTCGACGACTACGGCGACATGCGCGCCTATCTTGAGGCAAAGGCCGGATTCTTCCAGCCAGAGCGAGCCAGACGCGCCGTGATCTCGCTTGACAGCGAGTGGGCTGCCGAGCTGATTCGCCTGGCGAATATTCCCGTCACGACATTCTCGTCGCATGTCGGTGTCGACGCCGACTGGCGCGTCGAAGTGACGAAGGAAGAACCGCGAGGCGTCAGCTTCACACTGAGGGCCAGGGACGGACGCTCGCTCAGCACGATCCTCCCTGTCATCGGCAGGCACATGGCGGCGAACGCGGGCCTTGCCATTGCGATGCTCTGTGAGGGCGGCTACGAGCTGGACGACATCGCTGCCGCGGTGCAGAGCGCCGGCCAGATCGACGTCTACCTCCCCGGACGGAGCGAGCGCATCTCCGGCGATCGCGGGCCGTCACTCTTCGTTGACTTCGGGCACAGCCCCGACGCTTTCGAAAACACTCTGGCCGCGGTTCGGACGATTACGCGGGGCAAAGTCATCATGGTGTTCGGCGCCGACGGCGACCGCGATGCATCCAAGCGACCAGCAATGTCGAGGGCCGCCGTTCTCGGCAGCGACGTCCTGATCGTGACCGATCATCATCCGCGCTTCGAAGATCCGGCCTCGATTCGAGCGGCACTCCTCAAGGCAGCGCGCGAGACCGACCCGCTTCACCAGATCCTCGAGGTGGCCGATCCGAAGCAGGCGATTCGCGAGGCAGTCAAACTCGCCGCTGACGGGGACTCCATCCTCTGGGCCGGCCCAGGGCACCAGAACTACCGTGATATCGAGGGCGTGCACACCGCTTACTCAGCACGCTACGAAGCCCGTTGCGCCCTGGAAGAGGCCGGCTGGCTGTAGACGCGCGAGCGACTGCACAACCCGATGAAATGAACCGCCTCAGCACCCTCGCCAACGAGCGAGCGAAGACGAACGAATCACGGGCCACGCCACGATGGATACGCTGGGCCCTTCTTGCCCTTGTCGCATCCTGCGCCGTTCTCTACGGCTGGAACATCGGCTCCAGCGGCTACTCGGACTACTACGCGGCGGCAGCCAAGAGCATGTCGGAGAGCTGGAAGGCCTTCTTCTTCGGCGCCTTCGATCCTCAATCCACGATCACCCTCGATAAGCTCTCCGGCTTCCTGATTCCCCAGGCCCTCTCGGCCCGCGTCTTCGGTTTCAGCCAGTGGGCGCTCGCCTTTCCGCAGGTGATCGAGGGCCTCATCACCATCGTGGCCACGTTCTACATCATCCGCCGCTGGTTTGGACCGCTCGTTGGGCTGATCGGCGCGACAGTCATGGCGCTCACCCCCCTGCTCGTCTCGATGTTCTCCCACACGATGGAGGACGGCATGTTGACGATGTGCACGACGCTCGCCATCGCGGCCTGGCAGCGCTGCATGGATACGGACAAGCGACGCTACATGCTGCTCGCCGGCGCGTTCATCGGACTCGGTTTCCAGGCAAAGATGCTGCAGGCGTGGCTCATCCTGCCCGCCATGGTCGTTGTCTACCTCATCGTCGCCGCATTCCCGCTGGCGCATAAGATCCGGGTCGTCCTCTCCCTGTGCGCGGTCACGATCGTCACATCCTTCTCGTGGATAACCGCGATGGCCCTCTTTCCCGCTTCGCAGCGGCCCTACGTCGACGGGACCCTCAACAACAACATCTTCACGAATGTTCTCGGGTACAACGGGGTCGACCGGTTCATCGCCGACGGCTTCGCGGGCGCGCTCGGGAGCGACCCGCTCGGCAGCCCCAGCGGGAGGATAGCGACGGTCGGTCTGATCCCCGGGATAGTCGGTCACACACCGTTCAAGTTCCTCCTGCCGGATTATGCGAGCCAAATCGGCTGGCTTTACCCTCTGGCAGGAGCCGGGCTCATCCTCGGCCTTCTCGCCCTGCGCTCGGCCAAGACCGGGCCGAACCCGGACACTGGTTTGCGCGCGGGCGTGCTGCTCAGCACGACGCTGCTGATCACGCTGGGGGGAATCTTGAGCTTTATGAGCTTGCCCCACACCGCGTATCTCGCGAGCATGGCCTTGCCCCTTTCCGCTCTCAGCGCGATCGGCGTCATCCTGCTCTGGCGGTCATCGCGCGATCGATCATCTCGCCTGCGATTCGCCCTCCCCATCACGATCGGGGCAGAGACGGCGTGGGTGCTCTACCTTGTATCGAATTTCCCGCCATTCTCGCTGTGGCTCATGCCCCCGATCGGCATCCTTGGCGCCGCCGCAACGCTCGTGATGTTGGCTCGTGCGGCCGGATGGCATCGGAGCGGCCGAGCCGTCCGGATCGCGGGTGTCGCCGCGGTCGTCGCGACAGTGCTCGCCCCTCTCGTGTGGTCGATCTCGACGTTCGACCGCGCGTATGCCGGCACGGCAAACGACGCGTACGCCGGACCGCCCACCCCGGCCGTCGTCGGCCAGAACACGCTGCCGGATGGCCCGTACGGGGTCGGGCTCGACTCCAACCGAGACGCCAAGATCACCGTGGACGTCGAAGCAGAGATCTATCGCTATGCCGTCGCGCACAGCGGAAATCTCCGGTTCGCGCTTCTCACCGACTCGTGGCGCAGCGCAGCGCCTCTCATCATGGCCGGCAAGCAGCGCTTGCTGCCCATGGGGGGCTTCACGTCCCGCGTTTCCGCGCCCAGCTTGGCGCAAATCAAGCAACTCACCGCGAGCGGCCAGCTGCGATACCTGCTGCTGACCGGTAAGGCGTCGAAGAACAGCCTCAGCACGCCGAACCTGAACGCCGTGCACCAATGGGTGACCCAAACGTGCTCGCTTATCCCGGAGAAGAGCTACGCTCCAGAGCAGATCGGCACGGCCTGGAACCCCGCGACCGACCAGTTGTACAACTGCGCGCCGTAGCGACCGCACACCTCGCACGGGAATACCGCCAACCGATCGGGAGCTGAGGTATCCATGAAAAAGATTGCGTTCCTCTCGTTCGGCCACTGGCAGCCGAGCCCAGGGTCCGGCACGAAGACCGCGCGGGATGCCCTCGTGCAGAGCGTCGAACTCGCGGTCGCGGCCGAGGAGATCGGCATTGACGGCGCGTACGTGCGCGTGCACCATTTTGCGCGGCAGCTCGCCTCACCGTTCCCTCTTCTTGCCGCCATGGCAGCCCGCACCAGCCGCATCGAGCTCGGTACCGCCGTCATCGACATGCGTTACGAGAACCCGCTCTACATGGCCGAGGAAGCCGCCGCGGCCGACCTGCTCAGCGACGGCCGGCTGCAACTCGGCGTGAGCCGTGGTTCACCTGAAGCGGCTATGCGCGGTTATGAGGCGTTCGGGTACGTTCCGGCCGAGGGGGAGACGGATGCGGACATGGCGCGTCGCCACACCGAGCTGTTCCGCGCCGCGATTTCCGGGGCTGGGCTGGCCAACGCGAACCCCCAGATGACGGGCTCGGATCGCCCGCTCCCGATCGAGCCACGCTCCCCCGGCCTGCCCCAGCGCATCTGGTGGGGGGCTGGTACCCGCGCCACGGCCGTATGGACGGCCGAACAAGGCATGAACCTGATGAGCTCCACCCTCCTCACCGAGGACACCGGTGTTCCGTTCGACCAGCTACAGGCCGAGCAGATCGCGATGTTCCGCGAGGCGTGGGCCGAAGCCGGCCACGACCACGAGCCGCGGATCTCGGTGAGCCGGAGCATCCTGCCGATCATCGACGACGAAACCAGCTACTACTTCGGGCCGCGCGCACAGGCAGATGCCAAGGACCAGGTCGGTTTCCTCGACGGCGGCACGGCCCGGTTCGGCCGGAGCTTCATCGGTGCGCCAGATGTCATCGCGGAAGAACTGGCCAAGGATGCCGCGGTGCAGGCCGCTGACACCGTGCTCGTCACGGTACCGAATCAGCTCGGCGTCGACTTCAACGCACGGATCCTGAAATCAATCGGAGACGACATCCGCCCCCATCTCGGTTGAGCCTCGGGATTGTCCGCAGCTAAGCCTGCGTGCCGGCGATATTGACCATCCAGACCACGCCGAATTTGTCGACGAGCATGCCAAAGCTGTCGCCCCACGGCGCCTGCTCGAGCGGCATGGTGACGTTGCCGCCGTTCGAGAGCTTGTCCCAGTACCCGCGCAGTTCGGCGTCGTCTTTGTCATCGCCGCTGAGTGAGACCGAGTAGTTGGTGCCGGGCGTGTAATCCATGCCGTTCGGCGTATCCGATGCCATGAGCGTCAGGCCGTTGTCGGTGACGAGCTGGGAGTGCATGATCTTGTCCTGCTCGGCGGGGTCCTGGCTTGCCTGGAATTCAGCGAACGTGCTCTGCGTCAGCTCGCCGCCGAAGATCGACTTGTAGAACTCCATCGCTTGCTTCGCCGTGTCACGAAAGCCAAGGTATGGGTTGAGACGTGTGCTCATTATTGAACCTTCCCGTTCGTCAGGTGGTGATCTGATCGTGCTTGGTCAGAAGGTGCTTGCTCCGATTATCGACCAGACCGGTCAAAAGCACGAGGGCACGGCGGGTAACAACGGATTAAACTGGTCGCCGTGGCTAAGAATCCTGCGAAGGATGTCGCCCGCGAAAGCCGAAACAGCCCGCCGATGCGCTTCCTGGCGCGGACGGGTTTCGCGGTGAGCGGCCTCCTTCATATCCTCATCGGGTTCATCGCGATCAGTGTCGCCTTGGGAAGCGGCAGGGAGGCCGACCAGACGGGCGCGCTGGGGCAGCTGGCATCGACGCCTGGCGGTGTTTTCGTCCTATGGACCATCACCGTTGGACTGGCAGCGTTGGGCGTTTGGCTGATCCTCGGCGCTTTTCTCGTCTCGACCGGTGACCCGAAGAAGCGCACGTCCCGCATTGTGTCCGAAGTCGCCAAGGGTGCCTTCTACCTTGTCGTGGCGGGCACCGCATTCACTTTTGCGCGCGGAAGTTCCACGAGCACCGCAAGCCGTTCACGGAACGCGAGTGCAGGGCTGCTCGCTGCGCCGGGCGGTCCCGCAATCGTGATGCTCTTCGGCCTGATCGTCTTCGGCATTGGGATCTTCTTCGTCGCCAAGGGCGCGAGCAGACGCTTCACGCGCGATATCCGGGTGCCGACCGGGCCGAGTAGCACTGCCGTCATCAGCCTGGGCGTCTTCGGGTACGTGGCGACGGGGGTTTCACTCGGCGTCGTCGGAGTTCTCTTCGCGATCGCCGCCTTCACCTTCGATCCGAGCAAGGCCACCGGTCTGGACAGCGGACTCAAGACACTGGCCACGCTCCCGTTCGGCCAGGTCATCCTGATCATCGTTGGGGCTGGCTTCATCGCATACGGGCTGTACGGCTTCGCTCGCGCGCGCCTCGCGCGTCTCTAGGGTCTTCGCCTCATGCGCTTCTGACTGCCGCCCTCATCGCCCAAGTTGGCCAATTGTTGCCACGCGAAAGGCCCTCCAACCCAGGGGGTCGGAGGGCCTTGCTAGTGGAGCTAAGGAGATTCGAACTCCTGACCTCTTCGATGCGAACGAAGCGCGCTACCAACTGCGCCATAGCCCCGGGAACTGCCTAGCAACGATATCACTGCGCGGCGGGAAACCTCGAACCGAGCAGTTGGTCGGCGGCGATCCTCAGCTCGCCGCGCGACGACGGCGGAGCGCGGCGTCGAGGTCCATCGCGCGCGCTTCCACGTCGCTCACGACGCCCATGCTGGCGAACCGGCTGGGGGCTTGCCCGGCGCGCTCGGATGCCGTCGTGGCAGCGGCCGGGCGCGCGCGTAGCGGAGTCACCTCGGTCTCGATCTGGGCAGCGCGGAGCGCGAGGTCGGCGCGAGCAGCCGCACGGCGAAGCTCGGCGGCTGCATCCACCGATGCCATTGCGCTGGCCGCGATGGTGCCGCGCGCGAGGTAGAGCGGCTTGGGCAGCGGCTGGGGTGTCCATGTGGCTTGCGCAGCGGGGGCGGGAGCGGCGTGCTCGGCGTCGTCGTAGAAGGCTGCGGCGACGGGCGCGTACGCGACAGCCGGCGCGACGAGCTGCCGTTGACTCGCACGAGCCAGGCGGCCCAGGACGATGAATGCACCGACGGCGGGCGCAGACGCACCTCCGAGGAGCAGCCATGATCCGGTCGCAACAAGCGAAGGGATGCCGAACCCGGCGACAACGAGCGACCCGAACAGCACGAGGGACGTCCCGGCCCGCGCGCGACGGAGGCGAGACCGCGACGCTGATCGCGGCGCGACTCGCGGAGCGGAGAGAGACGCGGGTGCAACGGCATCCGAGGCGCGTTGAGCTTGCGCCGCAGCGCGCAGTTGAGCCTCAGCAGCTGCAGCGCGGAGTTGAGCCTCAGCAGCTGCTCGTGCCTGAGCGTCGGCGGCTGCGCGGGCCTGAGCCTCGGCCGCTGCTCGCGCCTCAGCCTCCTCAGCGGCGCGCACCTCGGCCTTCGCGGCGACGCGCGCGTTGACCTTCGCGCGCCCTTCGGCCTTCCGAAGAATTCGTTGGTGTTCCGCGACCGTGCGCGCGTTGGCTTCAACGCGCACTTCGTCTGGCAGTTCGGATGTCTCGGCAAGAATCCGCAGAGTCTGCTGCAGGCGCACGGCGTTGAGCTCGGTCGCCAGGTACTCCCGGCGCCTCAGCCACGTGGGCAAGAGGTAAACGAGCCAGAGTGCCGCCGCTATGACAACGACAACACCGCCCCCCAACACATCGCCATTCATGTCTCTACGGTAGGGGGGTCAACGCAATCGGTGCCGATTGGAGAGGGTGTGTCACCGATAGCGGATCATTCGAACAGGAATATTTCAGCGGCTTCACAGTTCGCGTTGGATGGGGAGCGCGTGCGCGGCGGCCGCACGGTCCTCCGGCGTGATCATCGCGGCATCCGGCGGCACCGCCCCGTCGAGCCAGCGCCGAAGCACGCCCTGCGTCAACTCCTCAGAGACCAGGCCGAAGCAGAAGTGGTCGCGCCAGTCGCCATTGATGTGGATGTACCTTCGGCGCAGGCCTTCGTAGCGGAAACCCAGCTTCTCGACCACGCGCAGGCTCGGCACGTTCTCCGGCCGGATGCAGATCTCCATCCGGTGCAGCCCGAGCTGGTAGAAGGAATAGTCGGTAGCGAGCGCAACCGCGGTCGGCGTGACATTGCGCCCGGCGAACTCCTCGGCCACCCAGTACCCGATGGTCGCCGACGACAGCGAGCCGTACGTGATCGATGAAACGTTCAGCTGTCCGGCGAGCTTCCCGTCGTACTCGATGATGAACGGCAACCCGTGCCCTGCACGCGCGTTGGCCAGCAGAGACCGGATGCTCGCCCGGGTATCGAAGTTCATCGGAGCGTGCGGGCTGGTCGCCTCCCACTGGCGCAGCCAGCTGCGATTCTCGAGCAGGGAGCGTTCAAGCGCACGCGCATCGCGCAACCGGATGGCGCGGAGCGCGACCCGGCCCTCTTTCAGCGTCGGGATGGGGATGGGCACGAGAAACCTAGGAGCACTCGGCCATGCTAGTGGCCGGTGCCCGGTCCTTCAATTTGATCCGAGAGCCCTGCCGCAAACTGCTTCACCCACTGCCGCAGATCGGGGCCGAGGTCGTCCCGGTCAACGGCCAGCTGGATGATGGCCTTGATGTAATCGAGGCGGTCGCCCGTGTCGTAGCGACGACCACGGAAGACGACGCCGTAGACACCACCCGCGATCGACTCGTCCGCGGCCAGAACCTGAAGCGCATCGGTCAGCTGGATCTCGCCTCCCTTGCCCGGCTCGGTCCTCTCGAGTACGTCGAACACCTCGGGCCGCAGAACATAGCGACCGATGATGGCGAGGTTCGACGGCGCGTCGGCCCGATCCGGCTTCTCCACCAGCCCAACCACCTTGACGACATCCGGATTCTCCGTCGGCTCGACGGCCGCAGCGCCGTAGAGGTGGATCTGGTCGGGGTCGACCTCGAGCAGGGCGATCACTGTTGCGTTGCGCCGCTCCTGCTCCTCGATCATGGTCGTCAGAAGTGGATCGCGTGCGTCGATGAGGTCGTCGCCGAGCAGCACGGCGAACGGCTGATCGCCGACATGCTTCTTGGCACGCAGAACGGCGTGGCCAAGGCCCTTCGGGTCGCCCTGCCGCACGAAGTGCACGTCGGCAAGGTCGGTCGAATAGTTGACCCGCTCCAGCCTGGCGGTATCGGCTTTCACCTCGAGGTTGCGCTCGAGCTCCGCCACTCGGTCAAAGTGATTGGCGAGGGCGTTCTTGTTACGCCCCACGATCATCAGGATGTCTTCGAGGCCTGCACCGACCGCCTCCTCCACCACGTATTGGATGGCTGGCTTATCAACGACGGGAAGCATCTCCTTCGGGATGGCCTTCGTTGCGGGAAGGAATCGCGTTCCGAGTCCGGCGGCGGGAATTACGGCTTTGGTGATGTGTGGCCCCATGGCCCTCAGAATAGCGCCCCGCACGCGACATCCCTCCAAGGGGGCTTAACTAGAATGTCGACGTGCCCTCCGACGTCAGCAATCAGAAGCGTGCGCTTCGCGCGGAACTTCGAGAGCGACGCCAGGCAATGTCGGAGACCGAGCGACAGGCCGCGACAGAGGGCATAACCAAGAACCTCATCGCGCTCACGCAGGAGCTGGGCGCACGATCCGTCACGGGCTACCTCTCGATGCCCACGGAGCCGAACACGAGGCCGTTCCTGAACTGGGCGCACGAGCATGGCATCCGCACGCTGTTGCCGATCTCGCGCGAGGACGGCCTGCTCGACTGGACGACGGCCGACGGCGAGAGCGAGACGCAGAGCCCCGAGGGCCTGCCGGAGCCGGTCGGTGAGCTGCTCGGGCCGATCGCCATCAACGACGTCGACCTCATCGTCGTGCCGGCCGCCGCGGTCGGCGCCGACGGCCTGCGGATGGGCTGGGGCCGGGGCTATTTCGACAGGACACTGGGAAGCATGGAAAAATGTCCCCCAGTGTATGCCGTGATCTTCGACGGCGAGCTCGTGGACCAGGTGCCGCGCGAGAAACACGATCAAACCGTCAACGGAGCGGTCACGCCGACCAGGATCGTCCGCTTTTCGTGACCACGCTCCCCAACCTCGATTTTCAGTGAAAGCCGGATTCTTCAAATGCCCACCTATTCATACAAATGCACCGAGTGCGGCAACGCCTTCGATATCCAGCAGGCGTTCACGGATGACGCGCTCACGCAGTGCCCGGTCTGTGGCGGGCGCATCCGCAAGGTCTTCAACTCGATCGGCGTGACCTTCAACGGCTCCGGTTTCTACCGCAACGACTCGCGGTCCACCCCATCGTCGACGGATGCCCCGAAGAAGGATGCTCCGAAGAAGGAGCCGGCGCCCGCCGCGGCATCCTCGTCGAGCTCCGGCTCGTCCTCGTCTTCGTCTTCGTCTTCGTCGTCCAGCTCGTCCTCAGCCGCCTCGTCCTGAACCAACGAAGGGAGCAGCCTTGCTCAAGGGATTCAAGGAGTTCATCCTCCGCGGGAATGTGATCGACCTCGCGGTCGCTGTCGTCATTGGCGCCGCGTTCACGACGATTGTGAACGCAATCGTCACTGGGGTCTTCACTCCCCTGATCAGCGCGCTGTTCAAGGCGGACAGCCTGAATAACGCACTGAAGGTCCCGATCGGCAGCTCGAACCTTCTGTTCGGCGAGGTGCTGGGCGCCGTGATCCAATTCGTGCTGGTCGCGGTCGTGGTCTATTTCGTGTTGGTGCTCCCGCTCAATCACTTCAAGGAGCGCGCGGCCAGGAGGAAGTCGAAGGGCGTCGTCGACGAGGCGACTCCTGCCACCGAACTCGACCTGCTGACCGAGATCCGCGACCTGCTCGCGGCAGATCGGGGCGCCGCCAACCTCGACGCGGGCACCCTCACCGGCGCAGGCAGGCACAGCGACTAGTCGCGACGTTTCTCGCGGGCATCTCCCGTTCCACTTTCTCTGCGCGCCTCGCGAGCATCCGCAGGCCGTTCTCCGGCTGTCGTTTCTACGCGCCTGCGGAGGCGACCGCCGACACGCCGGCAGGAGGCCGCCGCCAACGGCGCGCCGCGCGCCATCTCCGCATCGCGGGTGCGGCGGGCAGGATGCGGCGGCGCGCGGCCTACCTGTCGCCCCAGTGGGGCGGCACGTCGTTCTTGAGGCGCTCATCGTTACCCGTGGCCTGGTCACCCCAGGCGCGATCCGTGTCTTCCGCCGCACGTGCTGGCGTCTCACGGCTCCGCGGCAGCTTCTGCGGCGCCGGGTCGGCGCCATCCGCACCGGGTCGCTGGGCGCGACGCGGCGTACGGGA
>JAVECW010000085.1 GCA_030841285.1 Microbacteriaceae bacterium
GGTACAGCCCGCGCCGCTGCAACTCGGGCACCACATGCTCGATGAAGCCCTCGGCGCTGCTCGGCGTCAGGAACTGCCGCAGGTTGAACCCGTCGAGATCGGTCTCTTCGACCCAGCCCTCGATCGCGTCCGCGACATCCGTCGGCGAACCAGCGACGTAGAACGCGCTCCGGTCGAAGTTGGTGAGTGCCTCAAGTGCATCGCCCACAGTCGCGCCGGGGGCGTAGCGCCGGTTGCTCGCGGAGTTGTCGCGGCCCTGGTTGTTCTCGGCGGCGATGATGTCGCTGATGAGAGCGTTGGCCGGATAGGCGGCGAGGTCGATGCCGCCGCCGCCGGCGTGCGCCAGGTAGCCCTCAGCGCTCGAGAGTCGCTTGTACTCTTCGGCCTTCGCCAGGGCCGATTCCCGGTCCTTGTCAACGATGATGACGGCGCTCGCGAAGGTGCGCACGGCGTTCGCGCCGCGTCCGTTCTCATCCGCCAGGCGACGGATGTCTGCAACATTCTGGCGATAGCTCTCGCGGGTCGTACCTCCGACGAACACGCCCTCCGCGTGCTTGGCCGCGAAGGCCTTGCCGGCCGAACTGGCCCCGGCCTGGAAGATCACCGGGGTGCGCTGGAGGGACGGCTCGGTCAGGTGGGGTCCGGCGACGCGGTAATGGTTGCCGGCGTGGTTGATATATCTGACCTTCGATGGATCGGTGTAGACGCGGTTCTCGCGATCCTGGATGACGGCGTCGTCATCCCATGACCCTTCCCACAGCTTGTAGAGCACGTCGAGGTACTCGTCGGCGATGGCGTACCTGTCGTCGTGCGCGATCTGGTCCTCGAGCCCGAAGTTGCGGGCTGCGTTGGGGAGGTACGACGTGACGACGTTCCACCCGAAGCGACCTTTGGTCAGGTGGTCGAGCGTTGACGCTCGGCGGGCGAAGGCGAAGGGTGGCTCGTAGGTGGTCGAGAACGTCGTCGCGAATCCGAGGTGCTTCGTCACGGCGGCCATTGCTGGCACGACGAGGAGCGGATCGTTGCTCGGAATCTGTACGGCTTCGCGGAGGGCTGTCTCTGGGCCGCTCCGGTATCCGTCGTATGTGCCGATCACGTCGGCGAGGAAGACGGCGTCGAACAGGCCCTCCTCCAGCAGCTTTGCCTCGTCGGTCCAGAAGTCGAGGTCGTTGAAGCGGTGCCGCGTGTTATTCGGGTGAACCCACAACCCGTGCGAGATGTGGCCGACGGTGTTCATTTCGAAGAGGTTGAAGTGGATCTGTTTCGTCATTGCTCCATCATTCGCGCCCGCCGAATGCGGCCTCGTCATATTTCGCTATGTTCCATCATGTTCCGTCGTGTTACGCGCCGATTGGCCAATCCGCGCAAGCGCGCCCTACGGTCGGAACCCACAGCGAAAGGTACTAGTCCATGAAGAAGAAGCTCATCGCGGGTCTCGCCATCCTCCCTCTCCTTGCGGCTCTTGCCGGGTGCTCGGCCACGAACGCCTCGGCCAGCTCTGGCTCGACCGCCGGAAAGACAGTGACCGTCAAGATCGGTACGACCGATTCAAGCGCTGACTACTGGCCCGTGCTCGAGAAGAAGGCCCTCGCCCAGGGCATCGACATCAAGCTCGTGAACTTCTCCGACTACAACCAGGCCAACCCGGCCCTCACGCAGAAGCAGATCGACCTCAACCTGTTCCAGCACCTGCAGTTCCTGGGCACATACAACGTCTCCGCGGGCCAGGACCTCACCCCGATCGGTGCAACGCTCATCGTGCCGCTTGGGCTCTACTCGACCAAGTACACCTCGGTCAAGGACATGCCCAAGGGCGGGACCATCGCGATCCCGAACGACCCGGCGAACCTCGCCCGCGGACTCAACGTGCTGAAGTCCGCCGGACTCGTGACGTTCATCGGGAATCCGACGCAGCCGACCCAGGCGGACATCGACCCGGCGAAGTCGCGGGTCACCGTGACACTCGTGGATGCGTCGCAGACGGTCGCCTCGCTGCCGAGCGTCGCCGGTTCGATCATCAACAACAACTTCGTGCAGGACGCAAAGATCGACCCGAAGTCGGCGCTCTACAAGGATGACCCGTCGAGTCCGGCCGCCCAGCCGTATATCAACACCTTCGTCTCTCGGGCTGCAGACAAGAACAACAAGACCTACGCGGAGATCGTCAAGCTCTACCACTCGCCCGACATCCTCGCCCTGGTCGAGAAGCAGTCTAAAAACACCGCAGTGATCGTCAAGAACGTGTCGAACGCCGAGCTGGAGAGCGTACTCGCCACGGTAGAGAAGAACATCAAGGCCAGCAAGAAGTAAGCAACACGCAAACTATCGCCTCTGTGAGGCCGCAGCTTCTGCGGCCTCACAGAGCGCTGTAACACCGTTGATTGGGAAAAGCTATGAGCGTCATGGTCGAGTTCGAGGCTGTCTCCAAATCGTTCACGGTCGGCAAGCGGCAGGTCGATGCCGTCGAGCAGGTGAGCCTTTCGATTGAGAAGGGCGAGATCTTCGGGATCATCGGATACTCGGGGGCAGGCAAGAGCACACTCGTCCGACTGATTAACGGGCTCGAGCGCGCGACGAGCGGTCGGATCCTGGTCGACGGAGAAGACATCACCACGCTGCCAGAATCGCGACTGCGACACGTGCGTGGCGGAATCGGCATGATCTTCCAGCAGTTCAATCTCTTGCGCTCGCGCACCGTCGCGGGCAACGTCGAGTATCCGCTCCGCATTGCGAAGTGGCCCAAGGAGAAACGCAAGGCGAGGGTGGCAGAGCTCCTCGATTTCGTGGGCCTCGGCGATCGCGCCCGCAGCTACCCAGAGCAGCTGTCCGGCGGACAGAAACAACGCGTGGGCATCGCCCGCGCGCTCGCGACCGAACCGAAGATCCTGCTCGCGGATGAGTCGACCAGCGCTCTGGACCCGGAGACGACTCAGGAGGTCCTACGGCTGCTGCAGCGGGTCAACCGCGAGCTTGGCATCACGGTAGTGGTCATCACGCACGAGATGGACGTCATCCGTTCCATCGCGGACCGCGTCGCCGTCCTCGAGGGCGGGCGCCTCATCGAGCTGGGTACCGTCTTCGATGTCTTCAGCAATCCGCAGGCGGCGGCCACCAAGTCGTTCGTGAGCACCGTTCTCCGCAACCAGCCCACCGCCGACGACCTGGTCAGGCTGCGCCGGGCGCACCCCGGCCGCGTCGTGACCGCGGAGATCCTCGATGCCGGACGCCTCGGCAGCGTACTTTCGGATGCCGTGGGCAAGTACGGAGTGCGCTTCGAGATCATCTTCGGCGGCATCTCCGCCCTGCAGAATCGCTCATACGGCAGCATCACGCTCGAGCTCGTTGGCGACGAGGGCAGCGTCGATGCGCTCGTGAAGGACCTGCAGGCCGTGGCGGCCATTACGGAGGTACCCGCGTGAACGCCGACTGGACCCTGCTCGGGCCTGTGCTCGTCCAGGCACTCGGGGAGACTCTCTGGGCCGTATCGATCACGATGGTTCTGGGTGGCATCTTCGGGTTCGTGATTGGAACCATGCTGTACACGACGCGGCGGGGAAACATCCTCGCCAATGCCGCCGTGTACAACGTGCTCAATGTGCTGATCAACATTGTCCGGCCGATCCCGTTCATCGTGTTCATCGCGTTCATTCAGCCGGTGACGCTGGGGCTAATCGGAACATCGATCGGGGTGCCGGCCATCATCGTGCCCATGACGATCGCTGCATCGTTCGCGATCGGCCGCATCGTCGAGCAGAATCTCGTCACGATCGATCCGGGCGTGATCGAAGCGGCCAGGGCGATGGGCGCCAGTCCGCTGCGCATCATCTCGACGATCCTGGTTCCCGAGGCGCTTGGGCCACTCATCCTCGGCTACACCTTCATCTTCGTCGGTGTCGTCGACATGTCGGCTCTCGCCGGACTCATCGGTGGTGGCGGTCTTGGGAACTTCGCGATTCTCTACGGATACCAGCGATTCAACTACGGAGTAACGCTCGTCGCCGTCGTGGTGATCATCGTCATCGTGCAGCTGGGTCAGTTCCTGGGCAACTGGCTGGCACGCAAGGCACTCCGCCGCTAATCACGACCCGACCGCGCGCGCAGACCCAACCCGTGAATTGATAGCAAAGAGGGCATTCCATCGGCGGCGTGCTCATGGTAACGTTATCAAACTCGAAGGGAAAGGCGATGGCGCGCAGTCCGGCTGGGCCAGCCTGGGCGAATCTCGAATCGCACCACCGATGGCTCAAAGACGAGGAGGAACGCCTCCTCCGGTTTCACGAGCGCCATGCGCTCGAGAGCACCGTCGGTTTCGCGCCACTTGATCGCGACGGTACGCCGCGCAGCGAGAGTCCACGCGAGCTTTACGCGACAGCGCGCATCGTCCACTGCTTCTCTCTCGCGCACCTCTGCGGTCGCCCCGGTGCTGCGGCGATTGCCGAACACGGATTGTGGGCAATGACGCACGAGTTCGTCGACAAGGAGAACGACGGATGGTTCGCCTCGGTCTCCCGCGCCGGAGCTGCGATCGATGACACGAAGAGCGCGTATGCCCATGCATTCGTCGTGCTTGCAGCGTCCACCGCGATCCAGGCCGGATTCGCGGGCGGCGAAGAGCTTCTCGATCGCGCGGATCGCATCATCGACCTGCGCTTCTGGCACGACGACGAGGGCGCCATGGTCGACTCGTTCAGCGCGAGCTGGGAGCTCCTCGAACCCGAATATCGCGGACAGAACGCCAATATGCACCTGACTGAGGCCTATCTGGGTGCGTTCGAGGCGACGGGCAATGAGAAGTTCCTTCGCCGCGCCGAACGGATCAGCGAACTCATCGTCGTGCGCAACGGTGAACCGTGGAACTGGCGCATCCCCGAACACTTCGATTCCAGCTGGGCGGCCGTGCCGGCGTACAACATCGACAAACCAGCGGACCCGTTCAGGCCGTATGGCTCCCTCATCGGGCACTGGCTCGAATGGGCGCGGCTCGTCCTCCAGTTGCACGCGCTGCCAGAGGCCAGGGCCGAGTGGGCACCTGCCGCGGCTCGCGAACTCTTCGCAGCGGCAGTACGCGACGGGTGGGACGAGGAGCACGGCGGCCTGGTCTACAGCGTGGACTTCGATGGGAGTGTCGTCAACGCTGACCGGATGCACTGGGCGATGGCTGAGGCAGTGGGAGCTGCCGTGTACCTGTTTCGCCAAACGGGCGCGCCGGCGTACGAGGGGTGGTACCGGGAGTTCTGGTCATACATCTCGCGGTCGGTGATGGATCGGCAGGCCGGCAGTTGGTGGCACCAGCTCGATGCTTCCGGTACTCCGTCGTTCGACGTCTGGCCCGGGAAGCCCGATCTCTACCATGCGTACCAGGCGACGCTCTTCGCACGCGCCGATCCCAGCGTTGGGTTGGCCACGGCAGCACGAAAGGGCCTGATCCGATGAACGGTTTCGACGCGTTGGTACCGGTGCTCGAGATGGGCGGCACCCACGTGACTTCCGCGCTCGTTGCGATGTCCGGGCCGGAGCCCGTCGTCGTCGAACACTATCGCGCGCCGCTCCATGCCGACGCGTCGGCAGACGTCATCGTTGCGACACTCGCGTTCGCCGCGGCGCAGCTGACCGTTGAGGACTCTCTCGTCTGGGGCGTCGCCGTCCCCGGCCCTTTCGACTACGAACACGGCATCGGGATGTACGAAGACGTCGGCAAGTTCGACCAGCTTCGGGGATTTGACCTCGGCACCGCGCTCGGCGATGCCATTCTGCCTCGGCCCGCGTCGATTCGATTCCTCAATGACGCGGATGCCTTCGGGCTCGGCGAATGCGCCGCGGGCGCAGGGCGCCTCTACGACCGGGCCGTCTGCCTCACTCTCGGCACGGGCGTCGGTTCGGCATTCATCGACCGGGGGATCGCGGTGAACGAGGGTCCGGATGTGCCACCCGAAGGCAGTGCGCACCTCCTGAGGTGGAATGGCGCACCGCTCGAGGAGACGGTTTCACGCCGCGCGATCCGCAGGCACTACACCTACCTCACCGGCGAGTCGACCGACGTCCGGGAGATCGCCGAGCGGGCCAGGCTCGGTGAGCTCGAAGCCGCTCTGGTGCTCAACACGGCCATGCGTGCCCTCGGCGAAGGAATTGCTCCGTGGATCGCCTCGTTCGGCGCGTCCGTCGTGGTTGTCGGCGGGTCGATTTCGGGCTCGTGGGATGTGCTCGAACGTGCGCTGCGGATGGGAATTACGGAGACACATCCCGATCTTGGCGCCGTTCCTCTCCGCGTTGCAGAGCTGCCTGAGGAGGCGCCGTTGGTCGGAGCGGCCGCCTTTGTTGGTGCGGCCAATGAGTCGATCCGTGAGAATTCCAATTGGAGCGCGCCGTCCCCCTGACGCTCGCCTTGACTGTTCCGAGACGCTTGTCCTCGCCTGTTCCGAACGGCCTGATCGTGTACTGACCCACCTGCGCAGGAATGATGAACGTCTCCGCGTAGTGGACCACGAATGGCTCGAACGCTCCGGTCGGACTCTCCACGATGGCCTCCGAGCCTTCAACGAGGTTGAGCACGTTGACGGTTCCCTGGGTGTCGTGAAGAACCGGCTTCGTGAACCAGTGCCTCCGCACCTCGATGAACTCGAATTCGTGGAGCCCGGTGCGCTCCTCTTCCCATCCGTCGCCCTTGGCGACCGTGTGCACCTGGCCGACGAGGTTTTCTGTCGTCCATTTGGTGTCCCGGTCCCACTGGATGTTCTTCTTCGCGTGCTCAATGTGGATCGGCCGAGGCTCGCCGTCTAGCCCGACCCGATCCCAGTCCCACATCTTGAAGGTGAAGATGTATGGAGTCGCGGAGATCTCCAGCACCATGGCATCGGCACCCGAGGCGTGCACGGTGCCGGCCGGGATCAGGAAGTGGTCGTGCTTTTTTGCCGGGAAGGTGTTGACGTATTTCTCGGCAGGGAACGATAGCTCGCCGGTCGCCGCGGCCTCGAGGGCCGAGACCATCTCGTCGGGATCGGTGCCTTCCTTGATGCCGAGATAGACGACGGCGTCATCTGCGGCGTCGAGCAGGTAGTAGCTCTCATCCTGTGTGTAGCTCATGCCGAACGTGTCCTGGATGTAGTCGGTCAGGGGGTGGACCTGAAGCGACAGGTTCGCACCTTCCATCGTGTCGAGGAAGTCGAAGCGGATCGGGAACTCCGCGCCGAATCTCGCGTACGTGAGTTCACCCAGCAACTCGCGTGGGTGCGCGAACACGACGTCGATCGACGGCAGCTCGAACAGTTCGCCCTGGACATCGAGCAGGAGGCTGTTCTCCTCTGGAACGCAATCGAAGCACCACGCGTAGTTCTCCTCGTCGTCATCCAGACCGAAAACCGGCTTCATCCATTGCCCGCCCCAGACGCCGGGGTCGAAGAAGGGGACGACACGGAACGGTTGAGCGGCGGTTTGCGCGAGCCCCGCCCGGAACGTGTCCCCGGTGATGAGTTTCGCGTTCACCGTCGAGGCGTTGCTGTCGATGACGAAGTCGAGACGATCGAACAGGCGCCGCTTGTGCCGGTCGGCGACCCGCCATTCGACGAAGAAGCCGCGCTTGTACTTGCGGAGGCTGTCATCGTCGAAGTTCGAGCTCCGCCAGTTCGGCGCGCCGGAGCGTTGGCGTTGCTGGATCTCCCACCTGGCAAGATCCGCGAGCACAAGCACATCCGCTTCGGGGGCCGCGAGCGCAGCGCCCCAGCCGATGAGCACGGTCGGCCGGCCCGAGGATTCCGACCCGATGCGAGCGAGGCGCTCCGGGTCGTAGAACGCCTTGATCGTGAGGCGGCTCATGACACCGAA
The DNA here is from genome assembly GCA_030841285.1 of Microbacteriaceae bacterium. Classification (GTDB taxonomy): domain Bacteria; phylum Actinomycetota; class Actinomycetes; order Actinomycetales; family Microbacteriaceae; genus JAUZGC01. The sequence goes on from JAVECW010000085.1 coordinate 7,819, forward strand.
GACGCGGTCGTCCGTGAGGTTCTTCGCGATCAGGTCGTCGATCGTCGACGTCGGCTTCGCTGCCGCTTCCTCGACATCGACGATCGTGTAGCCGTCGAACGCCGCCGAGAGCTCTGCGATGAATCCGGGGAGGTCAACGCCTGGATAGCAGTCGATGACGATCGTCGGGGACACGGCACGAGATTCGGCGACCCGGCGGATCTCCGCCCAGGCATCCTGTCCACTCCAGAGTTTGTGACTGTTGCCCATGCGGGTTGCAGGCCACTTGTTGTACCGGCTGGGGAGGTCAATCTCGGGCAGTTTCACCATGCTCTTCTCGTCCCTCTTTCCCGGTCGCTGGAAAGCTTTGCCCGCCACTGCAGCTCGGGCGAAGTCGTGTTGGTAACGTTACCACAACAGTCGTGCTCACGGAAGTTCGCCGTGGTGCGCAGCTGAGCAGCGAATCTAGATACGCAGGTGGGTCGGCAGCTGCACCTTCCGAGGTGCGTCATTGTTGTCTTCGCGGAGCCGGCGAATGAGGAGTTTGCCGGCTTGTCTCCCGAGCTCGCGGGCGTCGTGCTCGATGACATTGAGAAGGAATGGCATCATGTCGGAGAGCTCGAAGTTGTCGAATCCGACGACTCTGATATCGGAAGTCGGCGGCGTGTCGCCAGGCAGCGAGTAGGAGAGCGCCTCGGCTCTGAGGGCGCGGAGCACGCCGATCGTGTTCCGGTTGTTTGCGCTGAAGACGGCAGTCGGCGGGTCGGGAAGCCGGAGGAGTTCCTCCATGGCGTCCTGAGCCGTTGCCGGGTCATGCTGCCCGGCGCGAACGAGTTCGGGAATGACCTCGAGGCCGGCATCCTTGTGCGCCTTCTCGAAGCCGTCAAACCGGCGCTTGCTCGTGAAGACCGAGGTCATGTTGCCGAGGTAGGCGATCCGTCGGTGACCCTCCCTGATCAGCTGGCTAGTGCCTTCGAATGCGCCGGCGACGTCGTCAATGATGACAGTGTCCGCCGTGATGCCCTCGATCTCACGGGAGGCCAGCACGAGCGGGATGTTGCCGAGCGAGCGCTCGCTGAGGTGCGCGGTGTCGCCTCCGGCCGGCACGACGATGAGTCCGTCGACGTGTCGCCCGATGAAGTCGGCGACGAGTTGGCGTTCCCTGGCAGGGTCTTCCCCGCTGTTACCGACGAGGAGCCGGATGTTCTCGGCTGAGAGGACCTCCTCGACGCCGAGCTGGAGCTCCGCGTAGTACGGGTTCGAGACATTCGTGATGATCACGCCGATGAGGCCCGTACGTTGCCCCGGTCGAAGGCTGCGCGCGTTCTCGTTCTTGCGATAGCCGAGCTCGGCGACGGCGGCCAGCACGCGTTCCATCTTTGCGGGGCGCACGCTCGTGCCGCCGGCGAGCACCCGGGAGACCGTCATCGGGCTCACCCCGGCGTGAGTGGCAACGTCATGGATTGTCGGAACCGCGGAGATTCTCCGGTGCTGAGCCGGTTCAGTGTCATCGCGGACGGTCATGGTCTCACGCTATCTCCTCGAACATCATTGGTCGCTTATTCACGGCGCCCCTCAGCGCGCCCTCGCGAGCCGCTTGGTGCTGACGATGTTGACGAAGACAGCAACCAGGATGACGATTCCACGAACGACGTTCTGCATGAACGGGTCAACTCCCATGAGCACCAGACCGTTGCCGAGAGCGGCAATGAACAGCACGCCGAGGAGAGTGCCGATCATGGAGCCGCGGCCCCCGAAGAGGCTCGTCCCTCCGACAACGACGGCGGCGATGACATCGAATTCGAGCCCGCTCGCCGCTTCAGAGTTACCGGAGCCGAGTCGGCTCGCGAACAGGACGCCAGCGAAAGACGCGAGGCAGCCGGTGATCGCGAAGACGCCCATTCGGATGAGCGGAACCGGAATTCCCGAGAGTTTCGCCGCTTCCGCGTTGCCGCCGACCGCATAGACGCTGCGGCCGAAGACCGTCCTGCGTGAGATGAAGATGAAGATGGCGAGAAGAATGACCATGAAGATCGCGGGGTTGGGAACGCCGCCGACGTTTCCGCCTCCGAGGTTCTGGAAGCTGATGTCCGGGATGACCACGGGAACAGCGCTCGACATCACTTCGGCAAGCCCGCGCAGCCCAAGCCACAGTGCAAGCGTGACGATGAAGCTCGGAATGTCGAACAGCGCTCGAAGCGCTCCAGCCCCGAGCCCGATGGCCGTGCCGAGCAGGATCACAAGGATGCACGCCAGCACGATCGGTACGCCGTTCCTGATCATCATCGCGAGCACGACGCCGCTGAACGCGGCGTTCGCGCCGACCGAGATGTCGATCTCGCCGGCGATCAGCACCAGCGTCATGCCCCACGCGATGATTCCGACAAAGGCGGCGTCGCGGAGGATGTTGAACTGGTTGGCCGAGGAGAGGAAGTTTGGCGCGAGCGGGGCGAGGACGACATAGAGGACGAGGATGGCGCCGACAAGGCCGACCTCGTTGGCATGCCTCCTGACCCACAGGCCCGTCGACGTGCCAGACTCGCGGGCGGTCGCGGCCTCGATTCGTGCGCTAGTCATCGGTCTCTTTCCGGATCATGTGCTCGAACAATGCGTCACGCGTGACATCGCGGATAGGCAGGTTTTCATGGATGCGCCCACTGCGAAGGACGAGGATTCGGTCGCACACCTGGAGCAGTTCCTCCGTCTCGCTGGACACGACGAGGATGCCGATTCCACTCGCTGCGAGCCGTCGAATCAGGGTGTAGATCTGCGCCTTGGCTTCGACGTCGACACCGCGAGTGGGTTCATCCATGAGAAGGACGCGAGGCTCGGTATTCAATGCTTTGCCAATGACGACCTTCTGTTGGTTTCCGCCACTGAGAGTGGAGATTTCGACGTCGATACGTGGCACCTTGATCGAGAGCTTCTTGATCGTCGCCGTGACGGTTTCGCGCATCCGTTCACGTCGGATGACTCCGGCTGTCGCGACCTTCTTCCAATTCCCCATCACCAGGTTCTCGTCGACACCGAGCATGACGACCGCACCTTCGGCGCGGCGGTCTTCTGGAGTGAGGAAGATACCGGCGGCGCGCGTCGAGCGGATGGACCGTCGCCGCAACGGCTTGCCGCCGAGTGAGATGGTCCCCGTGGCGCCATGCTGAGCACCGACGATCGCCCTCAGGATCTCTGTTCGCCCGGATCCGAGGAGGCCTGCAAGCCCCACGACTTCGCCCTCCCGCACCTCGAACGTCGCGTCGAGGACGCGATGGGGGATCGTAAGCCCGGCGACGGAGAGTGCGACGTCTCCGGCGTCTGTCGGGATCGCCTCCACAGGGTCGCCGGGGTCGACACTGCCGACCATGAGGCTCACCACTCGTTGGGGAGTCGCTTCGCCGGCAGACAGTTCTCCCACGATCCGCCCGTCGCGCATGACGGTGACGGATGACGCGAGCCGCTCGATCTCATCCATTCGATGCGAGATGTAGATGACACCGATCCCGCGCTCGCTCAGTCTCTTCACCACTTGCAGCAGCAGGTCAACCTCGTGAACGGCCAGCGAGCTCGTCGGCTCGTCGAGGATCAGGAGCTTCGCGCCGAGGGACAGTGCCCGAGCGATCTCGACCAGTTGCGCCTGGGCCAGGGACAGCGTCGACAGTGGAGCGTCGAGCGGGAGCTCGACGCCGACGTGCGCGAGGGCAGCTTCAGCGTCGGTCGAGACTTCCTTCCACGCGATCCCGGTGACGGGTCGGGTCTTCCACCTCCCGAGGGAGATGTTCTCCGCAACGCTCATCGCGGGGACGCTCGCCAACTCCTGGTGCACTGTTCCGATTCCGTGTGCGATCGCGTCTTTCGGGCTGCGGAAGTCGACCTCCTTCCCGGCGACACGGAGTGCTCCCTCGTTTAGTCGCTCCGTGCCGCCGAGGACTTTGATCAGGGTCGACTTTCCAGCACCGTTCTTGCCCAGCAGTGCGCGCACCTCGCCCACCGCCATCCGAAAGTCGACATCGTCCAACGCGAGGACTCCCGGGTAGCGCTTTGTCGCGTTCGATAACTCAATCAGTGGTGCAGACGGAGCCGTCATCGAATCATCTCCTGGTAGAAGAGGCGCTTTCCTTGGTGGCCGCCCGGTTTACGGGATGCCGTCCGCGTGCGTTGTGATCCACTCCTTGATTTGAGTCGGATCAGCTGCCTTGAACAGCGTCGTCGGAATGGTTGTCAGGTAGTTCTTGACCTTTTGGCCCTTGATCGCGTTCAGTGCCTGCGTCACCGCACCTCGCCCCATCGCCTGGGCATCCTGGCCATTGGTCGCAATCAGGATGTTCGGGTTGGACTCGAAGTACTTGGCGAGTTGAAGGCTGATGTCGTTGCCGAAGACCACAGTCTTTCCCGTGCGGCCCGCGGCGAGCACGCCCTGGACTGCTCCGATGGTGCCGTTGTCGGTCGTCGCAAAGAATGCGTCAACCTTCGGGTCCCCGGTCAGGATCGTTGTCGCC
>JAVECW010000091.1 GCA_030841285.1 Microbacteriaceae bacterium
GAAAGCCGGCGTACCTCGTCATCGCCCGTGGCGGTATGTACGGCCCGGGCACGCCTCGTGAAGGCTGGGACCATGCCACGGACTGGCTGAAGCTGATCTTCGAAAGGATCTGGGGCTTAGACCTGACTGTCATCGAGACGGAACTGACCGCCGCGGATGTCAACCCGGCCCTGGCCGAACTCCGCGGACTGGCAGCCCAAAACCTCGAGCGCGCACACGTCGCCGCGACCGAACACGGCAAGGCTCTGGCTGGGCGGTTCAGCGAGGCCGAGGCAGCAGCTGCATAGCGAGCGCCTCTGAACCCGCATTCGCATCGGCATCCTCAGATCATCGATGGCATCCTCCATCATCACAAGCTGTTGGGCACGAATCGCTATCCTGCCCAGATCGAGGTCGGTGTTTTAGCGCTGATTTGACCGGTGCCGGTGAATGTCACCGGTGTACCATCAATCTCAGGTTGCTGTCCTAGGCGGACACGTGGTGTTCCTTCCGCTGCGCGGAGTGGCTGGGTTCGCTCTGACCAATCCGCTGGGTTCGCTCTGACCAATCCGCACGCTGGTGTGCCGACCGGAGAGCAGGGTTGTCTGATGAACACTTTGACGCAGTGGGAACAGAACGAGATCGCGAAAGCGAACGAGAGTGGCAAGCGGCCGGTGGTGTTTGTCCACGGCCTGTGGTTGCTCTCCAGCAGCTGGGACAAGTGGCGCGCTCTGTTCGAGGACAACGGATACGCGACGATCGCACCCGGCTGGCCGGACGATCCGGACAGTGTCGACGATGCGCGGCGTGCCCCGGAGGTCTTCGCCAAGAAGATGGTGAAACAGGTCACCGGCCACTACCTCGAAGCCATCGACGAGCTCCAGCACGAACCGGCCGTGATCGGGCACTCGTTCGGCGGGTTGATCGCGCAGAAGATCGCCGGTGAAGGGGTCGCGGCGGCCACGGTGGCGATCGATAACGCACCGTTCCAGGGTGTGCTTCCGCTGCCGGCTTCCTCCCTGAAGTCGGCGGCCCCGGTTCTGACGAACCCGACCAATCTTGGAAAGGCAGTCTCGCTCACCTTCGAACAGTTCCGCTACGGCTGGGCGAACCACGTCGACGAGGCCGAGGCGCTCGAGCTGTACGAGACGTATCACGTTCCCGCGTCCGGAGTCCCACTGTTCCAGGCGGCGACGGCGAACCTGAACCCCTTCTCCGAAACCAAGGTCGACACCAAGAACCCGGAGCGTGGTCCGCTGCTGCTGATCTCGGGCGACGGCGACAACACCGTGCCGTGGCCGATCATGGAGGCCAGTTACAAGCTGCAGTCGCGGAACGAAGGCGTCACCCGCGTCGTCAGGGTGCCGAATCGCGGTCACTCGCTCACCATCGACAGTGGTTGGCGCGAAGTCGCCGACCTCGCCCTCGAGTTCGTCCAGGAGTTCGCCACCGTTGAGAGGTGACGATGAACCATGGGCTGCTAGGAACGGCGCTGTGACAGCTCTCCCTGCACCGCGCTCAGCGAGGACTCGCCGGGACCCGCGAGACGCGGCCTGACCTGGCGATGACGTTGTTCTGATTCGAGTCCAAGACCACAGCATGGGTCTTCTTCGTGCCATTTCTGCGGGCGCCCGCGGACGATGTATTCCTTGACGACGGAATGCATGCGTGATTGCATTACCTCAACTGAAACCGTCCTCAGGGAGGCGGAAATGACCGAATTCCGCAACAACCGCCCGACTGTAACTTCGGAATCAGCACCATCGGGCGTTGATCAGGCCCCGCGGTTCGGCGTAGCAGACGCAGCGGAGCGACCAATTGACATCGCCCCGCAAATCTCCCTGCGAGGGTTACGCAAAACATTCGGCACAGTCACCGCCGTCGATGGAATCGACCTTGACGTGCACGACGGTGAGTTCTTCGCAATGCTTGGTCCGTCGGGGTCAGGCAAGACCACGGTGCTCCGGATGATCGCAGGGTTCGAGACCCCGACTTCTGGTTCGGTCTTCCTCGACGGCACCGACGCGACTGGTCTGCCTTCGTACCGGCGTGATGTCAATACCGTCTTCCAGGACTACGCACTCTTCCCGCATATGACCGTCGCCAAGAACATCGAGTACGGCCTGCTTGTTGACAAGGTGCCCAAGTCGAAGCGCGTCCAGCGCGTCGGCGACGTGCTGGAGATGGTGCGCCTCCACGGTTTCGGCGATCGCCGGCCCACCCAGCTTTCCGGCGGCCAGCGTCAGCGCGTCGCGCTGGCGCGGGCACTCGTCAAACGCCCCAAAGTGCTTCTGCTCGACGAGCCGCTCGGCGCCCTCGACCTCAAGTTGCGCGAGCAGATGCAGCTCGAGCTCAAAGCCATCCAGCGCGACGTCGGCATCACGTTCGTGTTCGTGACACACGACCAGGATGAAGCGCTCACGCTCTGTGACCGACTCGCCGTCTTCAACAACGGGCGCATCGAACAGCTCGGGGCGGCCCAGGACGTGTACGAGTTTCCGGCCACCGCGTTCGTGGCAGGCTTCGTCGGCTCATCCAACTTCATCAGGCCGCACGTCGCGCGCGAGGTGTTCGGGATGTCGGGGTCATTCGCGGTCCGACCCGAGAAGGTGGCGATCCTTCCGCGCGGCGGACCTGTCTCCGCCGGTGCCGCGCACATAGATGGTGTGGTGCGCGACGTCGTCTATGCCGGGGCCGTCACTCGCATCGTCGTCGACGGTCCGGCCGGACTCACACTCAGCTCGATGGTGCTCAACACCGCAAGCGAACTCGATGCGAGCATTCGGCGCGGCACTGAGGTCACCCTCTCGTGGCCGGCAGCCGCACTGCGCAGGATCTCGGACTGAACGGCGATACACGAACTACACCAGATAGCACAGCTTCACCACAGCACATGAAGGAGAGGCATACATCATGAGAAGGATGTTTCGCACCGCAGGAGCGGGCGTGGCCGTCGTGCTCGCAACCGCCCTGGCTCTGTCCGGATGCTCGCCCAACGGCACACCCGGAACCAAGCAGTCCGCGCCGCCCAAGGAGACGATGGCGTCGTCGGTGGGTTCCGGTGAAGGCCAACTTAACCTGATCGCGTGGGCTGGGTACGCGGAAGACGGAAGCAACGACAAGACGGTCGACTGGGTGCATCCATTCGAGACGCAGACAGGTTGCACTGTGCACACCACCTATGGTGCTACTTCGGATGACATGGTGCAGCTCATGCGCACGGGACAGTACGACGGGGTGTCCGCTTCCGGCGACGCCACACTGCGCCTCATCTACGCGGGCGACGTGGCCCCGGTGAACACTCAGCTCGTGCCGAACTACACGAGCATCTCGTCGTTCCTGAAGAAAGGCAACTGGAATTCCGTGAACGGGCAGATGTACGGCATCCCCCACGGCTGGGGTGCCAATCTGCTGATGTACACGCCGTCGACGGTGTCGCCGGCGCCGACGTCGTGGTCCGCGGTGTTCGACGATGCGAGCAAGTACGCGGGCAAAGTCACCGCATACGACTCTCCGATCTACATCGCTGATGCAGCCCTGTACCTCAAGTCGTCCGACCCGTCACTCGGCATCACCGACCCGTATTCGCTCACGACGAAACAGCTCGCAGCGGCCGTGACGCTGCTCAAGAAGCAGAACGCTAGTGTTGGCGAGTACTGGTCTGACTACACCAAGGCAGTCCAGGCATTCGAGTCCGGCACCTCCGTGGTCGGAACGACCTGGCAGGTCATCGCCAACCTCATCAATTCCGACGCAAAGGTCAAGGTCGAAACCGTCGTCCCGAAGGAGGGCGTCACCGGTTGGTCGGACACCTGGATGATCTCGTCCAAGTCCAAGCACCCCAACTGCATGTACAAGTGGATGGACTACATCACCTCGGCATCGGTGAATGCTCAGGTCGCCGAATGGTTCGGTGAAGCGCCCGCCCAGACCCTCGCCTGCGCGAAGACGAGCGACCCCAACTTCTGCGCTGATTACCACGCCACCGACGAGGCATACGCGGCGAAGATCCACTACTGGACGACGCCCACCAAGCAGTGCGTCGACGGCAAGGGTGACAACTGCACCTCGTACACCGACTGGGTGAACGCGTGGCAGCAGATCAGGGGCTAGCTCCAACGCGATCGCCCAGCTACCTTTCAACCAGGCCCAGGGCGCGGCTGGCGCTGCTTCTCAGCGTCCCGCTGCTCTGGCTGGTGGTGATGTACCTCGGTTCGATCGCGGTCATGCTCGTTTCGGCATTCTGGATGGTCGACGACTTCACCGGCGCGGTCGTGCAAACTTTCACGCTCGACAACATCGTTCGCCTGTTCGCGGACCCACTGTACGGAACGGTCGCGCTCCGCACTATCCTCGTCGCCGCAGGAGTAACCCTCATCGATGTGGTTATCGCCGTTCCGATGGCACTCTTCATGAGCAAGGTGGCCTCGCCGCGTGCGCGGGTGGCGCTGCTCGTCGCGGTCACCACCCCACTCTGGGCGAGCTATCTCGTGAAGGCGTACGCGTGGCGCGTCGTGCTTGCACCGAACGGCCCGCTCGCTTTCGTGACCGGCGGGCACACGCCGGGCTACGGACTCACCGCGACCGTCATCACGCTCGCCTATCTGTGGCTGCCGTACATGATCATTCCGGTGTATGCCGGTTTCGATCGCGTGTCCGACTCGCTCGTGGAGGCAAGCTTCGACCTCGGCGCGAACGCATGGCGCACCATCCGCTCGGTCGCGCTGCCACTGGTGTTCCCCGCCATCGCGGCGGGCTCCATCTTCACTTTCTCGCTCACGCTCGGCGACTACATCGCCGTCGGGATCGTCGGCGGCAAGACGCAGCTGCTCGCCAACGTCATCTACGGGCAGCTCGTGACGGCGAACAATCAGCCCTTCGCGGCCGCGCTCTCGCTCATCCCGCTCGCCGCCATCGTCCTCTACCTGTTCTCGATGCGACGCACTGGCGCCCTGGAGAATGTCTGATGAAACTGCCGACCGGCCTTCGAGCCACGCTCTACGTCTGGATGGGGCTCGGCCTGGCCGTCATGTACACCCCGTTGCTCCTCGTCGTGCTGAACTCGTTCAACAGCTCTCGCACCTTCGGCTTTCCTCCCACCGCGCTCACGCTCGAGTGGTGGCAGAAGGCGGCCAACAGCAGTGGCGCGCTCAGCGCGCTCGGCACGTCCGTTGTCGCCGGATTGTGTGCCATGGCGATTGCGTTGGTGCTCGGCACGATGGCCGCATTCGCCGTGCAGCGCTACCGGTTCTTCGGCAGATCGACAATCAGCTTTCTCGTCGTGCTTCCCATCACACTGCCCGGAATCGTCACCGGCATCGCACTGAACGCCACCTTCGTGCAGATACTTGGGCCGTTCGGCGTCGCCCTCGGCCTGGCCACGGTAATCATCGGTCATGCGACCTTCTGCATCGTGATCGTCTACAACAATGTGCAGGCGCGCTTGCGACGGATGGGAACCTCGCTCGAAGAGGCTTCGGCCGACCTCGGCGCAAACGGCTGGCAGACATTCTGGCGGGTGACCTTCCCTGGCGTACGGGGCGCATTGGTTGCGGGGGCGGTGCTGGCGTTTGCTCTCAGTTTCGACGAGATCGTGGTCACGACTTTCACGGCCGGCCCAGCGATCCAGACGCTGCCGCTCTGGATCTTCAGTAACCTGTTCCGGCCCAACCAAGCGCCGGTCGTCAACGTTGTCGCCGCGGTGCTGGCTGTCGTGGCGGTCATTCCGGTGTGGTTAGCGCAGCGTTTCTCGGGGGATTCGACCACGAGCCGAGTGTGAGGAAGGGATGCGGCGAGGTCAGCGTGCTCCGTACACGTCCCTCATGATCGGGTTCAGGGCCTCAAGCCAGTTTGCGCCTAGCCAGCGCCGGGGTCAGCTGGAAGAATTCAGGCGTGAGCGCGACATCCGACTTCGAGGAGCTCGTCGCCGAGGCGGAAGCGGCCTCGGTGGACGGATGGGACTTCTCCTGGTTCGACGGTCGCGCGACTGAGGAGCGCCCGTCGTGGGGCTACAGCCGGATCCTGGCTCAGCGCATGTCCGAGGCGCACGCCGCTCTCGACATCCAGACCGGCGGCGGCGAGGTGCTCCGGACGATCCCGCAGCCGCCGAAGGTGCTTGTCGCCACCGAGTCCTGGCCCCCCAATCTCGCGCTCGCCAGGGAGAACCTCCGTTCGCTCGGATGCACGGTCGTCGAAATCGCCGACGACGCGCCCCTGCCCTTCGACGATGAAACGTTCGATCTCGTCGTCAGTCGTCACCCCACCACGAATCCCTGGGCCGAGATCGCGCGTGTGCTCGCGCCGGGCGGAACCTACCTGTCACAGCAGGTCGGTTCGGGCACGAACCGCGAGCTCGCCGAATATCTGATGGGTCCGCAGCCCGTCAATCCGGTTTCGGATGTCGCGCGCCTGGCCGAGGGAGTGCGGTCACACGGCCTGGAGGTCCTCGATGTGCAGCAGGAGAGCCTGCGGATCGAGTTCTATGACATCGGCGCAGTCGTTCATTTCCTGCGCAAGGTCATCTGGACGGTTCCGGGCTTCGCGGTCGACCGCTACCGGGAACGGCTTCTCGCCATGCACGAGCACATCCAGGCGCATGGCGCCTTCGTCTCCCATAGCCGCAGAGCCCTCATCGAGGCCCGCAAGCCGTAGCGAGCCGCATCCCGGTAACACGTATGGTGTACGGTATATCGTATCGACGGCCGGAAATGCGGCCCTCGAAATTGCACGACTCGCATCAGGAGGAACCACGGTGAACGACGTACGACAGGACGAAACCGGGCTTCTCGCCGTGCGGGGTGCTCACGTCCTTGACGTCGAGTCCGGTGAGCTGTCCGACCGAAACGTCGTCGTCATCCGCGATTCGCAGGTCGTGTCCGTCGAGGCGGCCGTGCCAGCGGGTGCGCGCCTCATCGACCTGGGCGACAGCATCCTCATGCCCGGGCTGATCGACGCGCACACGCACATCCTGCTGCACGGCAACAAGGGCGCCGAAGAAGCGCGATACCAGCTCATGGAGGAGTATCCCGCGCACCGGATCGCCCACGCCGTGCAGGCGATGCGGATCGCTCTCGATAACGGCTTCACCACCATTCGTGACCTCGGTTCGGAGGGTGTCGGCTACGCAGACGTCGCGCTCAGGGATGCGGTGGCGGAAGGTGTGATCGAGGGTCCGCGGATGCAGGTTGCCGGCCCGGCACTCTCGTCGACGGGCACGTATCCCGTGCAGCGCTATCGCCCGGACTGGGCGTTTCCTTCCGGCGTGCAAGTTGTCGACGGTGCCGATGCGTGCCGGCGTGCCGTTCGTGAGCAGATCTCCTACGGAGCCGACTGGATCAAGGTCTACACGAATTCCGGGGCGGGCAGGCAGCTCAACGCCGACGGGTACATCGACTCCGCGCCGAACTGGACCGCGGAGGAACTCTCGGCGATCGTCAGCGAAGCGCACTCGCGCGGGGTCAGGGTGGCGGCTCACGCCACCTCGGACATCGGACTCGACATGGCGCTTGCCGCCGGTGTCGACTCGATCGAACATGGCTACTCGATTCGCCCGGAAGCCGCAAAGCTGATGGCGCAGCGTGGTGTCTACCTCAGCCCGACCCTGCTCGCCGCCGACTACGTGGTCGAACATCGGGCGCAGGAACGCGGTCCGATCTGGAAGTCGATCCTCGAAGTGCAGGCCCGCACTCTCCGCAACTGCCTCGACGCCGGGGTCAAGATCGCGTTCGGGACCGACGTGGGCGGCTTCCCGTGGACCGAATTCAACCAGGCCGAAGAGATGCCATACCTGGAGCGGATCGGGATGTCGGCCACCGACATCATCCGAAGCGCGACCACCGTCGCGGCCGAGTTGATGGGACTCGCGGGCGAGGTCGGAACGCTCCGGCCGGGCGCATCCGCCGATATCATCGCAGTCAAGGGTGATCCCCGGAGCGACCTGACTCGACTCGCGGACATCGATTTTGTGATCCGCGCAGGCCAGCTGGTCCGATCGCCGAGCGCGTATTGATGACATCGACAGCATGATCAGACGATTGAGAGGTGGGGCATGGGCGATCTTCTAACCATTCAGCAGCGACCGGAGAGCCTGTCCGACCAGGTGTTCGCCACCATCCGTGAGGCGATCATCTCGCGAACGCTTGCACCGGGCAGTGCCGTGACGGAAGCCCAGCTCGCCAAGGACCTGGGCGTGAGTAAGACTCCGGTCCGTGAGGCATTGTTGCGCCTGCGTGAGGTTGGCCTGGTCCAGTCCATGCCCATCCGTGGCATGACGATCATCGAATCCTCACGCGAGGCTCTGATCCAGGCCTATGAATTGCGCGGCATCCTGGAATCGTCGGTTGCCAGGCTCGCCGCGCTCAAGGCGTCTGAGGATGAGATTGCCGAACTCGGGGCCATGGCAAAGCAGTCGCTCGAGTTCGCGCAGCAGCACGACGCCGCCAACTTCCGCCAGACGGATCGGCTGTTTCACGCGGCGGTCTGGCGCGCGGCGGGTAATCCCGAGCTCGAGCGCATCGCTGAGAATGCCTACCTGCTCAGCAGCGCGTTGCGTGCCATCCACGCTCTGTCGAGCAGCGACTCGATTAAATGCGCTAAGCAGCATGTCGCGATCGCCACCGCCATCAAGGGGCGAGACGAGACAAAGGCCGCCGAGCTCGCCGCCAACCATGTGAGGGACGTACTCCAGTACTCCTTGCCATCGGCTTAACACACGCACGCACCGCGCCAGTCGCCGCGACCTGAGGTCGCGCCCGGCGCCCCATACAAGCACTGGTCTCTCGAGCCCAGCGCTCGGTTTACTGCGCGCTGCTCGAGGACTATTCGGGCGCGCAACAAAGGGAGAGAGATGGATCTAGGGATAACGGGTCGGGTTGCACTGGTTCTCAGTGCCGGCGGCGGACTCGGGAGTGCGATCGCCGTCGCGTTGGCCCGCGAAGGGGCAACCGTTTTCGGTTGCGGCTCTAATGCTGAGCGCCTCAAGCACACGGCCCAGCGAGTGAAAGAGGCGGGCGGAACGATGACGCCTGTGCTTGCTGATCTCACTCAGGTGGATGCGCTCGGCGACCTCGTCACCTCCGTCAAGCAGCAGGCGGGTCCCATTTCGATCCTGGTCAACATGACCGGCGGCCCGCCACCTGGCGCGACAGCAGGCGTCGAGGTGGGCACCTGGCAACGGCACTTCGAGTCCATGGTCCTTCCGGTCTTCCGCCTCACCGACCTGGTGCTTCCGGACATGCGCGAGCAGCGCTGGGGTCGGGTGATCACGAGTACATCCTCTGGAGTCGTCGCTCCGATCCCCAACCTCGGGATCTCGAACGCGCTCCGGTCGACGCTGGTCGGTTGGTCGAAGAGCCTCTCCGCGGAGGTCGGCCGCGACGGGATCACCGCCAATGTCGTCTTGCCAGGGCGCATCGCCACCGGGCGGATCGTCAGCCTCGACAACGCCAGGGCCGAGCGCGAAGGTCGCCTGGTTGAGGATGTCGCGGCCGAAAGCGTGGGGAAGATTCCTGTCGGCCGCTACGGGGATCCTGCCGAGTACGGCGACGTCGTCGCCTTTCTCGCCAGCGAGCGAGCCTCGTACATCACCGGCTCGGTCACCCGAGTCGACGGCGGGATGATCCCGAGCATCTAGGGCAAACGGCTGGGGAAACCCAGCGTCTGATGAAAGAACAAGGAGTAGCACCAATGCGTACAGCACAAGAGAAGAAAGACATCCGCGAGCGATACCTCGCGGTGGACACGGCGAATGTGGCCGACACCCTGGACAAGCTCGGCCTTCCCGACCAGGGGCTTGCGGCCGATTTCGTCCCGTACTCGGGGGAGCGACTGGGTGGTTGGGCGTACACCATCGCTGGTCAGACCCAGCCGTACGAGGGCACGGGCGACGCGAAGAAGATGGAGGCGTGCGCCGGCATCTCCGAGGGTGAGATCTCGGTATGGAGCGGAAACGGCGTTGGTGTCTGCTACTTCGGTGAGCTCATCGCGATCGGGATGAAGGAGCGCGGATCGGTGGGAGCGCTCGTCGATGGCGGCATCCGCGATGTGCGCTGGCTCCGCGAGCACGAGTTCCCAGTCTTCGCGCGCTACCGGACTCCTACCCAGTCCATCGGTCGGTGGAAGGTGACGTCGTGGCAGGAGCCCATCTCCATCCCCGGTGCGACCTCGACCTGGGTCGCTGTCGCCCCCGGCGACTTCGTTCTCGCGGATGAGGATGGCGCCATCGTGATCCCGGATGCCTATGTCGAGCAGGTGCTCGCCGAGGCCGAGTCGCTCACGGTGACCGAGGTCAAAGTGCGCGAAGCGCTCCGGCAGGGTCGGACCCTGGCCGAGTGCCTCGCCGAATTCGGACACGTCTAGGCCACGGTCTGCCACTCGTAACGCGCAGGAAATATATGTAGCGTACGGTATATCGTATTCCGCCAGCGGTCGCCTAGCCCGCCGACGGAACCGGCAGTTTTTTACGGGCCGCATGGCTCACACAGCGAGGAATTTACGTTCCGAAACGACAGAAGGATTGCAAGATGGGTTCGAGCAAAACCGTCAAAACCTTGGCACTAGCCGTGGGAACCGTCACCGCCCTGCTCCTGGCTGGATGCGCATCCACCCCCGCACCGGCGGCGAGCGCGAGTGGCAGCGCCAACGCGCTCTACAAGAGCTCGCCTGCGCTGGTGAAGATCCAGGCGGCAGGCGTCTTCAACATCGGCGTGGACACAGAGCCTCCGCTGTCGTCGATCTCGGGCGGCAAAGCCGTCGGTGTCATCCCTGATGTGCTTGCCGAGTTCGTCAAGCGCGTCGGCATGACCGTGAAGATCAATGCCGTCGCGACCCCATTCAGCAGCATGGTGCCTGAGGTCCAGAGCAACCGCATCGACACGATCGCCGCCGGCATGTACAACACGCCGGCACGCGCACAGGTCGTGAACTTCACCGAGCCGATCGTCTACAACCCGGGCACACTCATCGTTGCCCCTGGCAACCCCAAGAAGATCAACGGGATCACCACAGCGAGCCTGCACGGTCTCACGGTCGGAAGCTACGCGGGCACGACCCTGCTCACCGAGCTCCAGGCTCTCGCTGCAAAGGACCCATCGATCCAGGTCAAGGCGTTCACGACGGCGCCTCTGCTCGCGCTCGCCGTGTCGCAGGGCCAGGTTGACGCCGGCTACATCGACCAGGTGTCCGGCGCGTACTTCCTGAAGCAGGACCCGACCCTCAAGTACCAGGTCCTGACGAACCTGGCGGGCGCCGACCCCAAGTCTGCAACGGGCGACTGCCTCCCGGTCAACAAGAGTGACCCCCAGTTCGTGACCCTGTTCAACAAGGTCTACGACCAGATGAAGGCCGACGGTACGGCAGCGAAGATCATGACCAGCAACGGCCTCACTCCTCCGGCCAGCTTCTACAACCTCAAGTAACGAACGCAGTGGCTTCGGCTCGCTTCGTGAGGAAGCGAGCCGAAGTGCTCCGTCAGCGGCGAAATCTGACAGTCCAGAAAGGCAAAAGTGGGCGAGATTGCAAGTTGGCTTCCGAGTCTCCTAACGGGACTCGGGGTGACGGTCGAGCTGACCGTGTTCTCGATGGTGTTCGGGCTCGTCGTGGGACTTGTCCTCGCGACGATTCGCTTGGAGCCGCGTAACAGGTGGCTCTACATCCCGGCGACCATCTACATCGAGGTGATTCGTGGGACGCCGCTGATCCTGCAGCTCTTCTTTGCATACTTCGCCCTCCCGGCGGCCGGCATCCGTCTGGATCCGTTCATCGCTGGAGTGCTCGCGCTAGGCATCAACTACAGCGCATACCTGAGCGAGGTCTTCCGATCGAGCATCAAGGCCGTGCCCCACGGACAGTGGGAAGCAGCTTCAAGCATCGGCATGCCGTGGGTGCTGGTCATGTGGCGGATCATCCTGCCGCAGGCCGGCCGGATCGCGCTGCCCGCCACGGGAAACTATTTCATCGCCCTCTTCAAGGACAGCGCCCTGGCGTCGACGATCTCCGTCACGGAGCTTCTCTTCAGCGGCCAGATCCTGGCCGCTGCGAGCTTCAACTACTTTGGCATCTACGCCGTCGTTGCCGTCTTCTACCTTGCCGTCAGCTACCCATCGAGCCTTGGTCTTCGCGCACTTGAGCGCCGCCTCGAGCTGAGCAGGCGTAAGGCGAGACCAAAGCGAGTCGCGGCATGATGTTGCGATCGCAGGGCGAGGGTATGAACACCGGACAGGATGGTTTTCACTGTGGATGAAGCAACGAACAAGAGCCCCCTGATTCAAGCGAAGAATGTCACCAAGAGCTATGGGGATTTGCCCGTACTCCATGACTTCAGCCTGGATGTCGACCGCGGCGAGGTCGTGGTCCTGATTGGTCCGAGCGGGTCGGGAAAGACGACGTTCATCCGCACGCTCAACGGTCTTGAAACGATCGATTCAGGGCGGATCAGCATCAACGGCACTGTGCTTGCCGATTCGAAACCCCTGGACAAGGGCAAGCCGCACAAGCCGAACCATCGCAGCCTTCAGAAGGTTCGGCTGGATGTGGGGATGGTTTTCCAGCAGTTCAACCTCTTCCCTCACCTGACCGCCGCGGAAAACGTGATGGAGGCGCCGGTGTGGGTTCGCAAGATCCCGCAGAAGGATGCACGAAAGCGTGCACTCGAGCTGTTGGATCGCATGGGTCTCGCCGATCGTGCCGACCACTATCCGCACGAACTCTCGGGCGGCCAGCAGCAGCGCGTCGCGATTTCCCGTTCCCTGGCGATGGACCCTGTGGCGATCCTCTTCGACGAGGTCACCTCCGCGCTGGATCCCGAGTTGGTCGGCGAAGTCCTTCGGGCCATGCGCCAGCTGGCCGCAGACGGCATGACGATGATTGTCGTCACTCACGAGATGCAGTTTGCGCGACAAGTGGCAGACCGCGTTGTCATGATGGCGAGCGGAAGGCTGGTTGAGGCCGGCACGCCGGAGCAGATCTTCGCTTCACCGACGGACCCTCGCACCGCGAAGTTCCTGCAGAGCGTCGTTCACCCGCAGTAGCAGACCCAGGTCTCCTTTCGCCCCTCTCGAGAGCGGCGTCGCGACTCGCGTAGAGTCGTTGGACGCGCAATCCTCGGGTGAGTGCGAGACAAAGGAGTTGAAATGGGTGCCGCCAATTCCCCAGCCCTGAACGTTGCCATGGTCGGGTATGGGTTCATGGGGGCCGCCCATTCCCAGGGCTGGCGCGTCGCCCCTCGATTTTTCGACTTACCCAGGGAACCTCGCCTGTCCGTGATCGTCGGCCGCGATGCCGGCCGAGCCGCTGCCGCCGCCACGAAGTTCGGCTGGGATGAGGTCGAGACCGACTGGCGGCGCGTGATCGAGCGCGACGATATCGACCTCATCGACATCTGCTCTCCCGGTTCCAGCCACGCGGAGATTGCGATTGCGGCGCTCAATGCGGGGAAGCATGTGCTGTGCGAAAAGCCCCTTGCCAACACCGTCGCGGAGGCGGAGCTCATGGCGGAGGCGGCCGAAGTTGCGGCCCGCTCCGGCGTGTACGCCATGGTCGGCTTCAGCTATCGCCGGGTCCCAGCCATCACGTTCGCCCGGGACCTGGTCGCCCAGGGCAGGGTCGGAGACATCCGCCAGGTGCGCGCCCAGTACCTGCAGGATTGGCTGGTCGACGCACAAGGGCCGATGACCTGGCGCCTCGACAAGGAGCAGGCTGGCTCGGGATCGCTGGGCGACATCGGTGCGCACGCGATCGACGCGGTGCAGTTCATCACGGGCGAGAGGCTCGAGTCGGTCAGCGGCATCCTGCACACGTTCGTGACCGAGCGGCCGCTCCTTGGCGAGTCGGTCGGCCTCAGCGGTACGGCCTCGAGCGAGTATGGCCGGGTCACGGTCGACGATGTCGCAATGTTCACCGGGCGCCTGAGCGGTGGCGCACTCGGGTCTTTCGAGGCCACGCGGTACGCGACCGGCAGGAGGAACGCCCTGCGGCTGGAATTCAGCGGATCGGAGGGCGCGATCGCGTTCGACCTCGAGCGGATGAATGAGCTCGAGTTCTATGACGGGCGCGACGCCGCCGGTGAGCAGGGTTTCCGGCGGATCCTCGTGACCGAGCCCGAGCATCCGTACATGGCCGCGTGGTGGCCGACCGGACATGGCATCGGCTACGAACATCCGTTCTCGCACCAGGTGCGAGACCTCGTCACCGACATCGCGGAAGGCAGGCAGCCGCGGCCGTCCTTCGCAGATGGACTTCAGGTTCAGCGCGTTCTCGCGGCCGTCGAAACCAGTGCAACGACAGGAAGCGCCTGGACCACAATAGGAGGAGAAGCATGACCGCCGCACCATCCGATTCGACCGCCACGCGTCGCGCGCTCGTCGTGCGTGGGGGGTGGGACGGCCACCAACCCGTCGAGACGACCGACCTGTTCATCCCCTTCCTCGAGGCGAACGGATTCGAGGTTCGCGTCGAGGACTCGCCGAAACCGTACGCGGATGCCGATTACCTGGGGACCGTCGACCTCATCGTCCAGACCAACACCATGTCGACGATCGAGCCGGACGAGTTCGCCGGGCTCCGCCAGGCGATCGAGAGCGGCACAGGATTCGCCGGTTGGCACGGCGGCATCGCGGATTCGTATCGCAACACCGTGGACTACCTGCAACTCGTGGGCGGACAGTTCGCGGCGCATCCTGGCAAACGGCCTGAGGAGCGCACGGGCGAGCAGTCGGATAACTACGTCCCGTACACGGTTAATATGCTGCCCGCAGCGGCGGAGCATCCGATCACTCAGGGCATCGGAGACTTCGAGCTCGTCACCGAGCAATACTGGGTCCTGCACGACGACCTCAACGATGTGCTCGCAACGACAACGCAGGCGGTGCGCCCGTGGGATCCTTGGCACCGGCCGGTGACATCCCCCGCGATCTGGACCAGGCAGTGGGGCAAGGGCCGGATCTTCGTGTCGACGCCGGGACACCGGATCGAGATCGTCGAGAATCCAATCGTTCGCACCATCATCGAGAGGGGACTGTTGTGGGCGGCACGCTGAAGATCGGCATCGTCGGAGTCGGGAAGATCAGCGAGCAGTACTTCGCATCGTTTCCATCGCTGCCAGGTCTTGAGGTCATCGCCGTTGCCGACCTCGATCAGGCGAGGGCGGCTGCCGTGGCCGAGGAACAGGGCATCGAGTCGATGACGGTCGATGAGCTCCTGACCGATCCGCGCATCGATGCCGTGCTCAACCTCACCATCCCGGCCGCGCACGTCGAGGTCGCGACCAAGGCGCTCGCGGCGGGAAAGCATGTGTACACCGAGAAACCACTCGCGCTCGCGCCAGAGGAGGCCGTCGACATGCTCGCGCTCTCCGAGCGCACCGGCCTGCGGGTGGGCTCGGCTCCGGATACTGTGCTCGGCACCGGAATCCAGACGGCGCGCGAGTTGCTGGATTCGGGCAGGATCGGCACCCCCGTCGGTGCAACCGCGTTCTGGGTCGCTCCGGGACACGAGCTGTGGCATCCGGCCCCGCAGTTCTATTACCAGGCGGGCGGTGGACCCCTCTTCGACATGGGTCCGTATTATGTGAGCGCCCTCGTCACGCTCCTTGGTCCCGTCGCCCGAGTGTCAGGTGCCGTCGCACGGTCAGATCGCGAGCGTGTCGTCGCGACCGGGCCGAACGCGGGCACTCCGATTACCGTGTCGGTGGACACGCACGTGACCGCCATCCTGGAGCACGCGTCCGGCGTCGCCTCAGGCCTCACCGTGAGCTTCGACGTCTGGGCCTCGCGTATCCCGAACATCGAGGTCTACGGAACAGCGGGCACGATCGCGGTGCCCGATCCCAATCGGTTCTCGGACCCGGTTGAGCTGTGGACGAAGGATGAGCCGGAGTGGCAGACGGTTCCCGTCTCCGCGGGCTACGCGGATGCGGGCCGTGGCGTTGGGCTCGCCGACCTCGCGCGCGCGATCGAGACGAATCGTCCGCATCGCGCGTCGGGTGAACTGGCCTTCCACGTACTCGAGATCATGGATGCCATCATCCGGGCAGGCAACGAGCACCGCACGATCGAGTTGGATAGCACGGTCCAGCGGCCGGAACCCGTTCCGTTCGGCTCTCAGCCACACACCTGGTAGCAACGGAGGGCGGCCGATGAGGCAACGGTATGTTCTCGGTGTCGACGCCGGTCAGACCGCCATCAAGGCGGTTCTACACGATGAGGGATTGCGCCCGATCTCTGTCGCACGCCGCTTTAGCCCCCTCGACACCAGCGCGCCTCGACACGCGGAACGATCGCAGGTCGACCTGTGGGCCGCCGCTGCAGACGCGATCGGGGAGGTTGTGAGTACTGCCCGGATTGAACCACGCGACATCGCCGCCGTCGCAATCACCGGGCACGGCGATGGCCTCCATCTCATTGACGCCGCGGGGGCCGCTGTGGGGCCGGCGATCACGGCCGTCGACAGTCGAGCGTTCCGCGAGGTCGACGAGCTGCTCGCCGATGCCGACCGGACCCGCACCGTGCTCGAGCTTTCCGGCCAGGTGCCGACGGCCGGCTCACCAGGACCCCTGCTGAAGTGGGTAGCGAACAACCATCCCGAGCAGCTCGAGCGTGCCCACGCGATGCTGTCATGCAAGGACGTGATTCGACTGCAGCTGACCGGGCAGATTTCAACCGACCTCTCCGACGCATCCGCCTCGTTTCTCGACACCCGAAGGGCAGAGTGGAGTTCCCGGATTCTGGATGCCTACGGCCTCGGCGGCCTGGAGCGCCTGTTGCCGGAGTTGCAGCGCGGGGGCGACCCAGCCGGCTCGGTCCGGCGCGGGGCCGCCGAGCGGACCGGCCTCGTTGAGGGCACCCCGGTTATTGCAGGAGTCCACGACGTGCAGGCGGCCGCGATCGGGATGGGCGCGCTCATTCCCGACCGGCTCGCGCTCGTGGCGGGATCCTTCAGCACCAACGGGGTGACGACGACGCGCGACGATGTCGACCCTCGCTGGCAATCGCGCCTCTCTATCCGCCCGGACCTGCGGATCGCGATGTCGACCTCGCCGACCGCATCGCCGGCGCTCGAGTGGTTGCTCGGATTGCTCGGCATTACGGATGCCGCGCAGCGCGATGCGCTCTTCGCTGAGGCTGCGGCACTGGATCCGCAGGAGAACGTGCCGTTCGTACTGCCCTTCTTCTATGCCTCCCCATTGGGCGCCGACGCATCCGCGATCCTTGCCGGAGTACGTGGCTGGCACTCGCGCCCGCACATCCTGCGCGGAATGCTTGAGGGCATCGCGCTCATGCACGTCTGGCACACGCAGGCGTTGGCTGAGCGGTTCGAGTGGGACGAAACCGTCGTCCTTGGTGGCGGTCTCTCGAATTCGCCGCTCTACGTTCGGCTTGTTGCAAATGCCTTGCGCGCCCCGATCCGGGTGATCCACAACGAAGAGCCAGGTGCATTCGGTGCCGCCGCGCTCGCGGCGGTCTCGCACGGCATCTTTCCCTCCATCGAGGCAGCTCAGGAGAGGGTCGCCGGCGCCCCGGTCGTTGAGCCGACGGCCGACTCCGCGTCGTACTGGGAGGACGCCAGAGCGTCCCTCGGCACTCTCGGATCAGCGCTTGATCCGTGGTGGACGGCGCACCGCACAGAGGCGCGACTATGAATGGGATTGTCACCCTGACGCCGTCCGCTGCGATCGATCACACCTACCTCCTGTCTGAGCTCGTCCTTGGCGAAGTCAATCGTGCGCACGCCATGCATTCGGAGTTGAGCGGCAAGGGCGTCAACGTCGGCCATGCGATCGCACTCGCGGGGCATCCAGTGACCGCCGTGCTTGCACTCGGCGAGGATGACCTTGCCCGTGCCGGACACTCGACGTCAGGACTGCGCTTGCGCGCAGTTGGCGTCCCTGGCCGAACCAGGATCAACACCACGATCCTCGATGGGCACGGGCAAACCACCAAGGTCAACGAGTCGCCACATCCCCTCACCGACGACCACTGGCGTGAGTTGTGCCGGGCGACCCTGGATGAGATCGAGCGACTCGAGGCGGATTGGCTCGTGTTGTGCGGCAGTGTTCCCACGCGCGCGGGCTCTGGTGAGTTGGTGTCGTTCACCGAACTCCTGCGGGATGCCGCAGCGCTCGGAGCACGAGTCGCACTCGACACGAGCGGCGAGGCGCTCGACCGGGCGATCCACGATTTTGGCGCGGTCACCCTCATCAAGCCGAATACCCACGAACTCGCAGCGCTGGTGCGCCGAGAACTCCGCACCTTCGCCGACGTGATCGACGCCGCGTCGGAACTCCGTCGACACGGAGTCGACTCTGTCTTCGTGAGCATGGGGGAGGACGGTGCGCTCGTCGTGGCCGAGGAAGGAACCTGGTTCGCGCGCGCGGACGCCGACGTGGTCGCCAATTCGGCCGGGGCGGGGGATGCGTCCCTCGCTGGATTCCTCGTCGGCGAGAGTGTGCACCGTGCGACTGGGGACGCGTCTGAGTCAGCGTTGGCGGGAGCCCTTGCACGTGCGGCATCCTGGGGTGCGCTGGCGGTTGGGCAACCAACGACCCTGCTTGCGTCACTGGACGGCGCACCGCAGGCAACAGTGGTGCGCGATCCGGATCCAGCGACGCGACTGCGCGATCCGGCCCGCTCACCGGGGTCGTCTTAGCGGGCGGTGTATCCGCCGTCGATCGGCAGGGAGACCCCTGAGATCATTGCCGATTCGTCGCTCAGGAGAAACACGATGGGCCCGGCGACATCGTCCACGGTTGCCCATCGGCCGAGCGGCATCTGCTCGAGGAAGGGTCCGCCGATCTCCGGACGGCCCCAATAGAAGTTCGACATCTCGGTCATCACAACCGTCGGGTTCACGCTGTTCACGCGGATGTTGTACCGGCCGAGTTCGAGTGCAGACACACGCGTGATGTTGTCGAGCGCTGCCTTGGATGAGCCGTATGAGACGTGATTGCTCAGCGCGACCAGGCTCGCCTGGCTCGAAACGTTGACGATTGATCCACCCTTGCCCAGGCGGATCAGCGACCTCGCCGCGTACTTGATCACGAGCAGCGAACCTCGTGCGTTGATGTTCATCACCTTGTCGAAGACGTCGATATCGGTGTCCTGTGGCGTCGCGATCTCACCCCCGAAACCGCCGCAGTTGACCACTCCCCAGAGGTCGAGGCCATCCACGGCACCCTTGATGCTCTCCTCGGATGTGAGGTCGAACGCAAGCGCCCGCGCGCCCGTTTCCGCGACGAGGGCAGACAACGAGTCCTCGTCGCGCGCGGCCGCGATGACATCCGCGCCCTGGGCTCTGAGCAGGCGCACCGTCGCGCCGCCGATACCGCCGCTGGCGCCCGTTACGAGAATGGGTCTTCCTGCAAAATCCGTCATGGCTTCGTCGCTTTCTGTGGAGACGCGGAAGACGCCCTTTCGATCAGGTTGACAGCAAGCACGTTTCGGCGCTCGAGTTGTCGATCTGGGTCGTTGATCCGCGCGAAGAGGCGCTCGCTGGCGGCACGGCCGAGCCGTTCCGGATTCTGGTCGAGCACGGTCACCGAAGGCTGCAGCGCCGAGGCCATCGGGAAGTCACCGAAGCTGACGAGCGCAATGTCGGTTCGCCCGAGAGATTGCAGAGCCGGGAAGACACCGAGCGACGTTCGGGCATTCGAGGAGAAGATCGCCGTCGGCGGTGATGGAAGCCGGAGCAGCTCGGAGATGATCTCTGCAGCGCGTGTGCCAGCACCCATGGCAATCAGGTCGTCGTCCGGGGTCAGCCCCGCGTCCACGAGAGCATCCCGATATCCCGCGATGCGGAGCTTGGTGGTGATGATGTGATCAGAATCCCCCATGAAAGCGATGCGCTCGTGTCCGCGCTCGAGCAGGTGGGCCGTCGCCTCCCTGGCTCCGCCGCGGTCATCCTCCACGAAGCTATCCGCGCTGAGGTTCGTCGGCTCTCGGTCGATGAAGACAACGGGGAGATGTTCCAGCCAGCGCGCGAGATACGACTGGTCGGCATCGATGGGCGCCACGATGAGTCCGTTGACCTGGCGACGCAGAAGCGCTTCGATGATCTGCCGCTCCCGCGAGGCGTCTGAACCGAGGCTCGTAACGACGATCGCCATGCCGTGCTCCTGCGCCACCTGGTCGACTGCGCGAATGATCGCTGCAAAGAAGGGGTCGCCAATATCCGGAACCGCAATGCCGATGACCGAGGCCCGGCCGGCGCGGAATGTCCGCGCCAGCATGTTGGGAACGTAGTTGAGCTCCTTCATGGCGGCACGGACCTTGGTGCGGGTCTCTTCGGTGACGTGCGGGTCGTCGTTGAACACACGCGAGACCGTCTTCGAACTCACTCCCGCCTGCTCGGCCACGTCCTGCATTGTCGTCACGATGCACACCTTAGCAAGGATCGCCACATGCTTGACATCGATGACACGTCCGGTTAGGTTCGGTCCTAAGTGGATGCCAACCACGGCATCTGCGATCTCGAAGCTTGACTGAGCGCTCCACTGACGTAGCGATTGTCTTCTTTCGTTGTTGGATGCTCTCGACTCGACCCTGAGGAGAGATCTTGTGAATCCAATCGGCGGTGTCGGACTCGCTCAGCGGGTTTCGGCGGGGGTTGTGCTGTGAGTACCGGCGACGTCCCCGTCCTCCAGGCACTGGGCATCTCTCGAAGCTTCGGTCACGTGCGGGCGCTCGACAATGTCGATTTTGAGGTGTACCCCGGAGAAGTTGTTGCGCTCATTGGCGACAACGGAGCTGGAAAGTCGACGCTCGTCAAGGCACTCTCGGGAAGCCTGGCCCTCGACTCAGGCAAGATCCTGTACGCCGGCGGCGAAGTGACCTTGTCCACACCGGCCCAGGCGAGTGCCCTCGGTATCGAGACCGTCTACCAGGATCTTGCACTCGCACCGCACCTGAACCCTGTACAGAACATGTTCCTCGGGCGCGAAGTCCCAAAGCCCGGTCTACAGGGCAAGCTGGGCTTCCTCGACAACAAGGCGATGAGGGACCGGTCTCGCCTGGCATTCGATGACCTTGGTGCAACCGTGCGCGGGCTTGGTGATCCCGTGGGGAGCATGTCCGGTGGGCAGCGACAGGCGATCGCCATCGCACGTGCCGTGAACTGGGCGAAGGGTGTTGTCTTCCTCGACGAGCCAACGGCTGCACTCGGCGTCGTCCAGACCAAGAACGTCCTGGAGACGATTCGCCGCGTTCGTGACAAAGGGGTGGGCGTCGTCTTCATCAGCCACTCGATGCCGCACGTGATGGAGGTCTCCGACCGCATCCAGGTCCTGAGGCTGGGCAGGAGCGTCGCGGCCTACAAGGCAAGCAACACGTCGATGGAGGAACTCGTCGGCGCGATGACGGGTGCAATTGGGGGAGACAAATGACGACAGACGTGGCATCCACCTCGAATGGTGCCCCGGCCCAGGCGCCCGGTGTGTTCACGCCTGAGGGTGCGATCGGCAAGCTCGTGCGAGTGCAGGCATTCCAGATCCTGCTCGTCCTGGTCGTCATCTTCCTGATCTTCTCTGCACTGGCTCCCACGATCTTCCCGCAGTGGTCAAATCTGCGCCTGATCATCCAGAACATGTCGATTCTCGCCATCCTCGGAATCGGGATGACGTTCGTGATCGTAACGAGCGGCATCGACCTCTCGATCGGATCGGTACTGGTCTTCTCCGGTGTCGTCTCCGCAATGGCCATGCGCGCGGTCGGCGGAGACGGATTGCCCACCGCCGGACTGGGGATCCTCGTCGCGGTCGGCTGTGGCCTCGCGTGGGGAATCCTGAACGGGGTGCTCGTCGCGAAAGCGAAAGTGCCGCCGCTCATCGTCACGCTCGGTACCCTCGGAGGTGCGCTCGGACTTTCCCAGGTGCTGACCGGTGGAGTCGACATCCGCGATGTGCCGTCGATTCTCTCTGACAACATCGGCTACGGCAATGTTCCCGGTACGACGCTTCCGCTCATCTCACTGATCGCCTTCGTCTTCCTCGTGGCCTTCGGGATCATCCTGCATCGGACGAGATTCGGCCTGTACACCTTCGCCGTCGGGTCGAACGAGGAGGCGGTGCGGCGGGTCGGCGTCAAGGTCGATCGGCATCTCATCCTTGTCTACTCGATCTCGGGTGGTCTCGCCGGGGTCGCCGGTATCCTGTCGCTCTCGCAGTACGGCACGACAGCGATCGCCGGGCAATCACAGACCAACCTGAACGTGATCGCCGCGGTCGTGATCGGCGGCACCAGCCTCTTCGGCGGTGTCGGCACCATCTTCGGCACCGTTGTCGGACTCTTCATCCCCGCAGTGCTGCAAAACGGCTTCGTCATCGTGGGCGTGCAGCCGTTCTGGCAGCAGGTTGCCGTCGGGTTCGTCCTGATCATCGCGGTCTACATCGACCAGCGGCGCCGGCTTGCTGCCGCTCGCGGCACGGGCGTGAAACGAAGATTCTCCCTGGGCAACCTTGTGACCAGGCGGAAATAGAAGAAATCCCTGCACCAATCTCAAAGAGGAGCACCACAATGAAGAGGCATCTCATATCACTGCTCGCCGTGGGCGCTGTTGCCGCCCTTGCACTCAGCGCCTGCTCGTCGGGAGGCGGGGGCGGAGGCACCAACACGAGCGGCAATTACAAACTGTCGTTCATCCAGGGCGTCGCCGGCGATGAGTTCTACATCAGCATGCAGTGCGGCATCGAAGCCGAGGCAAAGAAATCCGGCGCGACGGTCAACACGCAGGGTCCCGCGAAGTTCGACCCGACGTTGCAAAGGCCGATCGTCGACTCGGTCGTCGCATCCAAGCCAGACGCGATCCTCGTCGCACCGACGGATGTCTCCGCGATGGAGGCCCCGCTGAAGGCCGCCGCAGCAGCCGGCATCAAGATCATCCTCGTCGACACCACGGTGAACGATCCGTCGTTCGCTGCCTCGCAGATCTCGTCGGACAACAAGGGCGGCGGCGCTGAGGCGTTCAAGGCGATTCAGGCCCAGAAGCCGAATGGCGGAAAGGTTCTGGTGATTTCAGTGGATCCCGGCATCTCAACAACGGATGCGCGCGTCGCCGGCTTCAAGGAGGCGGCAGCTGCCGACTCCAAGTTCACCTACCTCGGAGTGCAGTACAGCCACAACGACCCGGCTGTAGCAGCCCAGCTCGTCGCAGCCGCACTGGCAAAGGACCCGGACATCGTTGGTATCTTCGCAACGAACCTGTTCGCCGCCGAGGGAACCGCGACGGGAGTACGCCAGGCCGGCGCGCAGGGCAAGCTCTCGATCATCGGTTTCGACGCTGGACCTGCACAGGTCAAGCAGCTTGAGGCCGGCACGGTCCAGGCGCTCATCGCGCAGGAGCCGGCAACGATCGGCACCGACGGTGTCCAGCAGGCGATTGCCGCTCTGAAGGGCCAATCCGTGAAGAAGACGATCCAGACAGGATTCACCGTCATCACGAAGGACACCCTGACCACGACAGGGAAGAACGCCGTATACAAGTCGGCTTGCTAACCGCTCGTCGATAACGGTGGTGGTTCTCCCAATCCGCTGGGAGGACCGCCACCTCACGGCTCCGCCCAGCCATGCAGACGGAATCAGCGTCGACGCAGCTCCCGCTCCCTGAGGAACAGCTCGACCTGTTGTGCAGGCTCCAGCATGCCGTCCAATCGCAGGTGGTCCACGGCCGGGGGAGCAACAGCATCCATCGTTTCGAGGGTGGCGAGCTTCCCGGCATCCCTGGATGCGGCGCGCTGCGACATCCGACGCGCTACTTCCAGGATCGGGGTCTCGAGCCAGACAAGGTGGACGAAGTCGGATCGGATGCCGAGTCGCCCTGGAACGCCCTCCCACTCACGGCGCGAGGTCCGTTCGGAGGTGAATGGCGCAACGAGAATGACGTTCTGGCCGACGCTCAGGTTCTCGCGCGCAGAGTCGTAAAGGCAGGCATAGCGTGCGCGGTCCAGCTCCGAGCGAGCCAACGGGTTGGTCATTGAGGCAGGGGAGGCGCGGTAGTCGCCGCCGGCATACTCGAACAGCGGGTTGGTCAGAGTGTCCAGGTCGAGCAGTGTCCACCGCAGGCGGGCAGCCAGGGCGCACGCGAATGCACTCTTGCCGCTGGCCGCGACGCCGGCGACGAGGATCGCCTCGACGTGCCTTGGTTCCGACATCCGACACCTACCTGCTCGTGATGGCGGTCCACGGCGTTGCGCGGTCGGAGGCGATCTCCACGAGCTTTTCGAGTCGCGGGCGTGCAGTGCCGGCAAGGAACACCTCTCGCTCGACGTCGGCCAAGGCGATCGACTCCTTCCAGACCGAGCGGCCGGCAATGAATCCGGATGCTCCGCCTTCGTCGAAGGCGATCCGGAGGACGTCGGCGAATTGCTCGAAGGCGACACCGGCAGAGAGGACGGCCCACGGATGGTCGAGAATCTCGGCGAGTCGCCTCGTGCCTTCTGGGGAGCCGGGATACTCGAGCTTGAGCAAATCGATGTCGAGCTCGTTGAGCGCGCGGGCCGCTTCGATGATGGCATCCTCGCGGGCCTGGCCGGAGAGATCCTCACCGGGTAGCTGGTAGACGAGATTCTCGATGACGACGGGGACGCCGACGGTCCTGGCATCCGCGATGACGTCGCGGGTCACCTGGAGCACGTCCTCGGCAAGGTCGGGCTCGCCCTTCTGGGGGGTGGGGCGATCGGCGCGCAACTGGACGAAGAACTTCAGGGCGTCGCCGCCCTGGTCGAGGACCCACTGCGCGTCCAGTTCGGGGTCGCGGTGCGTACGCGGTTCGCCGTTCCATGTCCCTCGCTCGGCCGGTTCGGACGCGACGAGGAGTCCGCACGTGGACGCCAGCGCCCGAGCCTCGGTGACGGCAGGAACGCCGAAGGTGGGATCGAAGAGGATCCCGCTTGCCAGGGGAGTAAGGGAACGCGCCACCGCGACCTTGGACTCACGCAGCTGTTCGTCAGTGCCTTCGAGTCCGACGGCAGTGAACATGCGGCGGAGGGTGTTGCGCTGGTCCATCGCGATGATTGAGAAAATTCCGTCGGTGCTTGCGATGTCGGCCAGCGTCTTGGACGCGTGCGTGGTGATTGTGGGCATGTCGTGCTCCTCGATTGTTCAGGGGTCGTTAGGCGATAATTAGAGGGATTGCGGGTATCTTCGCGTCGTCGAGGCGCAGGCGGATGAACTCGGCGAGTGGAGTCAGAGGTGTGCTGGCTGCATGCTCGGCGATCAGGGCAGCACCAGTGACGCCAGGCTGGGTGTTCGTCGAGAAGGTCACATTGCTGATGACGGCGCGTTTTGCCTGTCGCACGCTTTCCATGCGCGTCCAGCCGCCTGCGGCGACAGCGCTGCGGTGCGGGCCAACGGTTTGCTCGAGCTGAGAAAGCAGGATCCCGAGGTTCCCCGCCGTGAGCCTCGTTGCGGCGGCCCAGACCTCAGCCGGGCCCGCGTCGTCGCCGAGGGAGATACTGACGTCGTTACCCGTCTGCCCCGTCCCCGAGAGGACTAACCCGGCAGGGAGGGCGCCGACGCGGGCAGCGCGCTCATCGAGGTCGGCACGCTGCTCATCCGTCGTCACCCCGAGCAGTGCAAGCACCCTGCGAAGGAGGAGTCCCCCGCGAACACCTCCAAGGAGCAGGGTCGTGTCCGGGATGACGTGCTCTCCGACCGACCATGATGCCTGCACGAGCTCGGCCCGGGTGTCGTCGTCCAGCCGACCTGGCAGGGAGCGAAGTACAACGTCGGCCGTACCGCTCGAATTGAACAGCGAGTCACGGCCGAGCGCGCCAGCGCCGACAGCGCCGACCGGGTGGTCGTGTCCCGCAACCGTGAGCACGGCGCCCTGGCACGACAACGGAAGATCGGCGTGGCGGAGGAAGCCGGTCGGGTCGCCGGCGCGCCGAACAGGAGGCAGGATGTCGGCCGGGAGGCCGACCAGCTCGAAGACCGTTGCCCACGGCGCCCCCGTGGCCTGGTCGATCAGCCCCGTCCGCGACGCGAGCGACGGTTCGCGAACCTGGTCGGAGCCGAGCGAGAAGGCGATCCATTCCTGAACGCTGAGCCAGCGCGCGCCCCGTACGATTCGGGTCCCATCCGCTTTGAGGTAGGCGAGTTTCGCAACACTTGACTGGCAGTCCCACGGCAATCCGCATGCTCGGCTGAATGCTTCGGGGAACTCCGGATGCCGCGACGCGAGCGCCTCGATCTCGGCCGTTCCGCGAGTGTCGAACCAGGCGATCACGGGCGCGATGGGCGCACCGGAGGAGCCGAGAAGTACTCCGCTCTCGGCCAGCCCGGTGAATCCGATTGCCCGCACGTGCACTGCGCCGAGAATTCGTTCCGCCTCGTTCACCACGCGACGGATGAGTGTCAGGGTGAGCCGAAGGAGCGTCTCCGGGTCGGTCTGAGTGTGGCCGTCATGGGAAGTCGCCCACTCGGTGCTCTCGTGCACGGTGCAGACGGGCCTGCCGTCGTCGAGGCAGGCGAGCACTTTCGACGTGGTGGTTCCGAGGTCGACCCCGAGCGTGATCGCGGTTGCGGGGATCATGAATGACGCTCGCGAGTGTGGCCGTGATGGAGAGTCTCGAAGTGCACAGTGGCGGCCTTTCAGACGACTTTGTCACTTCCATGTCATCGATGGCATGGTTGGGTCGGTCTCATCATGGACCTACCATGTCATCGATGTCAAGGCATTGATGCGAAGTCTGGACTCGATAGTTCCCGTTCCGGCGTGTAGTGCCCGGCGCACCAGGCACTACACGCCGGAACGGGCACGACCAGGGAGGCTGGAAGGCGGCTCAGAGAGTAACGGCGGCGTGCGTTTCGTGCGACGTGATGGCCGCGCGATAGATCGCGTGAGTGGCCGAGGCTTCGGCAGGCCTGGCGCAGCCGAAGCGATCGCCGAGGGCGCCCTCGCGCTCGGCGAGGTATGCGGCCCACATCTGGAGGATCGAGTCCGAGAATCCAGACTCGAAATTCGCCCCGGTGACCGTCGGCCAGACCGATTGGCTGCCCGAGTCGAGTCGTTGCCACGCTTGTTCCCTGCCAATGCCGGGTGCATCGATCGTGCTGAAGACCTCGACCTGCTTGGGATTCTTGGTCGAGAAGCGCACGCCGCCGTCCATGCCGATGGCCTCGAATTCCCAGGTGTTCTTGTGCCCGGGGTCGATGCGTTTCATCTCGGTCGTGAGCGGGAACTCGATGCCGTCATGACGACCCCAGGAGTGGATCACGGCGTTGTCCCAGGTATCGCTCGGCTGCAGTGTGCCGTCCTGCCCTGGCCGCTCGGTGACGATGTTCTGAAGGATGCCATAGACGCGGTCGGGTGCCCACCCGAGACGCAGCGGCACGTGCCACACGTGCAGGCCCAGGTCGTTCATAACGCCGGCCTCGCCGCAGTATTGGTTCTGCCGCTTCCAGTTCAGCGGCTTGTTGACGTCGAGGTCGCTCGAGTGCAGGAACGCGTTCCTGGCCTCGATGATGCGGCCGAGCGCTCCCGACTTCACGTAGTTGATCGCCCACTGGGCGCCGGGGTAGAAGGGCATCTCGCTCGAGCAACGCACGAAGCTCTCCGGATGCGCGGAAATCGCCGCGAGGATCGCATCCGCCGCCCGTCCATCAATACCGAACGGTTTTTCCGCGAGGAGTCCCTTGCCGGCTTCGATGGTGTCGACGTAGAGCCGCTCGTGCAGATCGTGCCGCACCGCGATATAGAGGACATCGATCGAGTCGTCGGCGAGAAGTTCGCGGTAGTCGGTCACTTTCGTCGTCACCGTATCGATCTGGTCGAACCAGTCGAGTGCCGCGGGGTTGATGTCGCACACCGCGGTGAGCCGTGGGCGAACCGGGTGGTCGATGAGTGCGGGCCAGCGTTGGATCGCCGCGGCGATCTCGCGGCCCATCAGGCCGCCGCCGACAATGGCCACGTTCACGATCTTCGTGCTCATTCCGTACTCCGCTCGATGATCGCGAGGGCGTCATCGACCGATGCACTCTCGTGCAGCATTGCCATCAGTGCCCTGGTGATACCGGAGGGCTTCTCGTGTTGGATGACATTCCGGCCGTACACGATGCCGCGCGCGCCCTGGGCGAGGACAGCGGAGGTGCGCTGCAACAGCGTGCGGTCGTCGACACGCCCGCCTCCGCGGACGAGCACGGGAACGTCACCGGCGACCTCGACCACGCGATGGTAGTCAGCGATGTTATCGGTCGGATCCGCCTTGATCAGGTCGGCCCCGAGCTCTGCTGCCTGGCGCACGAGTGCCACGATCTTCTCGGTGTCACCGTCGACCATGTATCCGCCGGCCTTCGCGTTGTCCTGCATCACGAGGGGTTCGATCATGAGCGGCATCCCGTATCTCGTTGCCTCGACGCGCAGGGCCATGATCGAGAGGATGCACGCCTCGCGGATCTCTGGCCGGCCAGGCAGCTGCATGAGGTTCGCGCACACTGCGACTGCATCCAGTCGCACCGCCTCCTCGATCGCATTCGGGATGTGATGACT
The DNA here is from genome assembly GCA_030841285.1 of Microbacteriaceae bacterium. GTDB lineage: Bacteria > Actinomycetota > Actinomycetes > Actinomycetales > Microbacteriaceae > JAUZGC01. The sequence continues at coordinate 28,450 of JAVECW010000091.1, forward strand.
GAATATGTGCGAGTCGAGCGGGTTGCCGTAGACGTTCGCCACGTCGGTGCGAAGGACGAGTGCGGGTTTGGCCTTGCCCGGCGCCGATTGCAGGTGCCGCGCCTGGCCGACCGTCAGTTGCACGGCGTCTGGGTTGGCCCGGATCAGCGTGGCTACAACGGAGCGCATGTCTTCGATGCCCGTGACGAACGTTGCCTCGCCGAAGAACCCGTGGTCGACCGCGACGTCGAGGGCTCGGCCCGATCCGGGATTGAAAAGCCTGTTCAAGCGGTAGAGCGTCATTGCTGTTCCGATCTGGGTGAGTTGCTGCCCGGCGTTGGGATTCCGATGGACGCGCAACTCGTGCCAGACTATCGACCGTGAGACAACGTTGTCCAGCAGGAGGCCCGTCGGGGGAGATCGTGGTCGCCGGCCATATCTGCGTGGACATCACGCCGACGCTCCCAGCCGGACTGACGGTGGTCCCCGGGGATCTCGTCGAGGTCGGACCCGTCTCGATGACCTTGGGCGGATGTGTCGGAAACACCGGTTGGGACCTGGCCGACCTGGGTGCGCCCGTACGGCTCGTTGCGGTGATCGCCGATGACGATCTCGGTGCATTCGTTCGAACGAGCTTCGAGAGTCGGGGCCTGTCGGGTGATGGCCTGGCCACCTCGTCCGAGACGGGGACCTCCTATAGCGTCATCCTCCAGCCCGGTGGCGCCGACCGAACCATCTGGCACTACCCAGGGGCGAACGCGCAGTTCAACGACAGTTCAGTCGAGCTCGATGGCGCCGCCATGCTGCACGTCGGCTATCCGCCCTTGCTGCGGGGACTCCTTGTCGATGAGGGCCTTCCGTTGCTTCGACTTTTCGATCGGGCTGGGTCTGCGGGGATAACGACGTCGCTCGACATGGCCGTCGTCGACCCGAAGTCCGAGGTTGGCGCGTTCGACTGGAGTGCGCTCTTCGCGAGGGTCCTTCCCCTGGTCGATGTGTTCAGCCCGAGTGTTGACGATCTGCGATCGGCCCTTGGCATCGCGGAGGGGTACTCGATCGGTCTCGTTGAGCGCCTGGCCGAGGAGTTCATCGAGGCCGGCGTCGCCATCGTGGCGATCTCGGCTGGGGCAGAAGGAATGTACGTACGGACCGCGTCTGCCGAGCGGATTGCATCCGGAGGACAGGTCTTAGGCCGCCTTTCGCCTGCGTGGGCGAACCAGCGGTTCTGGATGCGACCGGCCCCGGTCGCGGAGGCGGTCACGACGAATGGCGCTGGAGACGCGGCGGCGGCCGGCCTGGTGTACGGCCTGTGGCTCGGACTTGAGCCTGAGGAGACAGCGAGACTCGCGATCGCGTGCGCGGCGACCCTGATCTCGGGTCGACCGACCACGCGTGACGCGATCGCCACGGTCGACGAGGCCCTAGCCGCGCGAGTGGTTCAGCGTGCGGTTGTGTGAACGAGAGAAAGGAAAACCAATGGATCCCATCGTGTTGCCAGCCAACCAGCCCGCCGATCGGTTCTACCGCGGCGGAGCCCGGATCGCCGAATTTCGTGGGGAACCGAGCCATGGCACACGGGTCCCCGAGGATTGGGTGGCTTCGACCACGACCATCGCCGGGGAGGAGTCGCTCGGACTCACGACGCTGCCCGGCGGCGCTGTGCTTCGGGACGAGGTCGAGCGGGACCCCGTGTCGTGGCTGGGGGCGGAGCACGTCGGTCGCTTCGGGCCAGACGCCAAGCTGCTGGTCAAGCTGCTGGATGCGGGGCAACGCCTGCCGGTGCATGCCCACCCGGCGACAGAGTTTGCACATCAACATCTCTCGCGCGCGCACGGCAAGGCGGAGGCGTGGTTCATCCTCGAGGCCGGCGAGGTCTATCTCGGCCTCACGGAGGCTATCCATCCCGCGGACCTGCTCGCGCTCGTGGTTGGACAGGACATTGAGAACCTGCTCTCGAAGATGCATCGTCGTCACGTCGAGGTCGGGGACACCGTGTATGTCCCGCCGGGCGTACTGCACGCGATTGGCGCGGACACCTTCCTGGCCGAGGTGCAGGAGCCGGAGGACCTTTCGATCCTGCTCGAATGGCGTGGATTCGAGCTCGACGGTCGCCGTGACGGCCACCTGGGTCTCGGCTTCGAGACCGCGCTCGACGCGGTCGAGGTCAGAGCGCGCTCCGATGCCGAGATCTCGGCACTCATCACCTCCGGTGCTCGCGGAGATTCAGTGCTCGCGGAAGCGTCGACCGAGTTCTTCCGGCTGGGCCACTACGTCGTCGACGGGATGCTGAGCCTGGAAGCCGGCTTCGCGGTGCTGATCGTGACGGACGGCTCGCTCCGGCTCGAGTTCGGGCCCGAGCGGGCGCTTGACCTGCCCAGGGGAAGCACAGTGGTGGTGCCCCACTCTGCCGGTCCGCTCGCGGTTTCCGGTCCTGGCCGCCTCCTCGTCTGCCGGCCTCCGGCGGTGTGACGCTGATGACGAGCGAACAGGGCTCGGGGGGCCTTGTGCACGAGGGTCTCATCTCGCGCATTGACGCGCTTGCGCCCGTGCGCGAGTTCGTAGATCCACGCCAGGGTCGGATGATCGACGTGAGGTTGGCGGGGGGCCTGAGCTTCGAGGTGTTGGCAGACCGCGGTCTCGACCTTGGCGCGGTCTGGTGGGCCGGACAGCCGGTTGCCTGGCGATCGCCCCAGCCGCTGGGGCAGGTGTATCCGAACGGGGCGGAGGAGCCCTGGCTGACCCGGTGGAGTGGAGGCATGCTGACCACCTGCGGCCCCGACAACATCGGCCCCGCCAGGGATGGGTACGGCCTGCATGGTTCGCACCACGGAACACCGGCACGCGACGTCGCCTGGCATCGGGAGATTCGAGGCGAACACGTCGTCGTCGTGGTCTGGGGGACCATGGACAACGTCGAAACCTTTGGTCGTCGCGTCACCATCCACCGTGAGATCGAGGCATCCACCGACCATGCGAGTATCGAGGTGCGCGACAGCATCCGCAATGACGGATTCACCCCGGTGCCGGTGCCCATCCTGTACCACGTCAACTTCGGCGCACCCTTCCTCGAACCAGGGGGACGAATCGATATTGCGTCGGCCCGGACCGCGGCGCGTGATGAGCAGCCGGGAGTGCCAGACCACCGGCGAATGCCGCCGGTCGCGGAGTCGATGGCGGAGGCCGTGTTCGAGCATGTCGGCGTGGCCTCGACGAGTGGGAGGTCTAACGCCGTCGTCCATTCGTCGGTCCTGCATGCTCGTGCAACCCTGAGCTGGACAAGCACGTCGCTCCCGAGGCTCTTCCAGTGGGTCTGGCCGGCCCGCGATGGCTGGGCTCTCGGGATCGAACCGGCGAACGCTCCGCTCTTCGGCCCGGATCGGGAGGGGCCTCACGCCGGGGCGCCCATCCTCGAGCCTGGGGCGAGTGTCGACACCGGAGTGCGGATCGAGTTCGCGCGGGACGAAGCGCCATGATCGGCCGACCGACGATGAACGATGTTGCCTCGGATGCCGGCGTGAGCCTGAAGACGGTGTCGCGCGTCGTGAACAACGTCGCGACCGTGGATCCGGAGCTCGTTGCCAAGGTATTCGCGTCGATCAAGAGCCTCGGCTATCGCCGAAACGGGATCGCTGCAAGCTTGAGAGCGGGGGGAGAGACCCGGATGATCGGGCTGATCACCGAAGACCTCTCGAACACGTTCTACATCACGCTCGCGAGCGCTGTCGCGAAGGTTGCGCGCGCTCGCGGATTCCAGGTGATCATGGCGAGTTCGGAAGAGGATCCGGAAATCGAGCGCGAGCTCGCACTCGACCTGTGCCAGCGGCGGGTGAGCGGACTCCTCGTCGTGCCGACGAGCGCGGACCATCACTACCTCCAGGCGGAGATGGATCTGGGCGTCGCCGTCGTCTTCATCGACCGGCCAGGGTCAGGGCTCGACGCGGATGCGATCCTGGTCGACAACCAGGGCGGGGCTCGCAGTGCCGTTGAGCGACTCATCTCGAACGGACACCGTCGCATCGGCCTCCTGATGGACTCGCTCTCGATCTACACCATGCGCGAACGCCTCGCCGGTGCTCGCGACGCGCTCGCCGCGGCCGGCGCCGACGACGATCCCGCGCTCCTCGTCGAGAACGTGCACGCGCCGGATGACGCGGCCAGCGCCGTGCGCGCGATGCTCGATCTCGCCGAGCCCCCGACGGCCATCCTCTGCGGGAACAACCGCAGCACTATCGGCGCCGTCGAGGAGGTGTGGCGAAGCCGCGCGAGCATCGAGATCGTCGGGTTCGACGATTTCGAGATGTCCCGACTTCTCCCGCAGCCCGTGACGATCGTGGACTACGACACGTCCGCGCTCGGCACGCGTGCCGCCGAGCGGCTGTTCGATCGCATCGACGGCATCGCGTCAGAACCGTTCGAGCAGCTGCTGCCCACCCACCTCGTCGATCGCGGTGTGTCCTGGGCGCTTGCGCCCTCCTAGGCCTTCGCTTCCTGGATCGTATTGCCGCCATCGACCACGATCAGCTGCCCCGTGACATACGAGGCGATCGGGCTCGCCAGGTAGGCAATCAGCCCGGCGACCTCGTCTGGCGTCCCCGGCCGGCCGACGGGTGTGTGCTCACCCCACACGAGCTCATCGGGCGGCGAGGAGTCCGTTCGGATCCACCCCGGCGCGACGGCGTTCGACGTGATCCCATGCTGCGCCAGGTCGAAGGCCGCCGACCGCATCAGGCCGACGAGACCGGCCTTGGCCGCGTGGTATGCCACATCGTCTTCGTACGCGACGAGCGGGCCCGTGACCGAGGACACCGTGACGATGCGTCCATAGCCTCGCGACGTCATCTCGGCCGCGGCGGCCCGCGTCACGAAGAGCGCTGTCGTGAGGTTGCGGTTGATTCCCGCGGTCCATTGGGCATCCGTGATGTCGAGCACGCTCGCGAGCCGCAGCGGCTCGGTCACAGCGGTCATGCCGGCGTTATTGACCAGGATGTCGAGGCGTCCGTACTCGGTGACGGCCGCGCTCACGAGTGCTGTCGCATCATCGACGCTGGTGAGGTCGCCGACAACGGCAATGCTCCGGATGCCCTCCGCTTCGAGCGCTGCGCTGCGGTCGCGCACGCGTTCGCTGAATCCGGCGACCACGACGGATGCGCCGAGCGAGCCGAGCAGGCGCGCGACAGCGAAGCCGATCCCGTTCTCGCTGCCGGCTCCGGTGACGATCGCGACCTGGCCATCGAGGGAGAAACCGCGGGCCGGACTCACCGTGCGACCTCACGCGAGAGCACGCGCTCAAGCGCGTCGGCGAAGAAGTCGGCGCTCTCGATCGTGAGGCAGAGCGGCGGCTTGATCTTGAGCACGTTCTTGTAGTCGCCCGTCGGCTGCATAATGCATCCTTCCGTCAGTAGGGCCTCGCACACCCGCGCGGCCACGGACGTGGCCGGCTCGAGCGTCGTGCGGTCCAGCACGAGCTCAACCCCCAGGTAGAGCCCCAGGCCATACACGGCGCCGATCAGCTCGAACCGCTCGCCGAGATCCTCGAGTCGACTTTTGAGGTGCGTACCGACCACGCTCGCGTTCTCCTGCAGCGACTCGTCGGCCATGATCTCGAGCACCGTGAGCCCGACGCGGCAACTGACCGGGCTTCCGCCCGCCGATGAGAACATGCTGCCTTCGTTTGCGAATCTCTCGGCGATGTCGCGGCGCGTGATGACAGCCCCAAGCGGATGCCCGTTGCCCATGGCCTTCGCGACGGTGATGATGTCGGGCACCACACCCTGCTGCGTCGATCCCCAGAAGTACTCGCCGAGCCGGCCGTAGCCGACCTGGACCTCATCGGCGATGCAGAGGCCCCCTCGCCGGCGCACCTCGGCGTAGGTTCCCTCGAGGTATCCGTCTGGAAGCAGGACGCCGCCCGCGTTCCCGAACACGGGCTCGGCAATGAAGCCGGCGATTCCCCTGCCCTGTTCATCGAGCATCCGGAGGTCCGCCGCGAAGTCGGCTACGTAGCGGGAGCCGGAGTCTGCCCCCCGGTGCTTGCCGCGGTAGCTGTGCGGCGACTCGACGAGGCGTACCCAGTCCGGTCGAGTCTCGAGTGCGCGTGGGTTGTCGCCGATCGAGGAGGAAACGGCATCCGCGCCCATGGTCCAGCCGTGGTAGGCCTCGCGGACCGCGAGCACAGTCGATTGACCCGTGTATGCCTGGGCGAGGCGAATCGCGAGGTCGACGGCCTCGCTTCCGCTGTTGACGAGAAACACCGTATCCAGCGGTTCCGGTGCCAGCGCGGCCAGCCTGGAGGTGAACCGAGCGAGCTGGGCATAGTGGAAGCGAGAATTCGTGTTGAGCAGCGACCACTGATCGGCAACGGCCTCGACCAGGCGTGGGTGGGCGTGGCCGACGGCTGAGACGTTGTTGACCATGTCGACGTAGGTCTGTGCGCGCACGTCGATGAGGTGGTGGCGCCAGCCGCGTTCGATCTGGGGCGGATGCTCGTAGTAGTGCTCCTGCACGCGCGCGAAAGTCGCCTCCCGGAGATGCAGCAGGGCATCCGTGGCCCATTCGGCTGCGGCCGCCGGGATGCCGAGCAACCCGGAGGGATCGGGACAGACGCGCCGCCAGAGCGCCTCGGCCGATGGACGGACGAAGAACGGCGGCCGGATGCCCCTGGCCCGGGAGACCTGCAGTGTCATGCGGGCGACATCCGTCGTCGCGGGCACGTCTGCTTCGTCCGACCCGGATACGGCGACGTCGTGCCACGGTGCGACCGTCCCGATGACCTGGCCTGCGATCACGATTTCGTTGCCGCGGGAAGCGCGATCGAGTCCGGTCAGCCAAACGTCGTAGCCCGCCGCCACCAGCACCACCGCGCCGTCGGCGCTCCGGATCTCACCGTCCACGGGTGCGACCACCGGCGTTCCCGGCGACAGGTAGATCTCCGCACCGATGGCCAGGGTCGCAACCTCACCCGCCACGTCGAGCACAGCCCTGGAGAGCCGGTACTCGCCGTAGCGCGTGACGGCGGCACCGAGCGTGTCGTACATGGCGCCCGCCAGTCGGCTCTCGATTCCAGGATCGAGCCAGGAGCCGCCTTCGAACGCCAGGCTGGTGACCGAGAGGTCGAGCTGGGCGGCTGCGGGCAGTTCAGCCACGAGAGCGTACTCGCCGATGGGATCGACTTCGGGGGAGTCCGCAGTTCGGACCCGCCAGGCGATGAGCGCCTCCATTTCGTCGAAGTCGAGCCGTGTCACTGTGTCGAACGCCAGCCACTCAGAGCGGCGGTTCTCATCCGCGTATTCGTTGTCGCCGTCGAGCGCGACCTGTTGCTCGCCGCTGACCACGAGGACCGCGGTGCGGAGCACCACGAGCGGCCAGAGTGCCGCAATCTCCTGGTCTGTCAGTGGCACGCGCTCGGTGAAGGCGGCGATGGCTTCGAGCACGTCGAGCGGATGCGCATGGTTGTGGTGCAGGACCGACGCGCAGGTTGCCGCGAGCTCCCCGACGAGCCACCCCTGTCCGATGTCGCCGAAGTCGATGACGCCGGTGACTTCGACGTCCCCTGCCCCCTCCGCGCGAACGACGTTGTCATCCGTGAGGTCGCTGTGGATGGCCTGGATGCGCAATCCGTCGCGAACCTGATCGAGTCGTCTGCTCGCGTGCTCACCGGCTGCCCTGACCACTGCGCGCCTTCCAGCGGATGCGACGTGGTCGATCAACGTGTCGATCACCTCGGATGCGACCCGCAGGTCCCATTGGGTGACCCGCTCGGTTCCCGGATGGGCAAAGTCCGCCAGGCCGGCCACGATCCTCGCTGAGGTGTCGCCGAGGGCGCGGACCTGGTCGGGGGAGAAGACGTCGTCCGCGGCCAGCGACTCTCCTTCGACGAACGTCAGAAGGCGCGCGATCAGCGTCTGGTGGTGGAGCTCAACGGGCTGATGGAGCATTCCGTCGAGCCCCTCGACGCTACGGGGAACATCAAGTCCGGCGTGTTTGAGGTGGGCCATCGCCGCATCCTGCGCCGCGAGCTCGGTCGCGGAGAACGCGGGGTTGGAGATCCTGAGCACGTAACGCGCCTCGTCCACAGTGACCTGGAAGTTGCGATCCTGGTTGCTGCCGAGTTCCGTGACCGTGCCGCTGATTCCGAACGACTCGCGCGCAATGCGTTCTGCGTCCTCGATCGTCACGCGCGGCCGGGGCAGGGACGGCTGGGCGAGAAAGTTGAAGGTCGGCATTGGGCTCCGCGTAGGTCAAAGAAACCGTCAGTAGAGTCACTTTACTTCTGCTGTATGCGCAATTCAATGCGCCTTGAATGACGAAACGAGATGATGGACACTTGTAGGGTGACGGAAAGCGAAGCGGAACCAAACCTCGATGACATCGATCGTGCCTTGATCGTCGCCCTCCAGGGCGATGGTCGACTGACCTATGCGGAGCTGGGCGAACTCGTCGGTCTCTCGGCTGGTGGCGCTCGGTTGCGCGTCTTGCGACTCCAGGAGCGTGAGATCCTCGAGGTCGTCGGGGTCACCGACCCCCTGAAGCTTGGTTACCATCGCATGGCGATGATCGCCATCGAGGTTGATGGCGACGTCAAGGCGACCGCCGACGCCATCGGTGCGCTCGACGGCGTCATCTATGTCGTGTTCGCAGCGGCAACGTTCGACCTGATCGTCGAGGTCATCGCGGTCGACTCCGAGAGCCTGTTCGAACTCATCAATGAGCGGATCCGGCGCGTACCAGGTGTGGCGAAGGCACAGACCTTCCCTTACTACTCGATCCACACGCATCGCTTCACGTGGGGCACGCGTTAGCTCGCAACTTCGTACTGTGGTCAACCGGCACCGCCGTGTGTTGATTGAGTTGGCCGTGTTGGTTGAGTAGGCCGCCCGCGGCCGTATCGCCCTGTGGTGGTTGAGTAGGCCGCCCGCGGCCGTATCGAAACCTCTAGAGATCCAGGGTGTCGCCCGGCTCGAGCGGCAGGAACTCGCCGCCACCCTGCTCGGTCGCCCATCCGATCCGTCCGTTCGACAGATCCTTGCCCGCGCGTGAGAGCAGCATCTCGTGCGTGGGGAAGCTGCGCTTCGGCTTGACCGCGAGTACGTAGTCGATGACCTCGGCGATCTTCATCCACGGCGCTCCGGACGGCGCAGCGAGGAGGTCGACCTCAATGCCCTCCGGGACCGTGAAGGAGTCGCCCGCGTAGTAGAGCTGTTCGTTGATCAAGACGCCGAGATTGTCGATGATCGGAATCGACGAATGGATGACGGCATGCTTCCCGCCGAAGAAGCGCAGTGTGAACGGCTCAACCTCGATCGTGTCGCCCGCCTTGACGACAGTGACATCGAAGTCGGCAGCGGCCAGGGCGACGCCGGCCGGCGCGTAGATGGGGATGCCGTCGTTCATCTCCAGAATGCGGCTCAGTTGCTCGGGAGTCCAGTGGTCCGCGTGCTCATGCGTGATGACGACCGCTACGGCGTTGGCGGTATCTGTGAGAGCCGTCGTGAGCGAACCGGGGTCGAGGTAGAGCCTCTTGCCGGAACTTTCGAGGACAAGGGCGGCATGCTCAAGCTTGGTCAGTCTCATGCTTCGAGCTAATACCCGTTTGGCGTGCTTGGCAACCGGTTGAGATATATACCCCATAGGGGTATGGTGAGGCTCGTGGATATGGACGAGAAGACAGAACACGTACACGATCACGCCGCGCACGCCGAGCACGCGGAACACGAAGCGCATGCGGGACACGGGGCTCATGCCGGGCACGAGGCCCACGCCGGGCACGACCCCGCAGCCTTCCGCCGCAAGTTCTGGATGAGCCTCGCGCTGACGATCCCGACCATGGTGTTCTCCCACGGCCTCCAGCAAATCCTCGGCCTCTCCGGCCCCCGCTTCCCCGGCAGTGACTACATCCCGGCGATCTTCGGCATCGCACTCTTCTTTTACGGCGGTCTCGTCTTCCTCCGCGGTGCGGTGACGGAGCTGCGCGCAAAACAGCCGGGAATGATGACGCTGATCTCGCTCGCGATCGTGGTCGCATTCGGCTACAGCGTCGCCGTCACCGTCGGCCTCTCCGGCATGGATTTTTGGTGGGAGCTGGCGAGCCTGATCACGATCATGCTCCTGGGTCACTGGATCGAGATGTCCGCGGTCATGGGCGCTCAGGATGCGCTCGGCGAGCTAGCCAAGCTGCTTCCCGACGAAGCCGAGCGTGTCGACCGCGCCGGCGGAGTGTCGGAGCACGTCGAAATCGTCCCCGTCGGTGCGCTCGCGATCGGCGACCTCGTCATGGTTCGCCCCGGTGCGAGCATTCCCATCGATGGCGAGGTTGTCGAGGGCAGAAGCGACGTCGACGAGTCGCTCCTGACCGGTGAGTCAAACCCGGTCGAGCGAGCGGTGGGCGACAACGTGGTGGCCGGGAGCATTGCGGCCAGCGGCGCGCTTGTCGTGCGTGTGACCCGGCTTGGTTCGGACACCGCTCTGGCCGGGATCATGCGACTCGTCTCCGACGCCCAGGCCAGCAAATCGAGCACCCAGATCCTCGCCGATCGCGCTGCCGCTTGGTTGTTCTACGTCGCTCTCGCCGCCGCGGCGGTCACTCTGCTCGTCTGGGCGCTCCTGCGGCCGGGCGACCAGGCGTTCGTGCTTGAACGCGTCGTCACAGTGCTCATCATCGCGTGCCCGCACGCGCTGGGATTGGCCATTCCTCTCGTGGCGCAGATCTCGACGGCCCGCGGCGCTCGGCACGGGCTGCTGATCCGGGATCGCCACGCCA
>JAVECW010000126.1 GCA_030841285.1 Microbacteriaceae bacterium
GAATGACGGAAGCAGTGCGGCCGTCGCCAAGGTCTCGGCAGATCAGGCAGCCGTCGCCGTCGCCCAGGCATCCGTTGATTCCGCGCAGGCAGCGTACAACGGCACGACGCTGACCTCCCCGATCGCCGGCCTCGTCACCGCGGTGAATCTCGCCGTGGGTAACGTCGTGACGAACGGTTCGTCGTCGGTTGGTACGAGCGGATCGTCCAGTGGAACTGGTGCGTCAGGCGCCGGGGGCGCCGGGGGCGCGGGCGGGGGCGCCGGCGGGGGCAGCGCGTCGACGTCGACGTCGACGACCACGACCACCACGGCACAGTTCACCGTGGTCGGAACGAGCGCATGGCAGGTCACCGTTTCTGTTGGAGCCACCGATCTCAAGAACATCGCCGTGAAGCAGCAGGTCCAGCTGTCATCCGATGAGAATGCTTCCTTCTTCGGTACCGTCGCGTCCATCGGCCTGCTGCCGACGACCACGACGGGCGCTGCAACCTATCCCGTCGTGGTCGACGTGACCGGGTCCCCGACCGACCTCTATGACGGCGTGACCGTCACGGCTGCGATCGTCTATCAACGGCGTGACAATGTGCTGACCGTGCCGACCGCTGCAGTCACGACGACCAACGGCACGTCGACAGTGAACAAGGTCGTGAACGGAAACCCGGTCAAGACCACGGTCACCGTGGGAGAGACCGTCGGCAACCTCACCGAGATCACGAAGGGCATTGCTGAGGGAGACAGCGTCACAGTTCCGACGTTCAACCCGGGAGGCCTGGGTGGCGCCGCAGGTGGAGCGCGCACCGGAGCAGGCGGCGCTGGTGGAGCAGGCGGCGCAGGCGGGTTCCCCGGTGGTGCTGGCGGATTCCCGGGTGGCGCGGGCGGCGGCTTCGGCGGCGGCGCTGGCGGTCGCGTTGGAGGTGGCACCAATGGTTGACACAACCTCAGGTACCCGGCGCAGAAGCAGCGCCCCCACCCCGGAGCCACGCAAAGCGATTGAGTTGATCGGAGCGCGCAAGGCTTATCGGTCGGGCACCATCGAGTTCGAGGCTCTTCGGGGGATTGAGCTCAGCATCAACGTCGGCGAATACGTTGCCGTGATGGGGCCCTCAGGATCGGGCAAGTCCACGATCATGAACATCCTCGGATGCCTCGACACGCTGACGGAAGGCCAGTATCGCCTCGGCGGCGACGATGTGGACGACATGGATGAGATCGATCTCGCGGCCATTCGCAACGAGCAGATCGGCTTTGTGTTCCAGGGCTTCAACCTGATGCCGTCCTTGTCGGCATGGCGCAACGTCGAGGTTCCCATGATGTATGCCCGCGTTCCGAAGGAAGAACGCAAACAGCGCGCCCAGCGTGCGCTCGAGCGGGTGGGACTGGGCAGTCGACTTGAGAATCGCCCAGGCGAACTCTCGGGAGGGCAGCAGCAGCGCGTCGCGGTTGCGCGAGCCCTCGTGGGCGAGCCGACCATCATCCTGGCCGACGAGCCGACGGGAAACCTCGACTCCGTGTCCACCATGGACGTGCTCACGCTGTTCGACGAACTGCATGCAGCTGGCCGCACCATCGTGCTCATCACCCACGAACTCGAGGTCGCTCAACGAGCACGTCGGATTGTCTGGGTGCGCGATGGCGAGATCATGCGTGACGAGGTGAATGCCGCGTGAATTGGTCAGAAACCCTCCGGATCAGCTGGTCAGCGGTTCGTTCGCACGGCTTGCGCTCTACACTCACCGTCCTCGGTATCCTCATCGGCATTGCGGCGGTCATCCTCACCGTCGGCCTCGGTCTCGGGACACAGAAGGACGTCAGCGCGCAGATCAGTTCGCTGGGAAGCAACCTGCTCATCGTGTCACCAGGCAGCACCACGTCGACAACGGGAGTCAGGGGCGGCTTTGGAACGAGCTCGACCCTGACCCTCGCTGACTCTGAGGCGCTGACCTCCTCGGTCAGCACACCGGACATCAAGGCTGTCGCAGCCGAGAAGTCGCAGCCGATGGCACTCACCGCGGGCACCGCAAACTGGACGACGACGGTCACTGGAGTAACAACCGACTGGCTGTCGGTTCGGGCTCGAACACTGTCTTCCGGCGCGTTCATCACGGCCGCGGATGTCACGGACTCGGCATCCGTGGTGGTTCTCGGCTCGCAGACGGCAACCCAGCTGTTCGGCTCGACCAACGTCGTCGGCCAGACTGTCACCGCCAATGGCAAGACATTGACGGTCATCGGAGTCCTCGCCTCGGTGGGTTCCAACTCGTCGACCAGCCTCGACGATGTCGCCATCGTCCCGATGTCGACGGCCGCTAACGAATTGATCGGTGGTGCAACGAGCTCCAGCATCTCGACCATGTACATCGAGGCACAGTCGAGCACGCAGCTGTCCGCCGCATACCAGGAGGCGGACTCCCTGCTCCTCAACCTGCACGGGATCACCAACTCGGCAAATGCTGACTTCACCATCAGCAGCCAGGATGCGCTCGTGAGTACGGCGACCTCGGTCTATCGAACACTTACCGTGCTGTTGACGGGCATCGCCGGGCTGTCCTTGCTGGTCGGCGGAATCGGAGTCATGAATATCATGCTCGTTTCGGTCACCGAGCGAACGAAGGAGATCGGCCTTCGAAAGGCACTCGGCGCTCCGCCGTGGGCGATCCGACGCCAATTCCTCATCGAAGCGGCCATCCTCGGACTCTCGGGCGGTCTACTCGGTGCGATCCTGGGCGTCGTCTCGGCCTGGTTACTCCCGGGAGTGATCGGCAGTTCGGTCGTGATCTCCCCCGCTGCGGTCGGAGTATCGATCGGAGTGGCGATTGTGATCGGCGTGACCTTCGGTGTCTACCCCGCCACACGCGCGGCCAGATTGGCGCCGATCGACGCCTTGCGGTCCGAGTGATGCCGAGCGAGATGGAGCTGAGAAGCAGCCAAATGAACCAGCACAAGCCACATGCAACAACGGAGAAGATTATGAAAAGAACCACATCATTCGGAATCGGGCGTGCGAGTGTGATCGCCGTCACCCTGGCAGCAGGCGCGCTGCTCCTCAGCGGATGCGCCGCGACGGCCACCGCTACCCCCTCGTCTTCATCTGCGGGCGGCTCCGCGAGTTCCGCTCCGTCGGGTCAGCCCGCTGCAGGGAGGGGCGTCTCGGGTCTGATCGCCTCGGTCGCTGATGGAACCCTCCAGGTGCAGAGCGGAACGACCCAGACGGCCGTGACATACACCGCTTCGACCACCGTTACGCAGGCGGTCAGCGCCGCAGCTTCGGGTGTGACCGTCGGATCGTGTGTCGTCGGCATTACGGCGCCCAACGCGGCCGCTGCCTCGAGCGTTGCGATCAGCCCGGCGGTCAACGGAGTGTGTGCGGCGCGCGGGGGTGCCGGCGGTGCCGGAGGTATCCGTCCATCGGGGGCGCCCGGTGGTGGCGGCGGCGGTAACCGCCCCAGCGGCGCGCCGGGTGGCGGCGGATTCACCCCGCCCGTCGCTGGCATGGTGACGGCCGTAACGAGCAGTGCCATCACTGTCTCGACGACGTCGCAAACTGGAGGTTCGTCGACGGGGACGATCAAGCTCGATGGCAGCACGACCTACACGATCGCGCAGGCGGCGACATCGGCGGCTCTCGTCGTGAACAAGTGTGTCGCAGCAACCGGCACGGCCGACAGCTCCGGAAACTTCGCCGCGACTGCTCTCGCCGTCACGGATCCCGGAGCGAATGGGTGCGGCCTGGGCGGACGTCCGGGTGGCGCGAATGGCTGACACCGAAGCGACCTCTGGTCGCCGGAATGAGTCCTTGACGTCGAAGCAGCGCGGGAGGCGCAGGCGTCGGCGGAACGTGACGATGGCGGTCGGCGCGGTGGTGGCATTGTGTGCGGCGGGTGGTGGAGTCGCCTATGCGGCGACTCAGGGAACCCCTGCAGACAACTACCGCACTTCCACGGCATCGATCGGAAACGTCACGGAGACAGTCAGCCTGAGCGGCACGATCGCCTCGGTCAACCGTCGTGACGCTGCTTTCCAGGCATCCGGCACGGTGGGTTCGATCAACGTCACGGTCGGTCAGAAAGTCGCCGCGGGCGATACGCTCGCCAGCCTGGATCCCGCCAGCCTTACGGCGGCGCTGACCACCGCCCAGAACACGGTGACCAAGGCGACGCAGACCCTGACGGATGACCTGGCGTCGCAGACAGCCACCACGACCACGACCACGACAGCTCCGAAGGCGACCACTCCGGCCCCTTCGAGCACGCAGTCGAGCTCGTCATCTGCTGCCTCGTCGGCGGCGACAGCGGCGATTCAAACCGCGGCGAAGGCGGTTACGTCGGCCCAGCAAAAACTGCTCGCGCAGTACACGGTCGCGGCCAATTCACTGACTGCCACCCAGGCGTTGGTGACAGCATCCAGCCCGACCTGCCAGCCGTTCCTCACCGCGTCGCTGACCACCACGTCGTCGGGCTCGACGTCCACGCCGACGCCGACGCCGACCCCGACGCCCACGCCAACGCCGACCCCTGATCCGGCTCAGCAGGCGTTGGCCGATTGCCAAAGTGCGATCACCGGGGTTCTCACGAGCCAGCAGGCCACGGCGGCGGCACAACAGCAGCTGCAGACGCTCGCGACCGACCTGAACACCGCAGTCGCGGCGCTCACCACAGCGTTGCAGAGCGGAACAAGCGGCGGACCCTCCGGGGGTTCCGCGGCTCCGAGCCAGCCGAGTGCCCCTGCTGCAGCGGCACCCACCGCACCATCCGCGCCAACGTCGGGTTCCGGCGGCTCTGGGGGTGGCAGCACGCCCGCTACCGCGGAGACGATCGTTGCTGACGAGGCGGCCATCACTGCGGCGAACGCGCAGCTCACCATCGCGCAGAACGACCAGACGCTCGGGAACCTGACGAGCCCCATCGCCGGGACTGTTGCGGCGATCGCGATCACTCCGGGGGCGAACGTCTCAGCCGGGTCGACCACGCAATACATCACGGTTATCGGTGACGGCGGCTACGTCGTGAACTCGACGGCGACGGTGACGAATGTCTCCAAGCTGAAGGTGCAGCAGCCGGTGGCGATCTCCGTGGTTGGCTCGTCGAAGCAGCTCGCCGGCACGGTGAGTTCGATCGGGCTGATGAACGTATCGACATCGACATCGCCCTCGTACAACGTGACCGTCGCGGTGTCCGACAAGACCGCGACGTTGCTCAACGGCACTTCGGCCAAGATGACCGTCACCGCGAGCACAGCGTCGTCTGTGCTGATGGTGCCGACGTCCGCGCTCCACCGGACTGGCACGACGTACTCGGTCGACGTCCTGAAGAACGGCCAATCGGTGCCCGTTACGGTCAAGATCGGTGCGAGCGGGACTGAGACGACGGAGATCAGCTCCGGACTCAGCAAGGGCGATATCGTCATCCTCGCGGACATCGCGTCCACGGTCGGCATCACGAGCACCACGACCTCGACGAGTACCGGGCTCTCCGGGCTCGGCGGATCGACCAGCACTACCACCGGCAGGGGCGGATTCGGCGGCGGAGCAGGAGGGCGTCCCGGCGGCGGTGCCGCTCCGGGTGGAGCCGGATAGTCGTTTCCAGATCAACGCAATGCCGGGGCCTCGGGAACCCCGGCATTTCGCTGTCCTGAGAGTTGAGTCAGGAAGACTCAAGTTCCGCTGAATCAACTTGACAAAGACATTCGCAGGTTTCAAACTTGAGTACGCGAGGCTCAAGTCTCGCGAAGGTGTGCTGGTGAGCGTGTCGAAACCAGCTAAGAAACGTGCGCTGGTCCCGACCAACTCGACCAGCGACAGAAGGAGTGCGCACATATGTCACGTGCAGTAGGAATCGACCTGGGAACCACCAACTCTGTTGTCGCGGTGCTCGAAGGTGGCGAACCCACCGTCATTGCCAACGCTGAGGGATTCCGTACGACCCCATCCGTCGTCGCGTTCACCAAGGACGGCGAGGTTCTCGTCGGCGAGACCGCCAAGCGCCAGGCGGTAACAAACGTCGACCGGACCATCGCATCGGTCAAGCGCCACATGGGAACCGACTGGACCGTCGAGATCGACGGCAAGAAGTACACGCCCCAGGAGATCTCCGCACGCATCCTGGCCAAGCTCAAGCGTGACGCCGAGCAATACCTCGGCGACACGGTGACGGATGCCGTCATCACGGTTCCGGCATACTTCAACGACGCCGAGCGCCAAGCCACGAAGGAGGCCGGCGAGATCGCAGGCCTCAACGTGCTCCGCATCATCAACGAGCCGACCGCGGCCGCGCTCGCATACGGCCTCGACAAGGGCAAGGAGGACGAGCTCATCCTCGTCTTCGACCTCGGTGGTGGAACGTTCGACGTCTCTTTGCTCGAGGTGGGCAAGGACGACGACTTCTCCACGATCCAGGTTCGCGCGACGGCCGGTGACAACCGCCTCGGTGGCGACGACTGGGACCAGCGCATCGTCGAGCACCTCATCAAGAAGTTCAAGGACACCACGGGCGTCGACGTCTCCAAGGACAAGATTGCGCTGCAGCGTCTCAAGGAAGCATCAGAGCAGGCCAAGAAGGAGCTGAGCTCGTCAATGTCGACGAGCATCCAGCTTCCGTACCTCTCCCTGACCGAGAATGGCCCCGCCAACCTCGACGAGACACTCACTCGCGCGCAGTTCGAGCAGATGACGAGCGACCTGCTCGACCGCACGAAGAAGCCATTCCAGGATGTCATCCGCGAGGCAGGGATCAACGTCTCCGACATCGCGCACGTCGTGCTCGTCGGTGGATCGACCCGCATGCCGGCCGTGAGCGACCTCGTCAAGCAGGAGACCGGCGGTAAGGACCCCAACAAGGGCGTCAACCCGGATGAGGTCGTCGCCGTGGGCGCGGCTCTTCAGGCCGGTGTGCTCCGCGGTGAGCGCAAGGACGTTCTCCTTATCGATGTCACTCCGCTGAGCCTCGGTATCGAGACCAAGGGCGGCATCATGACCAAGCTCATCGAGCGGAACACCGCGATCCCGACCAAGCGCAGCGAGACATTCACGACTGCGGATGACAACCAGCCGTCCGTCGCGATCCAGGTCTTCCAGGGTGAGCGCGAGTTCACGCGCGACAACAAACCGCTCGGCACGTTCGAGCTGACCGGGATCGCTCCGGCTCCGCGAGGCATCCCGCAGGTCGAGGTCACCTTCGACCTCGACGCCAACGGCATCGTGCACGTGTCCGCCAAGGACAAGGGCACCGGCAAGGAGCAGTCGATGACGATCACGGGTGGCTCGTCACTGCCCAAGGAAGACATCGAGCGCATGGTGCGCGAGGCTGAAGAACACGCCGCTGATGACAAGAAGCGCCGCGAGAGCGCCGAGACGCGCAACACGGCAGAGCAGCTCGCGTATTCGATCGACAAGCTCATCAAGGACAACGAAGACAAGCTGCCCGAGGACGTCAAGAACGAGGTGCAGGCGGATGTCGACGCGCTCAAGTCCGCACTTGCCGGAGACGACGATGAAGCCGTGAAGACGGCGTTCGACAAGCTCAACGCGAGCCAGGGCAAGCTGGGCGAGGCCATTTACGCCACGAGCCAGGCGGATGCCTCCGCGGCGAGCGGGTCGACCGATGGCGCTTCGGATGCCCCGGCTGAGGAAGCCGGCTCTGACGAGGATGTCGTCGACGCCGAAGTTGTCGAGGACGAGGACCCGTCCACAAGCACGGGAACCAGCGGATCGGGAACCGGTAGGTAGTCGGTCATGGCAGACAAGAACAAGAAGCCAAGCGACGGCCCGGAGCCGGAGCGCGAGGACCAGCAGGCTGGCGAGGGGGCGGAGGCGAACGCTTCCGGCCCCGATCTGGCCCACGAAGAGCTCGTTGATGTCGGCCCTGTCGAGGACGAGGAGCGGGACGCGCTCGATGAGCTGCTGAGCGACGACGACCTGGACGTGCTTTCCGGCCAGTTGACCGCGGAGGAACTCGCGGCCGAGCGTCTTGCCGACCTGCAGCGCGTGACGGCGGAGTACGCCAACTACCGCAAGCGCACTGAGGCCAACCGTGAGGCCGAGCGAGAGCGTGCCGTGAGCGACACCGTCAAGGGACTGCTCTCGGCGCTCGACGATCTTGATCGTGCGGAGAAGCACGGGGACCTCGAAGAGGGCAGCGCGTTCTCGTCCATCGCGGCGAAGCTGCGCACGGCGGTCGAGCGGCTCGGGCTCAAGGCGTTCGGTGCGCCGGGCGACCCGTTCGACCCACAGGTGCACGAGGCGATCTTCCAGCAGCCGACCCCAGGCGTCGAGACGGACACCGTGGCCGACGTCGTCGAGACCGGCTATCTGCTCGGTTCGACCCTGGTTCGCGCGGCCAAGGTCGTCGTCTCGGTGCCGGACAATGGCTAGCCAGGACTGGTTCGATAAGGACTTCTACAAGGTCCTCGGGGTCGCGAAGGACATCTCGCCGGCCGAACTGAAGAAGGTCTATCGCAAGCTCGCGCGGAAGTATCACCCGGACTCGAACCCGGGGGATGCGACATCCGAGGCGAAGTTCAAGGAGATCAGCGAAGCGCATTCCGTGCTGAGCGACCCTGAGCAGCGCAAGGAGTACGACCAGGTGCGCGCGATGGGCTCTGGCGCGCGCTTCACGGCCCCGCACGGCGGTGGGCAGGGCGGCGGCTTTGAGGATGTCTTCGGCGGCATGTTCGGTGATGGTGCCAGGCAGAGCTACTCGTTCCAGCAGGGCGGCGGCGGCTTCGACGATGTCCTTGGCGGGATCTTCGGCAACGGACGGTTCGGTTCGACGAGCGGTGGCTACCGCGGCTACGGCGGACCGAGCCGCGGCCGGGACATCGTGGCGACCACGACCATCGACTTCGTCACCGCGACGAAGGGTGACACGATCACCCTGCAGACGTCCGACGGCCGACCCATCAAGGTCAAGATCCCCGCGGGTGTGGCCGACGGGCAGAAGATCAGGCTGCGTGGCAAGGGCGAATCCAGCCCCGATGGTGGGGAGCCGGGGGACATCGTGCTCACGGTGACGGTGCGCAAGCATCCGGTCTTCGAGCGCGACGGTCTCAACCTGCGGATCACCGTTCCCGTGACGTTCACTGAGGCGGCTCTCGGTGCGACCATCGAGGTGCCGACGCTTGGCGGCGACCCCGTCAGGCTTCGCGTCGCACCGGGTACGCCGAGCGGGCGGGTCCTGCGTGTCAAAGGGCGCGGGGTTGTGACCGCCAAGGGCACGGGCGACCTGCTGGCGATCGTGCAGATTGTCGTTCCGTCGCACCTCTCGAAGGACGCAGAAGAGGCTCTCCGCGAGTTCGCGGAGAAGCTTCCGGATGAGAATCCGCGCGACGACCTGATTGCGAAGGCAAGGGGCTGACATGGATGAGCTCTCCCAGGTGTTCGTGATTTCGGTCGCGGCCGATCTCGCGGGCATGCACCCGCAGACGCTGCGCCAGTACGACCGCCTGGGGCTCGTCAGCCCGACGCGCACCGCGGGCAAGTCCCGCCGCTATTCGATGCGGGACGTCGCGAAGCTGCGGGAGGTTGCGCGCCTGGGAGCCGAGGGAGTGAGCCTCGAGGGCATCCGCCGCATCCTTGAACTCGAAGACCAGGTGGGCACCCTCTCCTCGCGCGTGCGCGAACTCGAGTCCGCGCTCGCCGACGAGCTGCTCAATCGCCCGGGCCGCCGCGTCTTTGCGGCCGGTTCGGCCGGCGAGGTCACCTCACTCAAGGCGGGCACGCGCATGCGCCGCAGCAACCAGGTTGTCGTCTGGCGTCCCTTCAATCACGAGTAGGCGAC
>JAVECW010000127.1 GCA_030841285.1 Microbacteriaceae bacterium
TGCGCGCCTGATCGCACCGCGCACGTTCTGGGCCTTCGCGTAGAACCGTCCGTGATACCGGTCGTGGAGGTACTCCGCGAAGGTCGCGTTGAGCTTCGAGCTCAGTGGCAACTCGTACCCGGCCGCCCGCTTGAACCGGCCGAATGCCGTGATGAGTGAGATCGGGTAGTACGTGTCGGCACTCGTTCCGCCCAGGTTGGAGTCGAACAGGTACCGTGTGCCTTCGGCCATGATGATCGATGCCGGCACATAGGCATCGGTGTGAGCCGGGATGGAGATCCGCGTAACCTGGGCCCCGGCCCCTCGCAGCACATCGGCAGCAGCCAGGACCGCATCGCTCACGTCGTGGTCCATGCCCGCATAGCCGAAGCCTTCGTCGAGAATCCCGATCCTCAAACCGTCGACACCGCGATCCAGCAAGGACGAGTATTCGGGGATATCCGGCATCTCCCTCTGGCGCGGGTCGCTGCCATCCGGGCCGGCGATGCACTGCAGCGTCAGCGCGGTGTCTTCGACGCGGCGCGTCATCGGGCCGAGATAGTCGAGGCTGGGATCCGCTCCGATCGCTCCGGTATGCGGAACGAGGCCGAAGGTCGGCTTCAACCCCACGACGCCGCAGTAGCTCGCCGGGTTACGGACCGAGCCACCCTGGTCGCCGCCGATTGCGATGTCCACGTACCCGCCCGCCACGGCCGCACCCGCCCCCGACGACGAACCGCCGGAGACGAATCCGGTGCCGTGCGGATTCAGCGTCCGGCCGAAGTTGCCCGTTCCGAGCAGTCCTCCCCCGCTCGCGAAGTCGTCCATGTTGAGTTTGCCGATGACTGTCGCCCCGCTGTCGAGGAGGCGCGTGACGACTGTCGCGTCGACATCCGCGATGTATCCGTCCATGAAGTGGGAACCAAGCGTGAGCGGAACCCCGGCGACCGAGATGTGGTCCTTGAGCGCGACGGTCTTTCCCGCGAGCGGCCCGGATTCCGCGCCGTCGATCCGAAACTTGCTGATGAAGGCGTTCAGTGGATCCTCGTCGACCGATGGTCGACGGCTGGCGCCCCTCGGGCGTTGCGGGTGCTGTTCCTCGGGGAAGTGCGACTCATAGAACTGGTCGACTTCTTTGAGCTTGCCCACGATACGTTCGCGGACGATCTCTGCTTCCGGCGTCGTGAAATCGAGTCCGAGCTTCTCGCCAAGCGCGAGGATCTCCTCCGAGTCTGGAACCCTCAACATGCGACTGCCTCCATATCGTTACTCGGGCGGGCAGGTGCGTTGAGCACCGCTCCCTCCCGCTCGTATGCGTGCGCGAACCGGTACAGGTCGGCTTCCCCATTGGCGCGCCCCATGAGTTGCAGACCGGCCGGCAGGCCGGCATCCGACCACCCGCACGGAATCGACATGCCGGGAAGGCCGGTCAGGTTGGCGAATCCCATGAACCGGGTCATCGCCGCCCTCACCTGGGTGAGTTCCCCATCGACGAGTACTTCGCGCTGCTGAAGGTCCTGCGGATAGATCGGCAGGGTCGGGGTCGCGATGACGTCGACCTCGCCGAGCAGTCGCGCGAAGACTGCGGTGGCGACGGGACCGACACGGCGGGCCTCGAGGTAGTCACTCGCGGTCGGCGACTGCCCCTCCAGCAGTCGCTCGCGAACTTCCTTGTCGTATTCGTCGGGGAAATCCCGCAGCATGTCCCGGTGCTGGGCGAACGACTCGCACCTGATGATCGTCTGCTGCGCGTGGTGGATCGCTTCGAGTTCGGGAATGTCGATCGGGCGAAGCGTGGCCCCGAGGCTCTCGTAGACGCCGAGTGCCAGGCGCACCTTGGCGGCGACATCCGGATCCATGCGCTCGAAGAAGTACGAGGATGGGACACCGATCACGGTCCCCGTGATGCTCTCGCCGAGTCGACGCGTGAAGTCCTCGGTCGCGGGATGCGTCGATTGCGCATTCTCGCCGCCGTGACCCGCGAGTTCGTTCAGCAGGAGAGCGTTGTCCTCCACCGTCCTCGACATCGGGCCGACATGATCGAGGCTGGCGCTCAGCGGATAGACGCCAACGCTGCTCACTCGCCCGTACGTGGGCTTCATTCCGACGATCCCGCAGGCGGCGGAGGGCATCCGGATCGAGCCTCCGGTGTCCGTGCCGACCGCACCGAAGCAGAGGCCGGCAGCGACAGCGGCCGCGGAGCCGCTGCTCGAGCCTCCCGTCATCTTCGTGACATCTCGCGGATTCTTCACCGGCCCGAAGAACGAGCGATCCCCGGTCGGTCCGTACGCGAACTGATGGGTGTTGTGCTTACCGACGATCACCGCTCCGGCCGCGATAAGCCGATCCACGACCACGGCATTCGACGTGGGCACGAAATCCTTGAAGTGAGCCGCGCCCATGGTCGTTCGCACGCCACGGGTCTCGATCATGTCCTTGATGCCCAGGGGAACTCCGTGCAGCGGGCCGCGCCAGGACCCCCGGCCGATCTCGCGCTCTGCCTCTGCCGCGCTTGCGCGTGCCGCATCCGTCATGACCGTGATGTATGCGTTGAGCGTGGGGTTGGCGGCATCGATCCGCGAGAGCAGCTGGTCCGTCACCTCGACGGGTGAGATCTCCCGATTTCGGATGGCGCGAGAAAGACGGCTGATCGGCCAATCCGTCACTACATCGTCCTGCATTTCGCTGCTCGCACCCTTCTCGACTTCGTCGCCGGTCTCGACCGGATGCACTCCCGGCCAAGACGTGATCGGTACTGTAACAGACGTATGCGTTAACGGCATTTCGGAAGGGCGCGACGATTGTGGGCGACCTCGCTCATGCTGACCCTGGCCGCGCTTCCGGGTGGACGGCCTCTGCTACTCCCGCCAATTCAACGGGGCGAATTTTGCGGAACGGTTACCCACACATCACCCAGAAATAGCGCTTTACCTGCTTTTTCTCTGCGTCCCCAGCATCGGACTCCCTGGAACCGCGACGTCGACGGGCCCAGATTCCGGGCATCGGGCGTGGGGTGCCCTGGCTCTCTCATGGCGCCAGCGCGCCGCACACCACGAACACTCAGCCGGAATTAACGCATAAGTTGAGGAACCCTCTCGTCGTGCTTCGGGCGCCGCCTCGGGTCGCGGTCGGGCCACGGCGCCCCCATCCAAATTCGACGCTGACCTGCCACTTTGCCATCAGCCGCTGTGGTCGAGACGCGCGGGAACACCAGATCGCGGGCCGGGAAGGCGGCGCGTGCCGCGTTACATAGTTTTTACACGCTCTTTACACGACGGGTCGCTGTTGACCGACCGCGTTCGCGCGGATCAGGATTCGGCGGGAGGGGGCGAGATGCCGAGCGTTGCCTTGATGAGGTCCTCGGCGTCGGCGCCGAGCTGGCTTGCTGCCTGATTGGCTTCCGTCACCGCGCGCACTATTTCGTCGCGGTTGATTCTCACTCCGCGCGGGGCATCGATCCCGATCCGGATCCCGTCGCCTCGCGATTCGAGCACCGTGATGACGATATCGTCACCGATCAGGACCCGTTCCCCCGGTTTACGCGTGAGCACCAACACCCCACCAGCCTAACCCGGCGTTGGCGCGCTAGCCGCGAGCGGCGTGGCTCACGTCCCACAGGTGGTGGACCGGATCGTGAATGAAGTAGAGCGCGAGCGACTCCACCGTGAAGGCCGACCCATCGCTGCGCCGCCCGGTGCGGCCGAGCGCCTCGACCGGAACTGCCTCGAACGCGGCAGCGAGCGCCTCGCCGGCGTCGGCGAGCTCCGTACCGACCGTGGCCGGGTCCTGCTCGTTGTAGCGCTCGGCGACGGCCGTCGCATCCTGGTCCCAGTTCGCGAAGGCCGGGTCGTCCTCCTCGAGCATGAGCGCGAGGCGCGCACCGAAGATGCGGAACGCGTCACGCACGTGCGCCGCATACTCGAGCGTCGACCACGTGCTCTCGTTTGGCCGAACCCGCACGTCGTCCCGCCTCAGCGCGGCATCCCAGCCAGTCACGTTCTCGCGAATCCTGGGAGGGACATCATCGAAGGTGAGCGAGCTCACGTCCAGGCCGCATTCGGGGCAGGGGCGTTCGAGCACCCAGGTCCAGTTCTTCGTGTCGGGGATGATGGCCATGCCTGCGAGTCTAGGCGTGCGCGATGCGCGCGCGACACTACTTCGCCGGCGTCGCGGGAGGGCACACAGCCATGCCCTTGAGTCCATCCGCGGCCTGCTGCGCCGACCATGGCAGCGCGATGACGGGAGCGGATCCCGTCCGGGCGGGGGCCTTCGACGCGATCGAGGCGAGTTGCAGGGCCAGTGTCCGCGCGAATTGGCGCCCGGATGTCGAGTTGTTCAGCACGACGACGACCGTGAGTCCGGTCTTCGGATCGGTCACCATGGCCGAAATGAATCCGGGGATCTCGCCGTCATACCCGCGCAGTGGTCCGAATTGCATTACGCCCAGGCCGTAGCCTTCCCAGGACGGCACATCCCCTCCGAGTGGAATCGTCGTCCATTGCGCCGCGCTCGACTTCTTCGAGACGAGCGCCCCGGTCGCGAGCGCCTCGACGTACGTTTTCATGTCACTGAGCGACGAGACCGCGCCGCCGGCCGCGCCGCCAACCGAGGGCGACAAGAGGGTTTCGTCCACGAGCGTGCCGCAGAGTGGTGCACCGGCGGCATCGAGCGCCGTTGCATATCCGAGCGGATGCGGCTGCGGGATCGCGTGGTCGCCAGTCGCGGGCAGGGAGGTCTCGCTCATCCCCAGCCGATTGAAGATATAGCTCCGATACAGCTCGTCCAGGCTCTTCCCCGTCACGGTCTGCAGCGCGATGCCAAGGAGAACGATTCCCGCGTTCGAGTAGCTGAACTTCTCACCGGGTGTGCCGGTTCGCGGTGCCGCCATCCCGTCGGTGAGGAGCTCAAGCGCCGGCCATTCTCGCCGTGGATTGTTGACAAACTGCGGCTCAAGCGCCGGCACGTAGTCGCCGAGTCCCGAGGTGTTTCGACACAGGTCGCCGAGGGTGATGAGATCGAGGTTGGTCATCCGTGGCAGGTATTTCGTCACGAGGTCGTCGAGCGCAACGGTTCCCTCGTCTGCGAGCGCGAGCAGCACAGTGCACGTCATGGACGTCGTGTTCGATGCGATGCGAAAGTGCATCTCGCTCGTCATGGGCACCGACCCGGAGATCGCCGTCGTCCCGGGCGTCGCCGTCCAGCTTCCGGCCCAGGGCGCCCAGACGCCGACGATCGCTCCGGATGCTCCCGCCAACGTCATTGCGGAGGTGACGGCGTTGCTCAGCTCGCTCGCAGTACTCGTCGAGAGCGCGCCTTCCACTTGCTTGGGCAGGTGGGCGGACGCATCCGTGTGCTGCGTGCATCCCGTCGCCGTCAAGCCGAGGAGCCCAGCGAGTACTACAGCAGTCAGTCGCAGCATTCGCTGCCTTCCCCGAACCATTCCAGCCGTCGACGGTCGTTACGCAGGCTCTGACGTGATTCTACCGAGCGACTTATCGGTTGCGCATGAAACGTTCGACGTCGGGGTCGACCATAATGTCGCTCGGCCGAAGCGGGCGCGTGAGGTAGAGGCCATCGAGGGAGGTGAGCCGACTCAGGGCCACGTAGGTCTGCCCGGGGCTGAACGCCCGCGCGCCGAGGTCGACGATCGCGCTCTCGTAGGTCTTGCCCTGCGACTTGTGAATCGTCACGGCCCAGGCCAGGCGCAGCGGGAACTGCGTGAACTCGGCGACGACATCCTTCGTCAGTTTCTTCGTCGTGGGGGAGTACGAGTACCGGTATTTCTCCCAGGTGGCCGGCTCGACCTCATGGATCTCGCCGTCGACATCGACGTAGACGGTGGAGTCGATGCGCGTCACGGTGCCGATCGTGCCGTTGACCCAGCGCGGGCCGTCGCCGGCGCCGCCATCGTTGCGGAGGAACATCACCTGCGCCCCGACCTTGAGTTCGAGCGCCTCATCCGCCGGGTATGTGCGGCCGCCGAAGTCGCCACTGATCTCGGCCTTGGCGGTCAGCGCGCGGCCTGGCAGCTGCTTGAGCGCCTGCGAGTTGATGCGATTGACGGTGTCGTTGCGCGTCGCGAGGGTTATGGTGCCGTCGTCGGGCGCGGGACGCGCGCCGGTCTCGTTGAGCCGGTCCGCGACATCCTTGGTCACGTGCCCATGCCGAACGGCGTTGAGCATGGCCTTGAAGTCGGCCTCGTGCTGGCGGTGGATCTCCGTGAGCTCGACGATCTTGAGCTCGGCCTCCTGCCAGACCCTGGCATCGAAGAACCACATCGAGCGGTAGTTGTCGCTGAAGTACGCGCGTTCGTCCGAGTCGCCCGGCACCGGTGCAAGTTGGTACGGATCGCCGAAGAGCACGACCTGCACCCCGCCGAACGGCTCCCTGGTGCGCTGGCGCGCCTGCCGGAGGCTGCGATCGATCGCGTCCATGAGGTCGGCGTTGACCATCGAGACCTCGTCGATCACGAGCGTGTCGATGGTGTTGAGCAGCTTGCGTAGTTCGGCGCTTTGCTCGATCTCGTGGTCGGCGATGACCCCGATCGGGAGCCTGAAGAGGGAGTGGATCGTCTGCCCGCCGACGTTGAGCGCGGCGACACCGGTCGGCGCGCTGATCACGAGCTGCTTCTCGGTGTTCCAGGAGAGGTGATTGAGCAGCGTCGACTTTCCGGTGCCCGCCCTGCCGGTCACGAATACATGCTGCCGCGTGTTTTCGACCAGGTCGTAAACCTCGGCTTGCTCGGCAGAGAGGGAAAGCTGGGTCACCTTCGTCCCTTTCCGTCGCCCTACCGTGTTTTTCAAGACTACCGGGCCACGTCGGCGCGCGCGGCCGTTCTGCCCGCTCCTCGGCCCGAGCCTAGGATGTCCTCATGCCGCGAATCGTCCTCCTCTGGTCGATCATCGGAGCCCTCCTCCTTCTTGCCTTCGCCGCGGCGGTCGGCTCCGTGCAGCGGGACGTGTACAGCGCCCGGGGTCTCGTCACGGGCTACCTCGATGCGCTTGCGCGGCACGATGCCCGCGGCGCCCTGGCAATGCCCGGCGTCGACCTCACGCCGGCCCAGCTCGGCGCCGCTGGGCTGCCGAAGGATGCCTCTCGCGAGCTCCTCCGCGGGGACGTCCTGGCGAACCTCGACGACATCACGGTCACAGGCGATCAGGCGCTTGCCGGCAATCGTCACCGCGTGACGGTCGGGTTCAAGCTCGGCCCGACGCCGGGAACCACGACGTTCACACTGCAGCAGACGGGCGCCATCCTCGGCCTCTTCCCGACCTGGCGTTTCGCGGAGAGCCCGCTCGCAATCGCCGCCATCACGGTCTTGCACGCCGATTCGTTCGACATCGCCGGCCACACGCTGAACACTCGCGCCAGCGCTCCCGCGCAACCCGCGACGTTCACGACGAAAGCCGACTACCTTGTGTTCGCACCCGGCGCATACGGCCTGAGCCACCACTCGACGCTGCTTGCCGCCCGACCGGTCGTCTCCATCGTGACCAGGCCGAGCGCCGTCACCCCAGCATCCGTCGACGTGCAGCCCACCGCCGCGTTCGCGGCGCGCGTGCAGGAGCAGCTCAAGGGCTTTCTCGACACGTGCACATCCCAACAGGTGCTGCAGCCAACCGGGTGCCCGTTCGGCGCACAGATCGACAACCGGGTTCAGGGCACGCCGAGCTGGCGGATGGTGTCATACCCGACTGGAACGCTCACCGCGGGGCCGAACGGCTGGCGGATCCCGGGGGTGCAGGGCATCGCGCACCTCACGGTCGAGGTGCAGTCGCTGTTCGACGGGACCGTGTCGACACACGAACAGGACGAACCGTTCGTGCTCTCGCTCTCGAGCGTCGTCATCCGTCAGGATGGCGCGATCGACCTGACGCTCGCGAACTGAGCCTCCCGTCGGTGGCGGCCAACGCGGCGGCGGTCAGCGCGCCGGGTTGTCGTTCTTCGCGAGTCGGGCCAGGCGAGCGTTGTATTCGTTGAGCTCTGCCTCGCCGGTGCGATCCGCGTTCCGGTCACGGCGCTTGGTCTCCTTGGCGTCGTTGCGACTCCACTGCATCGCCACGACGATGGCGAGGATGACCGTGGGAATCTCGCCGATGCTCCAGGCGATTCCGCCCCCCGTCTGCTGGTCGGCAAGCGCACTCTGGCCCCACGTCCGGCCCATCGATCCAAACCAGTCCGCGAGCAGGAGGCCGCTCGAGGTCAGGATGGAGAGACCGAAGAACGCGTGGAACGCCATCGTGCCGAGCAGGAGCACGAGGCGGAACGGAGACGGCAAGCGGTACGGCACGGGGTCGATGCCGATCAGCGACTGCACGAACAGGTAGCCCGTGATGAGGAAGTGGATGATCATCCACTCGTGGCCGACGTGGTCGATGGTCGCCCAGCGGAAAAGGGGCGTGTAGTAGAAGGCCCAGAGCGAACCCGCGAACAGCACAGCGGCCACGATGGGGTTCGTGAGAACGCCGGCGACCTTGGAATGCACGGCGAGAAGGATCCACTCGCGTCCGCCGCGCGAGCCATCCGTTCTCTTGTGGATCGCGCGCATCGCCAGCGTGACGGGAGCGCCTGGCACGAGCAGGAGTGGCACCATCATCGTGAGCGCCATATGCCCGAGCATGTGCTGCGAGAAGAGGTACTTCTCGTAGACGTTCACGCCGCCACAGGTGATGTAGAAGAGCAGGAGCATGCCAGCCACCCAGAGGATGGTGCGGTGCGCGGGCCAGCGATCGCCGCGCCTGCGAAGTCGCCAGACACCGGCCAGGTAGAAGAACAGGCCGAATCCGCACGCAAGCACCCACAGCAGGTCGATGTTCCAGTTCGTCAGGAAGTTTGTGAGCGTGAGCGGCGGTGGCAGCGGCTCGCCCGTGAGGATCTCCGCTGGGGTCGGGGCAGGGCCGAGCGTCTGAGCGATCGGTGGCGCCGTGCGGGCGAGCGCGGCTGCGACGCCGGATGCGATACCCATGAATGCAAGCTCGGCCGTCACGAGCCACCAAAAGGCGCCTTGGCTCGACGACGACTGCAGCCGACCGATCGCAAATCGTCGCTGGAGGACCCCGAAGACGCCGAGCGCGACGAGCGCGGTCACCTTGACCAGGACGAGGATGCCGTATGGCGTCAGGAGCTGGGCCAGGGTTCCGATTCGCAGCTCCGCACTCACATATCCGGATGCCGCGACGACGATGAAGCACACGGCGGCGAGCGTCGAGTACCGCTGGACGATCGGGACCAGGCGTGCGCCATCCAGCGTCCGTCGGATCACGACGATGGCGAGCAGCCCGCCGAGCCAGATCCCGGCGAAGACGAGGTGCAGCCCGAGCGATGTGATGGCCGCGTCGTGCCCCGCCGTACCCGCAGCGTGTCCCTGCTGCGCCATGGGCAGGAGGGAGAGGAGCGCAAGACCGGTCACGAACGCGAGCACGGTCTGGTTGCGCACCGCGAAGCACAGCACGGTCACAGCGGCGGCAATGAGCGTCGTCTCCAGCCAGGACTGGCCGAGCGAAATGCTCGTCACGAACGAGCCGAGCCCGTCACTGAAGGTCTGGTCCAGCGAGATCGGGATGCCCGTGACGCTCGGGAAGGTGAGCAGCCCGGTGAGCGCGCTGGCCACGGTCATGACCGCGGCGGATCCCGCCGCGAAGTCGAGCGCCCGGTTGAACGCGGCCTCCCCGGGGGTCAGCGCGAAGCAGGCGAGGATGAGGGTGCCGATCATGCCTGCCGCACTGATGTTGACGACCATCTTGGTGATCGGCAGGCCGTAGCGTACGAATGCGCCAGGGTCGGCGAGAAGGGGGGAAGCCGCACCGCCGCCGAAGGCCAGCGCCGCCAATACGGCTACAAGCGCCGCGACGATGAGCGCGACGGGGCCTGCTACCCGCAGAAGTCTGGACACCGATCAAGCCTACGGTCCTCCGCTGTGCTTGCCGACCCGGCCCAGCGCACGAAAAAGGGATGCCGACCGAAGTCGGCATCCCCTGACGTTCGTGGGGCTACTTGACCGCAGCCTTGAGCTTCGAACCAGCGGTCAGCTTGACGCGGTGGCCAGCAGCGATCGCGATCTCTGCGCCGGTCTGCGGGTTGCGACCCGTGCGGGCAGCAGTCGCGGTGCGCTCAGCAGCGAGCCAGCCCGGGATGGTCACCTTGCCACCCTTGGAAACGGTGTCGGCGAGGGTAGCGAAGAATGCGTCGAGCACACCACCGACGGCGGTCTGGCTCTGACCTGATGCGGCAGCAACTGCGGCAACGAGCTCGGTCTTGTTCAGCGACTTGTCAGCCATTGAGTGTCCTCCTCGGACCTTTTGCTGTGATTAGCAGCTCTCTAAGTGGAACGGTTGAGGCCACGAAGGCCGTTTGCGTTTGGTCTGTTCGACCGCCTTGAATGTACCAGAATCCCGCGAGATTTCGCGGATTTCTGCCCCATTTTGGCACTTTCGCATCGGCGCGTCGCGTCTCGTCGTATCGCGTCTCGTCAGTGCATCGCATCAGTACGTCGCATGCGCCGCAGCTTGAAAACGACGGAGGGGGTGCCGGCCGAAGCCGACACCCCCTCCGGGATGCTTTGCTAAGTCGTTACCAGCTCGACTTGGTGATGCCGGGCAGCTCGCCGTCGTGTGCCATGTCGCGGAAGCGAACACGGGAAACGCCGAACTTGCTGAGGAAGCCGCGCGGGCGTCCGTCGATCGCGTCGCGGCCACGAACGCGGACCGGCGAAGCGTTGCGGGGCAGCTTCTGCAGGCCGATGCGAGCGGCCTCGCGGGACTCATCGGTGCCGGCCGGGTCGACGAGAGCCTTCTTCAGCTCCAGTCGCTTGGCTGCGTAGCGGTCAACGATCACCTTGCGCTGCTCGTTGCGGGCAATCTTGCTCTTCTTGGCCATGTTTAGCGCTCCTCGCGGAAGTCGACGTGCTTGCGCACTACGGGGTCGTACTTCTTGAGCACGAGACGGTCTGGGTCGTTACGGCGGTTCTTCTTGGTCACGTAGGTGTAACCGGTTCCTGCCGTCGAACGAAGCTTGATGATGGGACGGACGTCCTGCGCCTTGGCCATTAGATCTTCTCCCCACGGGCAAGGATGTCCTTGACCACAGACTCGATGCCACGGGCGTCGATGACCTTGATGCCCTTAGCCGACAGGGTCAGCGTGACGTTGCGACGAAGCGACGGTACGTAGTACGTCTTCTTCTGCACGTTCGGGTCGAAACGACGCTTGGTGCGTCGGTGCGAGTGCGAAATGTTGTGGCCAAAGCCTGGAACGGCTCCGGTCACCTGGCAGGTTGCTGCCATGGTTCTCCTCCAATACCGAAGGGCGATTGCCCTTCCCAAGATCTCTTGTCGGCATGCACAACACACTCGCTGTAGAAGAAAGTGGATTGGCATACGATCCGAGTGGGAGAGACCCACTCAGCCAAAGATCCATGCTACGTCGAACGGATGCCTCGCGCAAACTCACTCTGCGCTGGCGCGCGTGCAGTTCTCGCACAGTCCGAACACGTCGACCACGTGCTGCGCCTGCGTGAAGCCGTGAGCGGCAGCGGCCATCCTGGCCCACTGCTCGACCGCATCCGCTTCGATCTCCACCGTGAGGCCGCAGTTGCGGCAGATCAGATGGTGGTGGTGGCCGGTCGTGCAGGCGCGATAGAGGCTCTCGCCATCCGGCGACTGCAGTGAGTCCGCGTCACCTTCGGTCGCGAGATCCGCAAGCGCGCGATAGACCGTGGCCAGCCCGATGGGCGAGCCGGCTCCGTGCAGGGTCATGTGCAGGCCCTGCGCGCTCACGAAGCCCTCGGTCGAGCTCAGTGCCTCGCGCACGGCCTCGCGCTGCCAGGTATTCCGCTTCACGCTTTCAAGGCTAACTGTCGGTCGAGCCTCTGGCGCGCTCCTCCAGTCGCCTTGCGCGTGCCGGCCAGTCGGCAGACCAGGTAGATCAGGAACGAGATCGTGGTCACGTATGGGCTGATCGGGAGCGCACCGCCGAGCGCGAGCAGGATGCCGCCAACAACGGAGACGAGTGCGAACACCACGCTCAGCAGCGGGACGACGAACGGCGAAGATGACACCCGCATCGCTGCCGCCGCCGGAGTCACGAGAAGCGAGAGCACCAGCAGTGCGCCGACAATCTGGATCGACACGGCGACCGCGAGGCCGAGCAGGATCATGAAGGCGAGCGAGATGAATCGCACCGGGATTCCGCGCGCCGCCGCGACATCCGCATCGAGGCTGTCGAAACTCAGCGGTCGCCACATCACGAGCAGACCGATCAGCACGATGACGCTGATCGCCATGAGCCAGCCGAGCTGGGGGTCGTCGACCGACACGATCTGGCCGGTGAGCAGGCCGAACTTGTTGGCGCTGCGTCCGGGGTACAGGGCGAGGAACAGGATCCCGAGACCCAGGCCGAACGGCATGAGAACCGCGATGATCGAGTTGCGATCCCGTGCTCGTGAACCGAGCAGGCCGATCAGGATGGCGGCGAGGAGCGAGCCGCCGAGCGAGCCCACAACGACGTTGACGCCGAAGAGCAGGGCGGCGGATGCACCGGCGAACGACAGTTCGCTGATGCCGTGGACGGCGAACGCCATGTCGCGCTGCATCACGAAGACACCGATGAGCCCGCCGATGATCCCGAGCACGGCACCCGCGAAGATCGAATTCTTCACGAGGGCGAGCAGTTCTCCGTAGTTGGAAAAATTGAACAGCTGCGACCACAGGTCGCTGCTGGCTAGGTGCACGATCATGCTTTGGGCTCCGAGTGAGGCGCGGATTCAGCGGAGTGCTGGTGCGTTTCGGCGTGGTGCTGGTGCGTCTCGCTGTCTGGGATGCCAACTACGACGATCCTGCCACCGCTCCGGATGACGTCGACGGGCGTGCCATAGAGGTCGGTGAGCACATCGCTGCGCAGCACCTCATCCGGCGTTCCCTCTCGGAACTGGCCGCCGGCGAGGTAGAGCACGCGATCGACCATGCCGAGCACGGGGTTGACGTCGTGGGTGACGAAGATCACGGCGCTGTCCTGCTCGCGCCTGCGCCGATCGATGAGCTCACTCACGCCGCGCTGGTGCTGCAGGTCGAGTGAGAGGAGTGGTTCGTCGCAGAGCAGGAGCCGTGGGTCACCCGCGAGCGCCTGGCCGACGCGCAGCCGCTGCTGCTCACCGCCGGAGAGGTTGCCGACCGGAACCGTGGCGTAACGCCTGGCCCCGACGGCGTCGATGAGTTCGTCGACCTGGCGACGATCCTCACGTCTGGAGATCGGAAGCCCCCACCGGTGCCCGTTCACCCCGAGCGCGATCATGTCGCGTGCTCGCATGGGCGTGCCCTGCGGGATGATTCGCTGCTGGGGAATGTAGCCGATCCTGCGGTCGCCCCGGCGAACCGGATGCCCGTCGAAGGAGATACTGCCTGCGTCGAGCTGTTGCTGTCCGAGGATCGTCTTCAGGAGGCTTGTCTTGCCCGAGCCGTTAGGCCCGAGCACCGCAAGGAACTCCCCGGCGTGCACGTCGAGCGTGAGGTCGTGCCACAGCGTCCGCTGGCCGAAGCCGAGGTTGGCGTTGGTCAGGCTGAGAACGACGGGACCTTCGCTCGGTGCTGGCTTCAGCTGGAGCGGCTCCTCACGGGAGACATGCCCGGTGGCGGCGGAAGCATCAGCACGCGTCATGGTGCCCACGTCCTGTTTCATGCGCCCAGCGCGTGTGCGATCGCGTTGAGGTTGCTCGTCATCCAGCTGATGTAGTCCTTACCGCTCGGCAACGTCTCGGT
>JAVECW010000153.1 GCA_030841285.1 Microbacteriaceae bacterium
CAGCACCACCACCGCCAGACCCAGCCCGACCAGCACCCGCCGGCAACTTCGTGCGCGCAAGGAACACAACGGCGATGAACGCGACGACGACCAGCGCAGCCCCGAACCAGATGGCAGCCGACGTGCCGGACGCATCGACCCACGCCCCACCGAGGGCCGAACCGAGGGCGATCGAACTCTGGATGATCGTGACCAGGAGCGCAGACCCGGCTTCGGGGTACCCGTGAGCGGCATTGAACGTCCACGCTTGCATCGATGCAGGGATCGCTCCGAACGCGAGGCCCCATCCGACGAGAGCGATTGCGGTGCCAATCGGCGATGCGACGAGCAGCTGCGACGCGATGATCGACGCGCCGCCGAGCCCGAACACCACGATGAGCGTGGGCTTGAGTCGTCGGTCCGCCTGAATGCCGCCGATGAAGTTTCCGACGACCCCGGCGATGCCGTAACCGAGGAGCAGGGCGCTCGCGAGGCTGGCATCGAGGCCGACGGTGCCGACCAGGTACGGGGCGACGTACGTGTACGCCGCGAACTGCCCGGTGATCACGAACACGACGCTGAATATCAGCACGAGCATGCGCGGCCGGCGAAGGAGCATCGGGAGGGTACGAATCGAGGTCGCGACCGCGACAGGCAGCTTCGGGACGAAGACGAACTGCGAGACAACCACGACGGCCGCAAGAATCGAGGTGATCCCGAACACTTCGCGCCATCCGGCGATCGATCCGATGAACGAACCGGCCGGGACCGCGAGAACTGTCGCGACGGAGATCCCGCCTAAGACGAGCGACGTCGCGTGTCCGATGAACCTCTCGTGCACGAGGCGCGGGGCAAGGGCAGCGGCGAGCGACCAGAAGCCACCGAGTGCGACGCCCAACAGCCCCCGCGCGAGGATCATGACGACGAAGTTTGGCGCGAGCATCCCGAGCAGGTCGGACGCGAGGAGGAGAAGGCTGAAGCCGATGAGAAGCTTGCGTCGGTCGATGCGGCCGGATGCGACGGTGAGCACCAAGGCGGTGATCGCAGCCAGGATCGCGGGGATCGCGACCATGAGCCCGGCCACGCCCTCCGAGACGTTCAGATCACGCGAAATCGGCGTGAGGAGTGCGATCGGCAGGAGCTCGGTCGTCACCAGAATGAAGGATCCGAGAGCGATGGATGCGACGGCGAGCCAGGCTCGAGCCGGAGCGTGCGGCCAGCCTTCGCGAGTCTTGGAACGGGCGGGGGTTGCTGTGCGGGATTGCTTGACCACGGCGTCCAGAATCGCATTTTTTGACCGGATCGTCAAATTCGCTTCCCCCAATGGGGACTCGTGTCCTTCGAGCACCCTCAATAAGGTCGGGGCCATGCGATCAGAACAATCGCAGGGGGATATCTCAATGAAGCGACGTAGCCCAGCGGCACCACTGCTGCTGCCAATAGTCACCTTCGGAATCTATTCGCTCGTGTGGTTGGTGAAAACGAAGAACGAGATGAACCGAACGGTGGATACGATTCCCACCGGATGGCTCCTGATCGTTCCGATCGCCAACATCTGGTGGGAATGGAAGTACGCGGTTGGTGTCGAACAGTACACCGACAAGGGAATGAGTCGGCATGCCGCTTTCTGGCTGCTTTTCCTGCTCGGCCCGATCGGGGCCGCAATTATCCAGAACGCATTCAACAACGTCAGGCTGATCCCGAAGCAGGTCTCCGGACAGCCTGTACCGCTCGTCGTCACCTAGCTCGCGTGTGATGCCGAGGGCCCGCCACTCCCGATTGGGAGGGCGGGCCCTCGGTCGTTGTCAGGCGGATGCGGGCGCGGACGCGCCCGGCACCCGACCCGAAACCTAGGCGGCCAGGCGCGCCTGCACGTCGGCGAGCGACGGGTTGGTCGCGGTGCTGCCATCCGGGAACACGAGCGTGGGGACCGTCTGGTTGCCGCCATTGACCTGGGCGACGATCTCAGCGGTGCCGTCGATCTGTTCGATGTTGACCTCGGTGTACGCGACGCCTGCGCTGTCCATCTGGCTCTTGAGGCGCTTGCAGTAACCGCACCAGTCGGTGGTGAACATGAGAACGGAGCCGGCGGCGGGGATGTATTCAGCGGGTGTAGGCATCATTCCACCCTATGCGCGGTATTTCTGGATCCGAAATCGACGTAACGTAGTTGAAGCGGCATACGCGCGGATGTCGAGCGAAACGAACAATAAGGATGTGCTTTGGCCGAGGAATGTATTCATGGGCTTGATGCGGGACAGTGCGACGTGTGCTACCCGAAGCCCGTTCCTATGGTTGACGCAGAAGCTGCGAAGCAGCGCGCAGCTCGCCCACGCGTAGCAGCAGGTACGTCCGCGCGTCGCACGGCGCCGGGGTCCGGTCCGGCGCGCACGCCAGCGTCCAAGGCTCATCTCGACAACGTCGGCGATCAGCGGATCTACCACGTCACCCACATGAGCAACCTCGCCGACATCCTGAGCAGTGGTGCACTTCACGCGGATGCGCGCGCCAACGGCGGCACGCACCCGACGGTCGACATGTCCTCTGCCGAAAACCGCGAAGCACGCCGCACAACCCACATCGCAGGTTCGGGTAGCCCGAGCGTCGCGAGCTTCGTGCCGTTCTTCCTGGCGCCGAATGCTGCCGTCTGGCAGAGTGTCCGGGCCGGTGCGATGGATCCCCGGCTGTCGCCCGCGATCCGTGCGTCGAAGGCATCCGAATTCGTGATCCTGGTCAGCACGGTCAAGCACGTCACCGATTGGCAGGTCGACGGCGAGCTCCTCGCGGTCGTGACGAATGGGGACGCTGCACATGTGCTCACTCGCTTCGGCTCGACGCGCGACGACAACGAGCGCATGCTGAGGAAGCTTCGCTCCGACGAGGATTCGGATGCGATCCTGGCCGCCGAGTACCTTGTGCCGGAGACTCTTCCGTTCGAGTTCGTGACACTCGTTGGCGTCGCAAACGACAAGGCGCGGAACGAGGCCAAAGGCATCCTGCAGTCGTCGGCGTTCAGCACCAAGGTTGCGGTTTATCCGCCTTGGTTCCAGCGCACCGCGTAAGCGCTACGTGGCCGGACTTCGGGTTCGGATGCGTCGCCTTCGTCTCGAGCGGCGGGCTCAGATCCCGAGCGCGACCAGCCCTCGACGGAGCTGGACCGCGACGA
>JAVECW010000172.1 GCA_030841285.1 Microbacteriaceae bacterium
TTCTCGGCAGGTTGTCTCACCCACGGCGCGTGCGCCGTGGGTGAGACATTCCTGCGTCACGGGTGGCGGATGCGGCCCGGGCAGCCCAGCGCCGGCCGGGCCGTAGACTTGACCTCGACATGACACGAGGCGCTACGTATCCCGAATTCAGCAGAAACGCGCTGGCCCCCGGGCTCCTCGGCGGCATCATCCTGATCGCGGGTCTCGCCCTGATCGGTAACGCGTGGTTCACGGGCGTCCTTTATGCGACCAGCATCCTCGCCCTGATCATGTGCGTGTTCGCCGCCCAGGCCAAGAGCTGGTGGTGGCTCATCGGTCTGGTGCCGATCGCAGTGGTGTGGAACCCGGTGTTCCCCATCGCGATGCCGGACCTGTTGTTGCGGCTCCTGCACCTTGCCGCGGCCGTCGTGTTCATTGCCGCCGGGATCTTGATCAGGACTCCCGCGGACACCAGGCGCTAACGGAGCGGCGCGGTGGAGGAAAGCCGCGTCGCTCGCGTAAGCTAGGCATAGCGCCGGTTCCCGGTCACCAGTTCGATACTCGTGACGATGCGGTGTGTCTTCACGGCCAGGCGGATACGACCTGGCCAGCACACGCCGCCCTGATCCATTGACGTTGCCCGAGTCAGGGCCCGGCGCAGTGCGATCGTCATTCGCGATCGCCCGCCCTCACAGGAGGATCATGCCTCGATCCGGCCAACGCAGTACGCAGGCCCGCAACGCACCACAACGCCGCTCCGGAGCGCGCTCTCGTCACGCCAACAACGATGGGCTCATCCCCGTGCTCGCGCGCAAGGTGCGCGAGGTGGAGGCCAAGGCCGCGGACGGCAAGAAGCTCGGGCCGACGAATCGCACCAAGTTCCAGGTCATCGCCTTCCTCATGCGCGAAGAACGCGCGAGGGCCAAGACCGATGCGGGGCTGACGGATGCCGCGCGTGCCGAGCAGCTCAAGCGCCTCGACGGCATCGCGACGATCCTCGCGAAGACGGCGGCACGGGACACCTCGCTGATCACCCTCCTCGAGAGCGAGTCGGCGCCGAGTACGACGGCACAGAAGTTACGCAGGGACTGGCTGCTCGAATCCGGAACCGAACTCAGCCCAGACGACCTCATCATCACGACAGAGCGAGCCGCGCCGAAGCAGGAAGATGCCCTGCCGCCGCAGCTCGCGGAGAAGCAGGTCATTCCGCAGTCGGTCAAGGCGCGCCAGCTCTCCAATCCGTTCCTGGCGCCCGACTTCAGCCGCGCCGCCACGACCACGCCCGTACCTCGCCGTCGCCTCGACTCGTGGGAGCTGCTCGGACCGCTGTTCAAGTCCTTCGAGTACGGAGCAGGTGGCCAGGCGGCCAGCATGGAGCTGCCGGTCGCGCCGGCGATCGACCGATATTCCCCGCAGGGCATGGAACTCATGGGTCACCAGGCGCGTTTCGTCGAGAGCGTGCGGATGGGCCACCGGAGCTTTCTGCTCGCCGATGAGCCAGGCCTCGGCAAGACCGCGCAGTCGGTGCTTGCGGCATCCGTAGCCGGCGCGTACCCGCTCCTGGCGGTCGTGCCGAACGTCGTGAAGATGAACTGGGCGCGCGAGGTCGAGCTGTGGACGCCGCACCGCAGGGCGACGGTCATCCATGGCGACGGGGAGGGGCTGGATGCGTTCGCCGATGTCGTCATCGTCAACTACGAGGTCCTCGACCGCCACCTCGCCTGGCTCAGCAGGCTCGGCTTCAAGGGCATGGTGGTCGACGAGGCGCACTTCATCAAGAACCTGAATTCACAGCGCTCGAAGTACGTGCTCGGCCTCGCCGAAGCCATCCGCGCCTCTGCTCCCGCGGGAGACCCGCTGCTGCTCGCGCTCACCGGCACCCCGCTCATCAACGACATCGACGACTTCCGGGCGATCTGGCAGTTCCTGGGCTGGATCGACGGCAACAAGCCGCGGCCTCAACTCATGGAGAGGCTCGAGGAGACCGGGCTGACGCCAGCCGACTTCGGCTTCTACTCCGTCGCGAGGGAGGCCGTGATCGACATGGGCATCGTGCGCCGGCGCAAGGTCGATGTCGCGGCCGACCTTCCGAGCCGCCGAGTCGTCGACCTTCCGGTCGAGCTCGATGACGACCTGGGCCGTTCTATCCGCCAGGCCGAGCGCGAACTCGCAGCCAGACTCGTCACACGCTTCAACCGCGCTGCAGCGGCGGGGGTTCCCGACTCGTTCGGCGGAGACAGCGATGCCCACCGAACGCACCTCATCCGACTCGTCGCCCAGTCGGAACTCGAGGAATCGAAGTCCGCCAAGACCGGCGAGAACGTCTTCACGATGGTGCGCAAGATCGGCCAGGCGAAGGCCAACCTCGCCTCCGACTATGCCGCTCAGCTCGCGCGCTCGGTCGGCAAGGTCGTCTTCTTCGCCAAGCACATCGACGTCATGGATGCCGCAGAGCAAGCATTCGCCGCGCGTGACCTTCGTTCGATCTCGATCCGCGGAGACCAGACGGCCGTGTCGCGCCAGAAGGAGATCGACGCCTTCAACAACGATCCGGATGTCGCCGTCGCCGTGTGCTCCCTTACCGCGGCCGGCGTCGGGCTCAACCTCCAAGCCGCGTCGAACGTCGTGCTCGCCGAGCTCTCGTGGACGGCCGCCGAGCAGACGCAGGCGATCGATCGCGTGCACCGCATCGGGCAGGAGGAGCCCGTCACAGCATGGCGCATCATCGCTGCCCAGACCATCGATTCGAAGATCGCCGAGCTCATCGACGCCAAGCAGGGGCTCGCCGCACGGGCCCTCGATGGGGCGGATGTCGAGCCCGGCTCAGCCGACTCTGTACAGCTCGATGCGCTCATTCACCTTCTCACCGAGGCACTCGGCGGCACCGAGGGAATCCGGGCGTAAGCTAAGGCGAACATCAGCCAGCGGACCATTCACGTGGCCGGCCAAACTCGTAACGATTGGGCTGAAATATGACTACGGGTAGTGCAGTAACCCACAACCTGGCCCTGGAGCCTGTACAGGAGCCGGAGGATGAATTCGGGCTGGCTTCCGGGTTCGTGGCGGTTCCGCGATCCTGGCCGAACACGCACAATCGCCCTGACGTCGTTGTGCGAAAAGGCGTCGCCCACCTCGTCAATCCCGACCTCACGCCGCGCCAGGCACTCGTCGATGACCTGCTCTTCATCGGTCGCATTCTCACGGATGCCGGCATCGACTTCCTCCTGGTTCGCGGCAACGACGAGCGCCCCGTGCTTGCGGTTGACGAGACGCTGCGTGCTGCTGTCGAGGGTGCGCTCGCACTCGCGTGCGAGGACGAGCCGCTCTATTCGAAGACCCTCGACGGCAAAGCCAGACCGCCCCTGCTGGTCAACACAGGGACGCTCTCGACGAAGCGCAAGGCGCGCATCTTCCGCCTGTATCGTCCCAGGCTCGAACCCGTCGGCGGCCTCAGGTATGGCGCATCGAGCGGTGTGGAGCTGCAGTTCTGGCGCTTCGACGACGACTTCATCGACTGTCCTGTCGAAAATTCGCTCACGAGGCGGATGTTGCCGCGATCGGAAGCCGTCCGAACGACGGTCGCGCTGCACGGTGCGAACTGGAACACACTGATCGGGATGTTCGACCCGCACGCATCGGACGTTCGCTTCGACATCGACATCGTCTTCTCGTGGGTCGACGGCACCGATATCGAGTTCCAACGCGAGCGTGCCAAGCGCATGCAGAGCTACGTCGTCGGAGAGGGGGACGACGCGGAGGCCCGCTATCGCCAGATCGACGAGTTGAAGTACGCCCTGCGATCGGTCTACCTGTTCGCGCCGTGGGTGCGCAGGATCTTCATCGCGACGGATTCGCCACGTCCGGCCTGGCTCGCCGACGACCCCAGGGTGACGCTCATGCCCAGCGAAGCGTTCTTCTCTGACTGCTCGGGTTTGCCGACTCACAACTCGCAGGCAGTCGAAAGTCAGCTGCAGCACATCCCCGGTCTCAGCGAGCACTTCCTGTACTCGAACGACGACATGTTCTTCGGTCGCCCTGTGCAGCCGAGCACCTTCTTCTCCGCCGGCGGCGTGACGAAGTTCATCGAGGCGCAGACCAGGATCGGACTCGGTGACAGTGAGCCAGGGCGAAGCGGATTCGAGAACGCAGCTCGCGTGAACAGGCGGCTGCTGTGGGAGCGTTTCGGCGGCGTGATCACGAGGCACCTCGAGCACGCGGCGACACCGCTTCGGACGAGCATCCTCCTCGAACTCGAGCGCGAATTCCCCGATGACTTCGCACGGATGCAGAAGAGCGTGTTCCGCTCGGGCACGGACATCTCGGTCACGAATTCGCTCTACCACTACTACGCGCTCCTGACCGGGCGGGCCGTGCAGCAGGAAAACGCACGGGTCCGCTACGTCGACACGACCGCGCGGTCCGGCCTCGCGATGCTGCCAGGCATGCTCAAGAATCGCTCTGACGACTTCTTCTGCCTCAACGACGGCAGCTTCCCTGAGGTTTCGGCCGACGAGCGTGCAGCCATCGTGGTCGAGTTCCTCAAGCGGTACTTCCCGATTCCGGCGCCCTGGGAACGGGAACCGGATGAGGGTCGAACGTTCTTCGAGTAGGCAGCAGTCGTCGAACGGGACGCGGTCGCCTAGACGCCCGCCAGCACTCCGATGGGCGTCGTCGGGGGGTCGATCAGCGACGTCAACGGCTCCTCGACGGGAACCGGAGCGGCAACCGCTGGCGGGATCACGACGCCGGCGGAGTCCAGTACTTCTGCGGTCTCCTCGGCAGACACGTACGAAACGGTCGGGAACTGCCCGATCGGTACGACGGAGTGCAGGACCGTGTCTTCGTAGACGTGCACGAGATTGAATGCCTGTGCGCCGTCACGTGCACGGGTTCCGCCGACCGGCACGTTGAGGTCCTGCGTGTAGCACGTTGCGGATGCCACGGACACCGGGATGCCCGCGAAAGTCGCGTTCGTCGAGTAGTGCAGGTGCCCCGCGATGATGCTGCGGACATCCGTGCCCTCAAGCACCTCGGCAAGCGCGCGCTGGTCGCGCAGCTCCACCATGACGGCGAGATCGAGCACGCTCGGCACGGGAGGATGGTGCATGGCGAGAATCGTGCCGTGCGGCGCCGGGATGGAGAGTTCCTCGGCGAGCCAGTCGAGCTGGTCGCTCGTGATCTCGCCGTAGTGGGCGCCTGGCACGCTGGAGTCCAGCGCGATCACGCGAAGGCCGTTCACGTCGTAAACGCGGTCGATCGATGCCATCGACGGTTCCTGGCCAAGCAGGCCCACCCGGAAGGCCGCGCGGTTGTCGTGGTTCCCCATGACCCAGATGAGCTGGGCGCCGATGCGCTCGGCCGCGGGTTCGACGATCGCGCGGAGCCGAGCATACGCAGCGGGATCGCCCCGGTCGGCCAGGTCTCCGGTGAAGATGATCGCTTCCGGCCTGGCGCCCGCCTCTTCGAACTCGGCGAAGAGGCGGCGGAGTTGGCCTTCGGCGTCGACGGCGCCATACAGCAGGCCGTCCCCCCCAACGAAGTGGGTATCGCTGAGATGGACGACAAAGTGATTCGGGCGCGGATACTCCGCTACCCGAGGCTCACGCACCATGGTGCTCATGTGAACCATCTCAACAGCAGGACGTGTCCAAATGCTGAACGCCGGTCGGCGCGTTGGTAAACCCAGCTACTCGTCTTCGTCGTTGTCAAGTGAAACGGCGCGGTCGTCGTCTATGAAAGTATTCTCAGGTTCGATCTCGATGGGCAGGTCGTCTGAGTCGAATGGATTGAGCTCAGGTTCGTAGTCGCCGTCCTGGCTCTCCTTGAATTCATCGAACAGATCCGGGTCGTGCCCGCTGCGATCGCTCATATTGTGAGGGTACGCCGACGTGTCCGGAATAGTTATGCCTAACCGACTGGAAATCGTCTGGATCGAGAGCGCCAGGGCGTGGTCGAACGGAATAGCAGGGGTAAGGGGCAGGTTGTCATCCGCATGAAAGCGATCCAGTACACCGCCAACGGTGATGCAACCGTCCTCCAGCTCGTCGAACGCCCCGTTCCGGATGTCGGGCCTGGAGAGGTGCGTGTGCGGGTGGTCGTCTCCGGCGTGAATCCGACCGACTGGAAGGCCCGGCAGGGATCCGGGAGCGGATCGCTCGCCGCGCCACAGGTTCCCAACCAGGACGGTGCAGGAGTCGTGGATGCTGTCGGCGCGGGGGTCACTCGTCTCGCCGCCGGGGATCGGGTCTGGGTCTGGGATGCTGCGTTCGGCCGGCCGGATGGAACCGCGCAGGAATTCGTCGTGCTCCCGGAGTTCCAGGTCGTCGCACTGCCTGCCGGGGCATCCTTCGACCTCGGCGCATCGCTTGGAATTCCCGCTATGACCGCGCACCGGGCACTGACGACCCTCGATGGCGGCCCCGACCGCCTGGAGCCTGGCGCGCTTGCCGGCCAGACCGTTCTCGTAGCAGGAGGAGCCGGCGCGGTCGGGAACGCAGCGATCCAGCTGGCCGCGTGGGCGGGTGCGACGGTCGTGACGACGGTGAGCAGCCCAGAGAAAGCTGAGCTCGCACGCAAGGCCGGCGCTCACCACGTCGTGAACTATCGCATCGAGTATGCTGCGGCGCGCATCCGCGAGATCGCTCCAAACGGCGTGAACCTGATCGTCGAGGTCGCGCCGGCAGTGAACGCGGATCTCATCGCTGCGGTGGTCGCGCAGGCGGCCAC
This sequence comes from Microbacteriaceae bacterium, assembly GCA_030841285.1. GTDB lineage: Bacteria > Actinomycetota > Actinomycetes > Actinomycetales > Microbacteriaceae > JAUZGC01. The sequence continues at coordinate 6,706 of JAVECW010000172.1, forward strand.
CGTGGCGATCTACGCAACCGACGGCGGAGACACGGTCACGCTGCCCATTCGTCACTACTTCCTCCCTAACACGCGTTTCCAGTTCCTGTCGACGTACACGACGAGCATGGATGGCAAGGCCAATGCGATCCAGGCGTTGACGGACGCCATCGCGGATGGCGCGCTCACGGTCGGCGAGGACCGCGGGCTTCGGCTAACCCGCTTCCCATTCGAGCAGACCGCTGCGGCGCACGACGCGGTCGCGGCGGGTACCGTCGGCAAGGTGCTCATCGACGTGGCGGAGGGCTAGAGTCACACGTGGCAGCAGGACAATTCGCAACCCGGCCGAGGCTCGACCAGAGATAGATGATGACCCACCAGATCCAAATCGAGATCGAACGCAAGTATGACGTCGACGCGGAGATCAAAGCGCCAAGCCTGATCGGCGTCGGCGCGGTCGCCACCGAGAGTGCGCCGGAAGTGATCGAACTCACGGCCGTGTATTTCGACACGCCCGCGCTCGATCTGGCGCGTCACAGTACCGCCCTGCGGAGGCGGGAAGGCGGAGCGGATGCCGGCTGGCACATCAAGCTCGCGGCCGAGGAGGGCCGGACCGAGTTGCTCTGGCCACTCACGGACAGCGAGGTCGTGCCAGACGCCGTCATCGAGCCTCTTGCGGATCTCGTGGCGGGTGCCAGGCTCGAGCCACTCGCGCGTGTGACGAACACGCGAACCACGACGATCCTGCTCGACGCGGCGGGCTTCGCCGTGGCCGAGCTGTGCGACGACCAGGTGCGCTCCGAGGACCTGCGTTCGGGTGGGGTCCGCGCCTGGCGCGAGTGGGAGGTCGAGTTGCTCGGTGGCGCACCTGATACGCCGGCAGAACGCGAGGCCCTCCTCGATGAGATCGAGCAGAGGCTCATCGAGACGAGCGCGAGGCCATCCACGAGTTCATCGAAACTCGCGCGAGCGCTGGGGCTCGACGACCTGGCCTGAGAGTCGTTTTGGCTCTTCCGCTCCGCTCGGGCATGATCAACTCAGGCGAGTTAGGAGCATCATGAAAATCGGCATCCTCACGAGCGGGGGAGACTGCCCCGGCTTGAACGCGGTCATCCGCGGCGCGGTGCTCAAAGGCGTGCGCGTTCACGACGCCGAGTTCGTCGGATTCCGCTATGGCTGGCGTGGCGTCGTCGACGCCGACATCATGCCGCTCGACCGCCACAGCGTGCGCGGCCTCTCTCGCCAGGGCGGCACGATCCTGGGCTCGAGCCGCACCAACCCCTTCGAGGGCGAGCGCGGAGGGCCGGAGAACATCCAGCGGATGCTCGACGAGAACGGCATCGACGCGGTCATCGCAATCGGCGGCGAGGGCACCCTCACGGCCGCGCGCAGGCTCACCGATGCCGGCATGAGGATCGTCGGCGTGCCGAAGACAATCGACAACGACCTGGCCGCCACCGACTACTCGTTCGGGTTCGATACCGCTGTCGAAATCGCGACCGAGGCCATCGACCGGCTGCGGACGACTGCCGAGTCGCACCAGCGCTGCATGGTCGTCGAGGTCATGGGCCGTCACGTCGGCTGGATCGCCCTGCACTCCGGCATGGCAGGGGGCGCCCACGCGATCCTGATCCCGGAGCAGCCTCAGTCGATCGAACAGATTTGCGCGTGGGTCGAGAGCGTGCGCGATCGCGGCCGCGCTCCCGTGATCGTGGTCTCCGAGGGCTTCCACCTCGACACCATGGAAGGGGCGCACTCGCATAAAGGTCTCGACGCCTTCAATCGGCCACGCCTCGGCGGCATCGGTGAGATGCTCGCACCCATGATCGAGGAGCGCACGGGAATCGAATCCCGCGCGACGGTGCTCGGCCACATGCAGCGCGGTGGCGTGCCGAGCGCATTCGACCGCGTGCTCGCGACCCGTCTGGGCATGTCCGCCATCGACGCCGTCGTCGAAGGCCGGTGGGGCTCGATGGTTTCGCTGCGGGGCACGGATGTCGTCAACGTAAGCATCGCGGAGGCGACGGGTGGCCTCAACATGGTCTCGCAGGCGCGGTACGACGAGGCTGCGCTGCTCTTCGGCTAGGGGGGTCCTCGGCGACGGCGCTCTGAATTGCAAATGGCCCGAGTGTTGCAAATGGCTCGGAGTATTGCAAATGGCCCGGAGTGTGACTCCGGGCCATTGTCGTTGGGGTGACTACGCCGAGATCGGGCGCTCACCCTCCTTGACCTGAACGGTCTGGGTGTCCGCCTGGCTCTTCACTTCGATCTTGCGTGGTCGTGCCTTCTCGCTCATCGGGATCGTGACGCTCAGCACGCCGTTGGCGTAATGCGCCTCGATCCGGTCGGTGTCGATGCCCTGGCCCAGGTTCAACTGGCGCAGGAACGAACCGGCCTGGCGTTCACGAGTGAGCCACTTGACTCCCTCGCCACTGGAGAGCGTGCGCTCGGCGCGGATCGTCAGCAACTGGCCGTCGACGTCGATGTCAACCGACCCTGGGTCAATTCCGGGGAGGTCGGCGCTCAAGACGTACGTGTCACCATCGCGGTAGAGGTCCATGGGCATGAGCCGTGGCCCCTGCCTGGTGTCGAAGAGGGCACCCGCCACGCGGTCCAACTCGCGGAATGGGTCAAAATTCGAGGCCATATTCTCATCAACTCCTTTTTCGTCAGCCGCTTTTCACGGTCTGGCATCGTTTCCAAAAGCTGAGTCGGGTTGGCTCAACTAGCGCCAGATTAATACTTTCGAGTGGGGAGTTCTAGGGGTCGATGGGCCGAATCGTTAGGCCCAGAGCGAACGCCAGCAATAGACTCCAAGGCAGCCCCCACCAGCGTCGGTGGGCACCCGGATAGAGGAGTACGTCGTGGTTCCTTCGATCAACTATTGGGCCGTGCTGGTGGCGACTGCATCGAGCATGGTGGTCGGTTCGATCTGGTACGCGAGGGCCGTCTTCGGCAAGTACTGGATGAAGGCCGTCGGCCATACGGAAGAGTCCATGCGCTCCGGCACTGTCTTCCCGCTCGTCATCACGGTGATCGTGAGTTTCATCACAGCCTGGGTGCTTGCTGGCGCAACCTTCATCGCATGGAAGTTCTACGGGGGCTCCTTCTTTGCGAGCGCGCTGTTGACCGGGATCATCCTGTGGCTGGGTTTCACGGCGGCGCGAATGATCACGCATGATGCATTCGACCGCAGACCGTGGGGGCTCACGATCCTCAACATCGCGCACGAGTTCGTGACGATCGTCATCATGGCGATCATCATCGGGGTTTGGCCTCCGGCGTAACGCATGATCGGCCTGGACATCGCACGTGCGCTTCGACACGCCGGGATGCGCTGGCGCCCGGCTTCCGGTGACGCCTTCGTGATTGACCGGCCCGAGTTGGAAAGTGACGTCTTCACGGTCAGCGACATGACCATCGAACCGCACGAATTCGACACGGGCACGATCCTCGGCTTCAATGGCACGACGGAGTGGGCGCTGGATTCGCTCGCACTCGAGGACGCGCTGTGGCTGCCGCGGGAGGAGCAACTGCGGAGCCTCCTGGGTGGTACTTTTCGTTCGCTGCGTCGCATCGATGTTGATGTGGACGGCGATGGCGACGGCGGAGTCGTTTATCGCGTCGACATCACGCTGGGGGGAGGCACGTCGTCATTCGAGGCCGCGGATCCGGCTGTCGCGTACGCCTCGGCGCTCCTGGCGCTGATCGAGGCGGCGGACGCGACGCACTAGCTCGATGGCTGGTTGCCCGCCCGCTCCGCGTTTCTGGCCTTGACGCGCTGCTTCTCTGCGCGGACATCCGCCTGGGTCTTCCGCTCCTGGACGAGCCAGGCCGGCGGGGCCGCAAGCAAGGCCGAGATTTCGCCCGAGGTCAGCGGATCGGTGATTCCAGCTCGCGCGAGTCCCGAGATCGAGACGCCCAGCTTGCCGGCGACGACGTCGCGCGGATGAGGTCCGTTCTTGCGCAGGTCGACCAGCCAGGCCGGTGGCTCGTTGAGGAGGGCTGTGAGTTCAGCGCGGGTGATGTCGCCATCCTGGAAGGACTCGGGCGCTGCCGGCAGGTAGATGCCGAGCTTTTTGGCTGCCGTTGCCGGCTTCATGGTCTGCTGTTGTTTCTCCGAACTCATCCAGACAGCGTATCGCTCAACCATGCGGCGTCTCCGGCCCGCCGGAGGAGGGCGATACCCTCGAACCATGACCGCAGCGACCTTCACGATTGCCTTTCCGCCTGGCGTGACGGTTGGCAAGTGGACGCGCGCGTTCGCGCAGCGGCATCCGGATGTCGCCCTCGAGGTTGTTCGAACGAGTGTGGCCGATCAGCAGCGCCTGCTCCACGACGCGCACATCGACATGGGCTTCGTGCGGCTTCCCATCGACCCCGATGGTCTGCACGTGATCCCGCTGTACTCCGAGAACGTCGTCGTCACGCTCCACGAGGAGCACCTTCTGACCCTCGAGAAGTCCATCGTCCTCGCTGACCTCGCCGACGAGAGCGTGATCACGGGAGAGCCGGATGAAGCGACGCTCCGTGCGGTCGCTGGCGGGACGGGCATCGCGATCATGCCGCAGTCGATCGCTAAAGCGCTTCGCCGTCGGGACGTCGTCGCCATGCAGATCGAGGATGCCGAACCAAGCCAGGTCGCGCTGGCCTGGCGCGATGACGCCACCAACCCGCTGATCGACGAGTTCGTGGGCATTGTTCGCGGACGCGGTGCCAACAGCTCGAGGACGCCAGAGGTTGCCGCCGCCGAGGTCGCCGCCGCTGTAACCGCCCGTGCTGCACGCAACGCAGCGGCCGCGAAGGCCGCGAAGGCGGCGAGGGCGGCGAAGGGCGCGAAGGCCGCCGCGAAGTCGCCGGCACGCACGTCATCGCAGCGTCGGCAGACGCGGAAACCCGGCCGTCGCCGGTAGCAGAGAACCGCGATCAGCCGGGCCGCTGTCTCGTCGACGGCTGGCTAGTCGACGAACTCGATCTGGGTCTCGATAAAGTCACGCTCGGCGTTGGTCAGGGTGACGTTCGCATCCGCCGGGGAAGCGTCAGAGCTGCACAGGGTGCAGATCTCGGCGACGATCTCTGGGGGGAGGGGCTCCCCAAAATGACTGACCACCCACTGCTTGGCCGGAATGTCGAGGTGGGGCCACCATTGTTCCACGGGTGGCAATACATAGGTGCTCTGCATGAGGCCCTCCTACGGTGAGACCGGCAGCACTGCTCTCTCAACGATACGCGCATGGGCGCGGAGTGGCGGTGGGCTTTCGCCCGCCGTTCGGATGCTGTTGCGGCTCAGGATCGGACGAGCCGCGCGATCGCGTCCGACGCTTCCTTGATCTTGACGTCTGCCTCTGGCCCGCCCTTGGCGGCCGCGTCGACGACGCAATGGCTGAGATGGTCGTCGAGCAGTCCGAGGGCCACCGATTGGAGTGCGCTCGTCATCGCTGAGATCTGGGTGAGGATGTCGATGCAATACTTCTCGTCGCTCACCATGCCCTGCAGGCCACGGGCCTGGCCCTCGATCCGGCGCAGGCGCTTGAGGTAATTCTCCTTGGCCGAGATGTAGCCGTGCGGGCCGTCGTGTGCCCCGCGAGCATCCTGTTCCTCGGGCGCCGCACCCGGCATGACTGTCGTCTCGTTCATGGTCGTTCCGTCCCTTCGACGTGCACGCTCAGGATAACGCCGGCGGGGGCATCCTTCTCTGCCTGCGATTAGTACTATACCCCCCTATGGTATAAATTGGTGCCCCTGGCGATACTCGTCGCCCGATCTGAAACGGAGAACTCATCCATGAACACGACAACGTATGACGTACTCGGAATGACCTGTGCACATTGCGTGACAAGCGTCACCACTGAACTCGGCGGGCTCGCCGGTGTGGAGAGCGTGCAGGTCGAGCTCGTGGCAGGAGGCACATCCAAGGTCGCGGTGTCGAGCGCGGGACCGCTCGAGCGGGACACGGTAGCCGCCGCGATCGACGAGGCGGGCTACCAGCTCGTGACACAGGCGTAATGAGCGGAGCGAAGGTGAGCGCGGAGAAGGTGAGCGCGCAGAGGGTCGAGCTGCTCGTCGGCGGGATGACCTGCGCCACGTGTGCCGGGCGGATCGAGAAGAAGCTCAACCGCATGCCGGGCGTCGAAGCGAGCGTGAACTACGCGACGGAGAAAGCGAGCGTGCTCCTCCCTGACGGCACGACCGTGCAGGACGCGATCGCGACGATCGAGGCGACCGGATACACCGCAGAGCCTCCACGGCCGGCGCTCCAGGAAACCACGGCGCCTGCCGAGCCAGAGGGCGAAGCTGTCGCCCTTCGCAGGAGGCTACTGGTCTCGACGGCGCTCGCCGCCCCCGTCGCCGTGCTTTCGATGATTCCTGCCATCCAGTTCACGAACTGGCAGTGGCTCGCTCTCACCCTCGCTGCCCCCGTCGCGGTCTGGGGCGCCTGGCCGTTCCACCGCGCGATGTGGACCAATGCCCGCCACGGCGCAGCGACGATGGACACGCTGATCAGCGTCGGAGTTCTCGCCGCATTCGGCTCGTCGCTCTACGCGCTGTTCCTCGGCACCGCTGGCATGCCTGGGATGAGGATGTCGTTCGCGCTCACGCCGGGGCGCGGCGCTGATGAGCTCTACCTGGAGGTCGCATCCGCCGTCACGGTCTTCATGCTGGCCGGCCGGTACTTCGAGGCGAGGGCGAAGCGGCGCTCCGGTGCCGCGCTCACGGCGCTGCTCGAGTTGGGGGCGAAGGAGACAACGATCATCCGCGACGGCGTGGAAGCGCGGGTCGCGACCGCGACGCTCGTCGTCGGCGATCTGTTCGTGGTTCGGCCAGGCGAGAAGGTAGCGACGGACGGCGAGGTCGTCGAGGGCAACTCCGCAATCGACGCGAGCGTGCTCACCGGCGAGTCCGTGCCGGTCGAGGTCGGGCCAGGCGCGAAAGTGGTCGGGGCGACGCTGAACTCGG
>JAVECW010000094.1 GCA_030841285.1 Microbacteriaceae bacterium
CAGCGCTACCTGATGGTGTCCTACCCGCAGAAAGTCGACGCGCTCACCCGCATCCTCGAGGTGGAGAACTTCGAGGGAATGATCGTGTTCGTCCGCACCAAGAATGAGACGGAGACGCTCGCCGAGAAGCTGCGAGCTCGCGGCTACTCGGCGATGGCGATCAACGGCGATGTGGCCCAGATCCAGCGTGAGCGCACTGTCGAGCAGCTCAAGTCGGGCAAGCTCGACATTCTCGTAGCGACGGATGTCGCTGCCCGTGGCCTCGACGTGGAGCGCATCAGTCACGTCGTCAACTACGACATCCCCATCGACACGGAGTCCTACGTCCACCGCATCGGTCGCACCGGGCGCGCCGGCCGAAGCGGTGCCGCGATCAGCTTCGTCACACCGCGCGAGCGTCGACTCCTCGACGCCATCGAGAAGGCGACCCGTCAGCCGCTCACGCAGATGCAGCTGCCGACCGTCGAGGACGTGAACGTCACCCGCCTCGCTCGCTTTGACGACGCGATCACCGAGGCGCTTGGCCAGGCAGACCGCGTCGCGCTCTTCCGCGACATCGTTGGTCATTACGTCGACCACCACGATGTGCCGGAGGCCGATGTGGCCGCTGCCCTCGCGATCGTCGCCCAAGGCGAGACGCCGTTGCTGCTCTCCCCCGAAGACGCTCGCGCGCAGCGTTACGAACGCGAAGAGAGCTCCCGCGGCGACCGGTCTGCTCGCGCTGACCGGCCGGCTCGCTTTGACCGAAGCGGCCGCGACGATCGCGGGGGCCCCGGTGAGCGGCCCGGCAGGACCGAGCGTCCGGAGCGACGGGCACGTCCCAACGACAAGTCGATGGCTTCGTACCGGATCGAGGTCGGCAAACGCCAGAAGGTGGAGCCCCGCCAGATCGTCGGAGCGCTCGCCAACGAAGGTGGTCTGAGCCGAGAAGACTTCGGCGCCATCCAGATCCTTCCCGCCTTCTCCCTGGTCGAACTGCCCGCGGATCTCTCTTCGGATGTTCTTGCCAAGCTGGAGAACACCCGGATCAGCGGCAAGCTCATCGAGCTCCGCCCTGACCGCGCGGGTCGGGACCTGGGCGACCGGGGCGACCGGCCGCCCCGCAAGCCCCGCCGTTAGCAGCACTCGACTGAGGCACGATTCCGCGCTGAGTTTTGCAATAGCCTGACCGGCGTTGGCGGTGTATCCTCGTAACGCTATTCCCGTCACCGTCGACGTCACCCTGATTGCGGGCGTGAGCGGGTCCTGGCGGAGATCCCATCGGGGCGCGGGTCCAGAGGAGGCATCCGTGCCCACAACCGATCTGCCGACCAGAGGCCCGGCCAAGCCAGCGCCATACGTCATCTCGGGCGTACTGATCGCCATCGGCATTGTCTTTCCGCTGATCGTGCCGATCTACGCTCGAAGCGGACCGACTCTGTTCGGAATCCCTTTCTTCTACTGGTACCAGATGCTCTGGGTTCTGATCGACGCCGGGCTCTTGTGGATTTGCTTCGTCCTGATGATTCGCGAGGACCGCAGGCGACGGGATGCAGTGCGACACGATCCCGATGCGGCAACCGGTGAGGAGGCGCGGCGATGAGGGCCGTATCGAGCACAGTGGCCGCGGCCGCACCGGCACATCCGGTGAATGGCGTTGCTCTCACTGTCGTCATCGTGATCTTCGTCATCGTCGCGGTCATGGGATTCGTCGCGGCACGCTGGAGGATCACGCCTGAGGAACGCGGCATGCACTCGCTCGACGAGTGGGGCCTCGGCGGCCGCGGGTTCGGGAGCTGGATCACCTGGTTCCTGCTCGGGGGCGACCTCTACACCGCGTACACGTTCATCGCGGTGCCCGCCGCGATGTGGAGCACCGGAGCGGTCAGCGGATTCTTTGCCGTTCCGTACACGGTCGTGCTGTACCCGATCGTCTTCCTGCTGATGGCGCGGCTGTGGTCGGTATCGCACCGTCACGGCTACGTCACCCCGGCTGACTTTGTCGGCGGGCGTTACGGCAGCAAGTCGCTCTCCACCGCCGTCGCGGTGACGGGGATCGTGGCGACTATGCCCTACATCGCGCTGCAGCTCGTTGGCATCAAGGCAGTTCTTACCGTCCTGGGCCTCGGTAGTGGCGCCAACGTCTTCACGCAGGATCTACCGCTGATTATCGCGTTCGTCGTGCTCGCCGCATACACATACACCGCAGGCCTCCGGGCGCCGGCGGCGATCGCCGTGGTCAAGGACCTGCTCATCTATATCGCGGTCATCGCGGCCATCGTCTGGCTGCCCGCACAGTTCGGCGGATGGGACGGAATCTTCCAGGCAGCAACCGCAAAGATGTCCTCGACGAATCCCGCCACGGGCATGCCTGTCGGCTCCGTGATCCCGGGGGCCACGAGCTTCAACGCATACTGGACGCTCGCACTCGGTTCGGCGATGGCGCTATTCATGTACCCGCATTCGGTGACCGGCGTGCTGTCGACCAAGAGCCGCAACACCATCCGGCGCAATGCCGTGGTGCTGCCCATCTACTCACTCATGCTCGGGTTCCTCGCGTTGCTTGGGTACGTTGCGATCAAGGCGGGCACTCAGCCGATCGGGCTCGACGGCAAGATCAACCCGCAACTCGTCGTCCCGCAGCTCTTCATCGACCACTTCCCCGCATGGTTCGCCGGTGTCGCACTCGCCGCGATCGCCGTGGGCGCGCTCGTGCCGGCCGCGATCATGTCAATCGCTGCGTCGAACCTGTTTACCCGGAATATTTACCGTGACCTGTTCAAGCCGAACGCGACCGATGCCGAAGAGGCGAAGGTCTCCAAGCTCGTGTCGCTCGTGGTAAAGCTCGGTGCGCTCCTGTTCGTGATCGTCATGGACCAGTCGGCAGCGATCAATATGCAGTTGCTCGGCGGCGTGTGGATCCTGCAGACCTTCCCTGCGATCGTCGCGGGCCTCTATACCCGTTGGTTCCACCGCTGGGCGCTTCTGATCGGCTGGGCCGTCGGCATCGCATACGGCACGGCAGCCGCATACGCCGTCGTCAACCCGGTGACGCACGCGCACTTCGGAGGCCCGATCGCGCCGATACCGTTCCTGAACATCCCGATCTACATCGCAGTCACCGCCTTCGTGTTGAATGCGATCGTCTCGGTGCTGCTAACCCTGGTCTTTCGTGCGGCTCACGTTCCAGACGGGCGCGACCGCACAACGGCAAGCGACTATGGGGCGGACGAAGGAGACCCGAGAGTCGTGCCGGTCATCGAGCCGCTGGGTCCGAAAATCGAAGCCTGACCCTTTGCTTTCGAGGCTTCATTTCAGCGCTGCACAGGGTTGATTCCGACATTTCCGGAACAATTGCCGGATTCATAACTTCGAAGGAATGCGTCGCGGCACACAGGCGTTGTTAGCAACCATGACAAACGTAGGAATCATCGGCGCCGGCCACATCGGACAAGCTCTCGCTCGCACCTTCATCAAGAACGGTTACACGGTCACGATCGCGAATTCGCGTGGACCTGAGACCTTGGCGGGCCTCGTCAGCGAACTCGGCTCCGCCGCAACTGCTGCCACCGCGGAAGATGCGGCGGCCGCAGCCGACTTCGCCGTCGTGACCGTTCCACTGAAGAACTACCGCGAGGTGCCGGTCGAGCCACTCGCCGGCAAGACTGTCATCGACACGAACAACTACTACTGGGAACGGGATGGGCGCATCGCGGAACTCGACGAAGGCACAGCCACGGTTTCAGGCTTGCTGCAGGAGCACCTGCCGTCGTCGAAGGTCGTGAAGGGCTTCAATCACATCGCTGCCCTGGACATCGCAACCGACGGCGCACCAGCAGGAAGCCCGAATCGGCGGGCACTCGCGATCGCGAGCGACTTCGACGATGCGGCTGCGCTGGTCACGTCGATCTATGACACGTTCGGCTACGACACGGTCAATGTTGGACCGCTTTCGGAGAGCTGGCGCGTGGAGCGCGACCGCCCCGCGTATGTCACCCGCCAGAATCGGTCGGAGCTGCAAGCGAACATCGAGCTCGCCCCGCGCACGATCTAGCCTGCGTAGCGGTGGGGCGGTAGCCAGTGTGGGAGCTGTGTGCGTGATTCAGCGCGTGAGCGAGGGGTAACTCACTCCGGTCAGTTGCTCCGAGGCGGCCCAAAGCTTCTTGGCCATGTCGACGTCGCTGGCGGCGGCGGTGCGGCCGACCAGGGTGGGGTGCCCGCGCTGCTCGCCGCGGCCATCCGGCCCCACGTAACTGGCACCGGGAAGGTCTTGGGTGGCCGCGAACAGGCTCGGGAGGGCCCCCATCTGCTCACTCTGAGCGATCAGCTTGTTGCCCACTCCCATGAGACCGGTCAGCAGGCGGTTTCCGGAATGTCCCTGCAGGTTGGTAGCGGCATAGCCAGGATGCGCGGCAAAGGTGCGCACGGAGGACTTGTCGCCCTCGAGTCGGCGCTCGAGTTCGAGGGTGAAGAGCAGGTTGGCCAGCTTGGACTGACCGTAGGCCGCCCAGGACTTGTAAGGGCGCGATGTCCAGTTGAGATCGTCGAGGTCGATGGTGCCGCTCCGATGCGCGGTGGACGACACGGTTACTACGCGGTCACGAATGAGGGGAAGCAGCAGGTTGGTGAGTGCGAAGTGGCCGAGGTGATTGGTGCCGAATTGGGTCTCGAACCCGTCCTTAGTGGTGCTCTGGGGCACCAGCATGACTCCGGCGTTGTTGACGAGCACGTCGATCGGCTCGGTCCATTCTTCGGCGAAGCGCCGGACCGACGACAGGTCGGCGAGGTCGAGTTCGCGGACCTCCACATTGCCGGTGATGGTGGCGGCTGCGGCCGCGCCGCGCTTCAGGTCGCGCACAGCCATCACGACCCGGCCGCCGGCTCCGGCCAAGGCAGCGGTCGTGGCCAGGCCGAGGCCGCTGTTGGCTCCGGTGACGATGATGGTGCGGTCACTCTGCGAGGGGACGTTCTCGACGTTCCATTTGGTCATCTCACCAATGTAGTCAAGCGATGACCAGTCTCCGGCAACTGCGGACGTGACTTCAACCGGAAGCTGCTTTTAGCAGTCACCCCTCATCATGCCGTCCGACGGGCCACCCGATCAGTGGGCGCTCGATTACCGAGCCGCCTGGTCGTGGCGCCGATGCAGGTGTCCTCTACATATTGGAGGCCGGCGCCTTCGGCGATGGTCCGCGCCTCGGCTGAGGTGATGCCGAGTTGCAGCCACAGTGTCTTCGCCCCGATCTCGACAGCCGCACGAGCGATCCCTGCCGCTTCTTCCGCGGGACGGAATACGTCGCCGATATCTACCTGGACCGGAACCTCGGCGATAGACGCATAAGCAGTCCTGCCGAGGATCTCGGTGGCCTTGGGGTGGACGGGAATCACGTCGTAGCCGGCGTCGATGAGAATCCCCGCGACCTTGCTCGAGGTCTTTTCCGGGTCCGTAGACAAGCCCACGATTGCTACCGTCCGCGACGAGTCGAGTAAGAGTTTGAGAGCGTCGTCGTCCATGAATTGTGCAACAGGTGCGGCTGCAGAAGCATTCCGAACCGCAGAGTCCG
>JAVECW010000106.1 GCA_030841285.1 Microbacteriaceae bacterium
GTCGTCATCGGAACGCGACCCATCCCGGCGAGCGCCGCGATCTTCCGGCACCCAAATCCGCCGATCCTGGCCGAGACACACGACCTGCACGCGGTGCTCGACGATCTGCGCGAGCGCGGCATCCGCCGGGCGTACGTCGAGGGCGGGCCAACGCTCGCGAGCGCGCTCGTCGCGGCCGGACTCGTTGACGAGTACCTCATCTACCTCGCGCCAACCCTGCTCGGCGGTAGCCGGCTGGCGCTCGGCGACATCGGAGTCACCACGATCGACGAGCAGCGCAGGCTCACCATCTCCTCGATCGAGCAGCTCGGATCCGACCTGCTGGTCGTCGCACACCCCGCCGCACAGCCGGCGCCACAACCCGCCGCACACCCGGCCGCACGGAAAGAGGAAAGCTAAGCCATGTTCACGGGAATCATCGAAGAGCTCGGCGAGATCACACAGGTGGAACGCACGCAGGATGCCGCCCGCATTACGGTGCGCGGACCCCTCGCCGTCACGGGCGCGCACCACGGCGACTCCATCTCGGTCAGCGGCGTGTGCCTCACGGTCGTCGACCAGACCACGGACAGCTTCACGGCCGATGTCATGGCCGAAACCCTTGCCATGAGTACCCTGAACGGCGTCGAACCGGGGCGCAGGGTCAACCTGGAGCGCGCTGCGCAACTTGGTGACCGACTCGGTGGGCACATCGTGCAGGGGCACATCGACGGCACCGCCAGCGTGCTCGCCATCACGGAGGGCAGCGCCTGGCGCGTCGTTCGGCTGAGCCTCGACCCCGAGCTCGCTCCCCTGGTCGCCCGCAAGGGATCCATTGCGATCGACGGGATCTCGTTGACCGTGAGCGCGGTCGGCGGCGGACGGGGCGACGGCTGGTTCGAGGTGTCGCTCATCCCGGAAACACTCACAGCGACCACGCTCGGCGACCGTGTGGTCGGCGACCTGGTCAACATCGAAACAGACATCCTGGCGAGGCACGTCGAACGCATGCTCTCCCTCGCCGATCTCACCACGAGGAGCGAATCATGAGTCTCGCCGCCATCCCGGATGCCCTCGCCGAACTGCGCGCGGGCCGGCCCATCATCGTTGCGGACAACGAGAGCAGGGAGAACGAGGGCGATGTCGTCATCGCCGCCGAGCTCGCCAGCCAGGAGTGGCTCGCCTGGATGGTGCGCAACTCGTCTGGCTTCATCTGCGCGCCGATGACCAACGAAATTGCGGACCGACTCGAGCTGCCACTGATGGTCGCTGCCAATGAGGATGCCCGCGGAACCAACTACACGGTGTCCGTCGATGCGGCCGATCGGCTGAGCACCGGCATCAGCGCCTCCGACCGAGCACACACGCTGCGCGTGCTCGCGAACCTGGACTCGACGCCGGCCAGCCTGCACCGGCCAGGGCACATCCTGCCGCTGCGAGCGGTCGAGGGCGGCGTGCGTGAGCGCGACGGCCACACCGAGGCATCCGTCGATCTGCTTAAGCTCGCCGGGCTCACGCCGGTCGCCGCGATCAGTGAGATCGTGGCCGACGACGGCGAGATGATGCGGCTGCCGGGTCTCATCGAGCTCGGGGCGCGCGAGGGAATCCTGGTCGTCACGATCGAGGCGCTGCTCGCGTACCTCAACGAGTTCCATTGCGACGAGAAGCTCAAGGCCGTCGTGCCGATCCCCGAGACGTCACGCGTGATCTTCGAGGTCGAGACCACGGTGCCGACGGATCACGGGCCGTTCAAGCTCCGCGCATACCGCGACCGTACGACGGGCGCCGACCACGTCGCGATCGTGTCCGGCACGCCGTCTGCCAAGGGAACGCTCGTTCGCGTGCACTCCGAGTGCCTCACCGGCGAAGCCTTCGGCTCCCTCAAGTGCGAGTGCGGACCGCAGCTGGATGTCGCGCTCGACACGATCGAGCGCGAGGGCGGGGTCGTCATCTACCTGCGTGGGCACGAGGGGCGCGGCATCGGGCTGATCAACAAGCTCCGCGCGTACAAGCTGCAGGAGGAGGGCCTCGACACGCTCGACGCCAACCTCGCCCTCGGACTCCCCGTCGACGCCCGCGATTATGGTGCGGCGACGGCGATCCTGCAGGACTTGGGCATCACATCCGTTCGCCTGCTCACCAACAACCCGGAGAAGGTGCGCCAGCTCGAGGAGCGCGGCGTGACCGTGACCGAGCAGGTGCCTCTCGTCGTGGGCGTCGGCGCGTTCAACGAGGGCTACCTCGAGACCAAGCGCGACCGGATGGGCCACTCGATCACAGCCAACCTTGCCGAGACGGCACAAACAACGAATGGGAGTACACGATGAGCGGCGCAGGAGCACCGGAATCGTTCGAGCCGGTTGACGGCGCTGGCCTGAAGGTCGTGATCGTGGCTGGAACGTGGCACGAGCAGATCACCGATGGCCTCATCGCGGGCGCAACGAGGATGCTCGAGGAATCGGCTGCCGACTACTCCGTCGTGCGCGTTCCGGGCAGCTTCGAGCTGCCCGTCGTGAGCAAGGCCATCCTCGATGCTGGTGCGGATGCCGTGGTCGCCCTCGGCGTCATCATCCGTGGCGGCACCCCGCACTTCGACTACGTCGCCGCCGCCGCGACCGACGGTCTCACGCGCGTCGCACTCGACACGGGAAAGCCTGTCGGGTTCGGCGTGCTGACCCTGGACGACGAGCAGCAGGGCATCGACCGCGCCGGGTTGCCCGGCTCGAAGGAAGACAAGGGAGCCGAGGCCGCGCACGCCGCCATCGTGACGGCCACAGTGCTGCGCGACCTCCGCGCGCTCGCAAACTAGTTGCGCGCCCGCGATCTAGGTCTGGGAGCTACGGCTTCCAGACCATGAGCACGACGACGGCAACGAGCAGGAGCGCGACGACCCCCGAGCCCCCCGCGATGGCGCCGTAACCCGAGCGGGTGCTCTCGTCGGTTGCGCTGGTTGCTGCGCCCGCGGCATCCGTCGTCGTGGCACCGGTCTCGAGCTGCTCGGCGGCGCGGCGCAATGCCGGAACCACGAGGAACAGGCTGAGGCCGACGGCGATCACGTAGAGGATGATCGAGATCAGGATCCACGGCGACGTGAAGCTGAAGTTGTCCTTCGGGTCGCTCACGCCCAGCGCGCCGAAACCGAGGACCGCGACGAGAAGCGACAGCAGGCTGAAGACATAGCTCGACTTCGCGAGCGTCGCGACCTGGGCACCGTTGCCGGCGCGGAGCGCGCGCATTGCGGTCATCGGAAGGATCGCCATCGGCCCGACGATGAAGACCGCGGCGACGATGTGCAGGACGTTGAAGAGTATTTGCATGCAGCCAGCCTACTGAGCGGGGCTATCATCCCGCCGACCGAAAATGGTGACCTGCGCCCTGCGGAATTGGTCATACCAATCGCAGGCGAATATGGTAAATGAAGCTGCCACAAGCGGCAATCACTTTTCCTTCACCACGCCCGTGACTCGTGACGCCATCGCGCCCTGCTCCGCGGCGCCATCTTCCCTTCCTTTCCACGGAGTATTCCTTCATGTCAGCAGCAACAATCGAGGTCATGCCTGCGCCCGCCAACACCCGCGGTCGCGTCATCCTCGCCAGCCTCATCGGCACGTCCATCGAGTTCTACGACTTCTACGTCTACGCGACAGCCGCGGTCCTCGTCTTCCCGTCGCTCTTCTTCGCGAACGCGAATCCGACCACGGCGCTTCTCGCATCCTTCGCGGTGTTCGGCGTGGCGTTCATCGCACGCCCGATCGGGTCCATCATCTTCGGGCATTTCGGTGACCGGATCGGTCGTAAGGGCACGCTCGTCGCGTCGCTGCTGACGATGGGTCTCGCAACTGTCCTGATTGGATGCCTCCCCACTGCGCTCACCGCTGGCTGGCAGTTCCTCGCACCGTTCCTGCTCGTCGTCCTGCGGTTCTGCCAGGGCCTGGGCCTCGGCGGCGAGTGGAGCGGTGCCGCACTGCTCGCGACCGAGAATGCACCGGCGGGCAAGCGCGCGATCTACGGCACGTTCCCGCAGCTCGGCGCACCGATCGGCTTCATCATCGCGAACGTGCTGTTCCTCATCCTGAGCCTGACCCTTCCCGTGAATGCGTTCGCCGCGTGGGGTTGGCGCATCCCGTTCCTGCTGAGTGCCGTGCTCGTGATCA
Source organism: Microbacteriaceae bacterium (assembly GCA_030841285.1). Lineage (GTDB taxonomy): Bacteria > Actinomycetota > Actinomycetes > Actinomycetales > Microbacteriaceae > JAUZGC01. The sequence goes on from JAVECW010000106.1 coordinate 4,134, forward strand.
TCGGGCTTTATGTGCGGCTCAAGCTCGTCGAGACCCCGGCATTCCAGAAGGTCGTCGCGTCCGGCGAGGTCGCCAAGCTCCCGCTCGCGCGCGTGTTCAAGACAAGCTGGCGCCCGCTCATCCTGGGCACGTTCATCATGCTCGCGACCTATGTGCTGTTCTACCTGATGACCGCGTTCACGCTCACCTACGGCACCACGCCGGCCACGGCCCAGGCCGCGGAGGCCGCCGCCACCAAAGCCGGGAAGCCATTCGCTGCCGCATCGTTCGTGCCCGGGCTGGGCTTCACACGCAACGGGTTCCTCATCATGCTCATCATCGGTGTCGTCTTCTTCGGGATCTTCACCCTCGTCGCGGGCCCGCTCGCCGAGAAGTACGGCCGCCGCAAGACGCTGATCTGGGTGACGATCGGCATCATCGTGTTCGGCCTGCTCTTCGTGCCGCTCTTCGCGGGCGGAGTCGTCGGCACGATGGCGCTCCTGATCGTCGGCTTCACGCTCATGGGACTGACCTTCGGACCCATGGGGGCCGAACTGCCGGAGCTGTTCCCGACGAACGTTCGGTACACCGGATCGGCGGTCAGCTACAACCTCGCGAGCGTGCTTGGCGCGGCCGTCGCACCGACAATTGCGGTGTGGCTGTGGTCGCTGGCGCAGGGCAGCACGGTCTGGGTCGGCATCTACCTGAGCGCATCCGCCGTGATCACGCTCATCGCCCTGCTCATCAGCAAGGAGACGAAGGACGTCGAGTTCACCGACAACGTGAGCTAGGGGTTCGCCGCTGGTTGAGTGGGCCCGCGGCGGCCCGCTCAACCGGCAAGCGGCCTAGTCGAGGAAGAGCGCGCGCAGGCGACGCGTCGTGAGGACGAGCCCGAGCACGATCATCACGAGGTAATAGAGCACGTGCCACAGCATGGCGATGCTGATGGCTCCCGTCGTGAGCCCGCGCACCAGCTCGACGCCGTGCCAGAGCGGCATGGCCTGGATGAACCACCGGATCCACTCCGGGTAGACCGTGATCGGGTAGAACGTCGCGGAGAGCAGGAACATCGGCAACATGACGAAGTTGATCCAGTCCATCTGCTGGAACGTCTTCATGTAGCTCGTGATGCCCATGCCGAAGCTCGCGAATCCGAAGGCGATGAGGAGCACCGCAGGTAACGCCAGGATCGACCACCACGAGAGGTTGAGGCCGAGCGCCTGCATGACGATCATGAAGCCGACGGCGTACAGCGCGCCGCGGAGCAGCGCGAGCAGGATCTCGCCGAGCGCGACATCCAACGGTCCTAGCGACGTGGACAGCATGCCCTGGTACAGCTTCGCGAAATGCATCTTGAAGAACACGTTCCAGGTCGAGTCGTACACGGCCCCATTCATGGCCGCGGTCGCGAGCAGCGCCGGCGCGATGAACGCCACGTACGGGATCGCCTGGCCGGTCGAGGTCGTCACCGTACCGACGAGAGAACCGAGGCCGATCCCGAGCGAGAGCAGGTAGAAGATCGGCTCGAAGAAGCCACTGAGGATGACCATCCAGTTGGAACTGCGCGTGGCGAGCCAGCCCCGCTGCATGACCGAGGTCGCGTTGCCGGCGTAGAGCGAGCGCATCGGCCGCAGCCGGGAGACGGATGCGACGAGCCGGGAGTCTGTGGAGATCACTTGTTCAGCCTCCGTGCCGCGATCCGCCTGGTCCATGCCCAGCCGACGACGAACAGCGCCGCGAGGTACAGCACGTGCACCGCGATGAGCCAGAGGGGTTCGCTCGCGCCGTACGCGAAGACCCGCGAGAGTTCGGTGCCGTGCCAGAGGGGCGAGATCCAGCCGATCCACTGCAGGAACCACGGCATCGAACTGAGCGGGAAGAATGTGCCGGAGAACAGGAACATCGGTAGCAGCACGAAGCGCATGAGCATGGCGACCTGGCCGGAGTCCTGCTCGATCGTCGCGACGTATGCCATGACAACGGTGCCGAACGCGAGGCCGGTGAGCATGGCGACGAGAATGCTGACAACACCCCAGACGTGCGGAACCGCGCCAAAGAACAGCATGAAGACGTAGTAGATGCCGCAGGTGGCGAACAACCGCACGATGACCGAGTAAACGATGCCGTCAATGATCTGGCCGGGTGCGATCGGCGCCGCATTCATGGCATAGAACGTCGGATTCCACTTGAATCCGAGCAGCACCGGATAGGTGAACTCTTCCGCCGTCACCGTGACGGCCGCCGAACAGAGCAAGGCTGGCGCAACGAACTGCAGGTAGCTGACTCCGTTGACGGCATCCGGCCCCAGGTTCTGGCTGACGAGGCTGCCAAGTCCCACGCCCATCGCGAAGAGGTAGAGGAACGGGTTGCCGATCCCGGTGACCAGGACCGTCTGCAGGTACGAGCGCATGACGCGGAACCGGTGTTCCGCGACGTACCAGCCGCCGAAGCGGCGCGGCTTGACGGCCCCAGTGCGTGCCTGCTCGCTCATTCGATCAGGCTCCGGCCGGTCAGGCGCAGGAAGACATCCTCGAGGCTCGATCGGCGAACGAGGCTCGTGATCGGGTGCAGGCCACGCTCGGTCATCCGGACGAGTTCCGCCTCGCCGTTGTCGCTGTAGACGAGGATGCGGTCCGGCAGAACGTCGACGCGCTCACCGATCCCGTCGAGCATGCCGGCAACCTCGGCGTTCTTCTCCGATCCGAAGCGCACCTCGAGCACCTCGCGCGAGGAGTATTCCCGGATGAGCGCGGCGGGTGACCCCTCGGCCATAATCGTGCCCTTGTCGACCACCACGAGACGATCGCAGAGCTGCTCGGCCTCATCCATGTAGTGCGTGGTCAGGACGAGCGTCGTGCCCTGCTCCTTGAGCCGGAACAGGCGGTCCCACAGGATGTGTCGTGCCTGCGGATCGAGGCCCGTCGTGGGCTCGTCGAGCAGCAGGATGCGCGGGTCGTTGATCAGGGCACGCGCGATCGTGAGGCGGCGCTTCATGCCGCCGGAGAGATCGTCGACCTTGGACTTGGCCTTGTCTTCGAGCTGCGCGAACGCGAGAAGCTCGTCTGCGCGCGCCTTCACATGGCTGAGCGGAAGGCCGAAGTAGCGGCCGTAGACGATGAGGTTGTCGCGAACGCGCAGTTCGGAATCGAGGTTGTCTGACTGCGGCACGACGCCGAGTTGCGAGCGGATCTCTGGGCCGAACTGATTCGGATCGAGGTCGAGGACACTGAGGTCACCGCTCGTTCGCGTGGACACCGCCCCGACCATGCGCATGGTCGTCGACTTGCCAGCGCCGTTGGGGCCGAGGAGCCCGAACGACTCCCCCGGAGCTACCTCGAAGGAGATTCCGTCGACAGCGGCGAAATCCTTGTACTTCTTGACGAGGTTGGTTGCTGCTATGACAGGCGCTGGCACAGTTGTCCAATGTAGTCCTGACCTGCGACATCGGCGAGGGAATCACCAAAGTCGGCGAGTACCATGGGCGGGCAGCTTCCGTCAAGAAAAGGCCCGATGAGCACCACTTCGAACACCCCAAGATCCCGCGGCTTCTTCGGCCGATCGAAAGACGATGGTCCCCGCGCGACGTTCCGGCAGCTCCTCCCATACCTCTCCGAGCACAAGAAGGTGCTCGGCGTCGTCATCGGGCTGAGCGTGCTTTCGGCCGGGGCGTCCCTCGCCCAGCCGCTGCTCGTGAGCCAGGTGATCTCCGTCGTGCAGAAGGGCCAGGCGCTCGGCTCACTGGTCTGGCTGCTCGTCGCGCTGGTCGTCGCATCCGGTGTCCTCAGCGGTTTCCAGCACTACCTGTTGCAGCGCACGGGTACGAGCGTCGTGCTCTCCGCCCGCCGCCAGCTGGTGCGACGGATGCTGCACCTGCCCATTGCCGAGTTCGATACCAGGCGCACCGGCGACCTCGTCTCGCGTGTCGGCTCCGACACGACGCTGCTCTACGCGGTCATCACGCAGGGACTCATCGATGCCGTCGGTGGAGCGCTCGTCTTCGTCGGCGCGCTGGTCGCCATGCTCATCATCGATCCCGTCTTGCTCGGGCTGACGGTGCTCGTGATCGCGATCTCGATCGTCGCTGTCGTCTCACTCTCCGGCCGCGTGCGCGTTGCCAGTCGCAAGCAGCAGGAGAAAGTCGGCGACCTGGCTGCCTCGGTCGAGCGCGCGATCAGCGCGGTGCGCACGGTGCGCGCGTCGAACGCGACCGATCGCGAGATCACGGCGATCGAGAAGGATGCCGAGGGTGCGTGGCGCATGGGCATCAGCGTGGCGAAGATCTCGGCACTCGTCGTGCCGATCGCCGGGATCGCCATGCAGGTCTCGTTCCTGGTGGTGCTCGGCGTCGGCGGGTTCCGGGTTGCGAGCGGCGCCATCACGATCTCGAACCTCGTTGCATTCATCCTCTTCCTCTTCATGATGATCATGCCGCTCGGGCAGGCCTTCGGAGCCCTCAACTCCGTCAACCAGGCCCTCGGGGCGCTCGGCCGCATCCAGGAGATCATCGCGCTTCCCTCCGAGACCGAGACGGATGCCGAGACCGCCGTGTCCGCGCTGCCCCGAATCGAGACCGATGCCGCCGTCTCATTCGAGGGGGTCGAGTTCCGCTATGACGAGGGGACGACGCCGACAGCCGGAGCGGATGACCTGGCCGACCTGGCGAACGCCGCGGATATCACCGACATCACCGAAGCGCCGAGGGATCTCACCGTGCTGCACGGCGTGACCTTCAGCGCTGCCCGCGGACAGCGCACCGCACTCGTCGGGCCGTCCGGCGCGGGCAAGAGCACGATCCTCGCGCTCATCGAGAGGTTCTACGACCCGAGTGCCGGCATCGTGCGGCTGGGTGGCGTCGACATCCGTTCGATGGATCGCTCGCTCCTCCGCTCCCAGATCGGCTACGTCGAGCAGGACGCGCCCGTGCTCGCCGGTTCACTTCGCGACAACCTCACGCTCGGCGCGCCGGATGCGAGCGACGAGCAGTGCGTCGAGGTGCTGCACGCCGTCAACCTCACCGAGGTGCTCGAGCGCAATGGCCTCGGGCTGGACGCACCGGTCGGCGAGGACGGCATCATGCTCTCCGGCGGAGAACGCCAGCGCCTGGCGATCGCGCGTGCGCTGCTCGCCGCCCCTCCCATCCTGCTCCTGGATGAATCCACCTCGAGCCTCGACGGGCGCAATGAACAACTCATGCGCGAGGCCATCGACGCGGTCGCCGAGGACCGTACCCTCATCGTGATCGCGCACCGGCTCTCGACCGTCGTGGACTCCGACCAGATCGTCGTGCTCGACCACGGTCGCGTCGTCGGAACCGGCACGCACTCCGAACTCGTCGACTCGACGCCGCTCTACCGCGACCTCGCGAAGCACCAGCTGCTCGTCTAGCGCTGGGCTCGCCTACCGCGTTAGGTGGTAGCGCAGCGACGCGAGCTCGGCGTTAAGCGCGGCAGGCACCCGTCCGTCGAAGCGGGCGAAGAACTCGGCCGTCAGCTCGGACTCGGCGAGCCACGATTCCCGGTTCACCTCGAAGAGCGCGGCGAGGTCGTCGGCGGAGATGTCGAGGCCATCCATCGTCAGTTCGTCGGTGATCGGCAGCCGGCCGATCGGCGACTCGATCGCTCCTGCCGCGCCCTCGAGGCGGCGGATGATCCACTCGATCACACGCGAGTTCTCACCGAATCCGGGCCAGAGGAAGCGGCCGTCACCGCTCTTGCGGAACCAATTCACCTGGAAGATCGCCGGCGCATGGAAGCCGAGACGCTCGCCGACTCTGAGCCAGTGGGCCCAGTAGTCGGCCATGTTGTATCCACAGAACGGGAGCATCGCGAACGGATCACGTCGCAACTCGCCGACCACGCCTTCGGCCGCGGCGGTCTTCTCCGAAGACATGGTCGCGCCAATGAACACGCCGTGCTGCCAGTCGCGCGCCTCGACGACGAGCGGAACGTTCGTCGCTCGTCGACCACCGAACAGGATCGCATCGATGGGAACGCCATCCGGGTTGTTCCAGTCGTCGGAGATCGAGGGGCTCTGCGCAGCTGACACCGTGAAGCGTGAGTTCGGATGCGCGGCCGGGCGGCCGGAATCGGGCGTCCAGTCGTTTCCCTGCCAGTCGATGAGGTGTTCCGGGGGCGTCGGGGTGAGGCCCTCCCACCACACATCGCCGTCGTCTCTGAGCGCGACGTTCGTGAAGATCGTGTTGCCCCAGAGCGTCTCGACGGCGGTCAGGTTCGTGTCCATCCCCGTGCCGGGAGCGACCCCGAAGAAGCCGGCTTCCGGGTTGATGGCGCGCAGGCGGCCATCCGGTCCCTGGCGCAGCCACGCGATGTCGTCACCGATGGTCTCGACGGTCCAGCCGGGGATGGTCGGGCGCAGCATCGCCAGGTTGGTCTTGCCCGAGGCGGAGGGGAAGGCGGCCGCTATGTGGTACGCCCTGCCTTCGGGCGAGGTGACCTTGATGAGCAGCATGTGCTCCGCGAGCCAGCCCTCGTCGCGCGCCATGACCGAGGCAATGCGCAATGCGAACGCCTTCTTCGCCAGGAGGGCGTTGCCGCCGTAGCCGGAGCCGTACGACCAGATCTCGCGCGTCTCGGGGAACTGCACGATGTACTTGGTGGGGTTGCTCGGCCAGGCCACGTCGTCGTGGTGGGCGCCGTCGTCTCCGCTGAGCGGCGCCCCGACGCTGTGCACAGTGGCAACCCACGGCACGCCGGACTCGATCAACTCGAGCACCGAGGTGCCGACGCGCGTCATGATTCCCATGCTCACGACGACGTAGGGCGAGTCCGTGATCTCGACTCCGAGCCGTGACATCGGGCTGTCCAGCGGACCCATCGAGAACGGGACGACGTACATCGTGCGGCCGCGCATGCTGCCGGCAAAGACGGCGCGCAACTCCGTGCGCATGGCCTCAGGGTCGCGCCAATTGTTTGTGGGGCCGGCATCCTCAGGTTCAACCGAGCAGATGAACGTGCGGTCTTCGACGCGAGCGACATCCGCAGGATCGGTGCGGGCAAGGAAGCTGTTGGGCCGCCATTCCGGGTTCAACCGGATGAGCTTGCCCTCGGCGACGAGCTGCTTCGTCAGCAGGTCAGCTTCCTGCATGGACCCGTCGCACCACACGACCTCGTCCGGCCGGGTCAATGCCGCGATCTCCGCGACCCAGGCGCGGAGACTATCGTCGGTCGTGGCCTGGCGGCCATCGCTGTGCTCGGCGTGGCGGGGAAGCTCGGTCATCGTCATCTGGCTGTCCTTCCGTCGGCCCCCTCGCGGAGGCGAAAATTCTGCTGATCTGCCCAGTTTGCGACGAGTATCGGGGTATTGATCGGGATGATGTCGTTAAGATTCGCGATTCTTTCGCTACTGTGAAGAGATGGAACGCAGCGCTGATCTGACGACCCTGGGCCATCGCATCCGTCACTATCGCGGCGAGCGCTCTCTGACGCTGGATGCCCTCGGGGCGACGGTCGGCGTTGCAGGGAGCCAGCTCTCGCTGATCGAGAACGGCAAGCGCGAACCCCGGCTCTCCCTACTGCAGGGCATCGCGACCGCGCTCGGCGTCGAGCTCGCCGACCTGCTCGCGGGCGAACCACCGAACTCGCGCGCGGCCCTCGAAATCGAACTTTCCCGCGCCCAGCGGAGTCCGCTGTACGCGGCGCTTGGCCTGCCCGCCGTCAAGGCGACACGAGGCACACCGACCGAAACACTCGAGGCGATCATCGGCCTGCACCGAGAGCTGTCCCGCCGGGCGAGCCAGGCCGTCGCGACGCCGGAGGAAGCCCGCAGGGCGAACAACGAGCTCCGCGAGCAGATGAGGGCGCAGAACAACTACATCCCAGAGATCGAGGAGCTTGCCGAGGAGCGCGTGCGGGCATCCGGGCACACGACCGGTGCGCTAAGCCACCGCGAGGTCAGCCTCATGGCGGATCAGCTCGGCTTCAGCCTGGTCTACGTCGATGACCTGCCACATTCCGCGCGTTCGGTCACCGACCTCGCCAACGGTCGGATCTACCTACCCCCGGCCTCGATCCCCGGCGGGCACGGCCTGCGCTCAATGGCGTTGCAGGCGATGGCGCACCGCCTGCTCGGGCACGAGCGTCCGGACAGCTACGCGGAGTTCCTGCGCCAGCGGCTCGAGATCAACTACTTCGCGGCATCCTGTCTCATGCCGCGGGAAGCGGCCGTCGGATTCCTCCAGCGGGCCAAGCGGGAACGCGAACTTTCGGTCGAAGACTTCCGGGATGCGTTCGGCGTCACGCACGAGTCGGCAGCGCTCCGCCTGACCAACCTCGCCACGAGCCACCTCGAGATGACCCTGCACTTCCTGCGGGTGGGCGACGACGGCGCGCTCCATAAGGGGTATGAGAACGACGGGCTCCCGCTGCCGACCGACGTCACGGGCGCGATCGAGGGCCAGCTCGTGTGCCGCCAGTGGAGCGCGCGCAGCGCATTCACGCACACCAACCGCACGACGGAGCTGTACCAATACACCGACACACCGGCCGGGACATTCTGGTGCGCCTCGCAGACGGGCACGACTCCGGCCGGCGGATTCTCGATCAGCGTCGGCGTTCCGTTCGCGCAGGCGAAGTGGTTCCGCGGACGCGAGACGACCGTGCGCGCGGTGTCGCGCTGCCCGGACGAATCCTGCTGCCGGAGGCCGGAGCCCGACCTCGAGGCGCGGTGGGAGGGCCAGGCCTGGCCGAGCGCCAGGCTGCACGCGCACATCCTGTCTCCGCTACCGTCCGGGAGCTTCCCGGGCGTGGACGACTCCGAGGTCTACTCGTTCCTGGAGTCGCACTCGGCGAGTAGGTGATGCAACCGGGCTCTCGCTCTACTTGGGCTGCATCCGGATCGCGCCGTCGAGCCGAATGACCTCGCCGTTCAGCATCGGGTTCTCGACGATGTGGCGCACGAGGGCGGCGAACTCGGCAGGCTTGCCCAAGCGAGACGGATGTGGCACTTGCGCGGCGAGGGAATCCCTTGCCGGCTGCGGCAGGCCAGCCAGCATGGGCGTCTCGAAGATGCCGGGCGCGATCGCCATCACCCGGATGAGCTCGCGTGCCAGCTCGCGGGCGATCGGCAGCGTCATCGCAGCCACGCCACCCTTCGACGCAGAGTACGCCGGCTGGCCGATCTGGCCATCGAACGCGGCGACCGACGCCGTGTTCACGATCACGCCGCGCTCCTCCCCGACCGGCTCGGTGTGCGCCATGGCGGCCGCGGCGAGACGGATGACGTTGAACGTGCCGATCAGGTTGACCCGAATCACGCGCTCGAACTCCGCGAGCGGAAGCACCCTTTCGCGCCCGAGTACCTTGCCCGGCGTCGCGATCCCCGCGCAGTTCACGACGATGCGCAGCGGCGCGAGGTCCACTGCTGCGTCGACCGCGGCCTGCACCTCGGCCTCGCTGCCGACATCCGCAGCCACGAAGCGCGCGGTCGGCCCGAGCGACACCGCCGCCTTCTCACCCTCGGAACCCGGCAGGTCGAGGATGACGACGGATGCTCCGGCATCCGTCAGGGCGTGTGCGGTCGCGAACCCGAGACCGGAGGCGGCGCCAGTAACGAGTGCGGAGCATCCGCTGATCTGCATGCTGACTCCTACAGTCGCTCGATGATCGTGGCGTTGGCCATGCCGCCGCCTTCGCACATGGTCTGCAGGCCGAATCGCCCGCGCGTGGCTTCCAACTGGTTGACGAGGGTCGTCAGCAGGCGCGTTCCAGAGGAGCCGAGGGCGTGGCCGAGCGCGATCGCACCTCCGCGCGGATTGAGCCGCGCAAGGTCGGCCTCGAACTCGCGCTGCCACAGGAGCGGCACGGGCGCGAAAGCCTCGTTCACCTCGTAGGCGTCGATGTCGTCGATCGACAGCCCGGTACGCGCCAGCACCTTCTCCGTCGCGGGCACGACGCCCGTGAGCATGAGGAGCGGATCGCTGCCCGCAACTCCGAAGCCGTGGAATCGCGCGCGCGGCATGAGGCCGAGACTCTCCGCGCGCTCGGCGCTCATGATGAGGGCGGCGGATGCTCCATCCGTGAGCGGTGAGGAGTTCCCCGGCGTGATCTTCCAGTCGATCTCCGGGAAACGCTCGGCAAGCGCGTCGGTGCGGAAGGATGGCACGAGGCCCGCGAGTCCCTCGACGCTCGTCGTCGGGCGCACGGTCTCGTCGACAGTGACCGATCCGCCATCCGGCGTGCCGACGGACACGATCTCGTGATCGAAAGCACCGGCGGATGCCGCTGCCGCGGCGAGCGCGTGCGAGCGCGCGGAGTAGGCATCCAACTCCTCCCGACTGAATTTCCAGCGCGCGGCAATGAGCTCGGCCGCGACCCCCTGGCCGACGAGTCCATCGGGGTAGCGCTCGGCAAGCAGCCTGCCGGAGGCGGAGCGCCCGTCGAGGTTCGAGAGCAGCGGAACGCGGCTCATCGACTCGACGCCGCACGCGATGACGACGTCATATGCGCCGGCCATGACGCCCTGGGCTGCAAAGGCGACGGCCTGTTGGCTCGACCCGCACTGACGGTCGATCGTCACCGCGGGGATCGACTCGGGGACCCCGGCACTGAGCACGGCCGTTCGGGTGATGTTCATGGCCTGCTCGCCGACCTGGGTGACGCATCCGCCGATCACATCATCGATGAGGGCGGGGTCCAGCTCGCTTCGCCGCACGAGCTCGGCGAGCACCCCGGCCAGCAGATCGACTGGATGCACTCTGGAGAGCGCGCCGCCCGACTTTCCGCGCCCTGACGGGGTGCGGATCACGTCAACGATGACGGCATCGATGCTCATACGGCCAGACTAACGCGCCCGCTACACGGAGAACGGGTCGGGCGTGAGCGTGTACTTCGTCGAAAGGTACTCGTGGATCCCCTCGAGCCCGCCCTCGCGACCGAGCCCTGAGTGCTTGACACCGCCGAACGGCGCCGCGGCGTTCGAAATGACGCCCACGTTGAGCCCCATCATGCCCGTCTGCAGGCGTTCGATCATCCGCTGGCCGCGAGCAAGATCCTTGGTGAACACATAACTCACGAGGCCGAACTCGGTGTCGTTGGCGATTCTGACAGCGTCGTCCTCGTCGGTGAACGGGACGATCGACAGCACGGGACCGAAGATCTCCTCGCGCAGGATGTCGCTGCCCGGCTTCACTCCGCTGATCACGGTCGGCTCGTAGAACGTGCCAGCCCCATCGATCGCCGATCCGCCGGTCAGCAGGGATGCCCCGCGTTCGACCGCGTCCCGCACGAGCTTCTCGGCCTTTTCGACGGCCGCCTTATTGATCAGCGGCCCGATCGTGACGCCATCTTCGGTGCCGCGGCCGACGCGGAATCCGTTCACGCGCTCGGTCACGCGACGCGCGAACTCGTCGGCGATCGACTCGTGCACGATGAACCGGTTCGCAGCTGTGCAGGCCTGGCCGATGTTGCGGAACTTCGCGATCATCGCACCGTCGACGGCCCGGTCGAGGTCGGCATCCTCGAACACCACGAACGGCGCGTTCCCGCCGAGCTCCATCGACGTGCGCAGCACGCCATGCGCCGACTGCGCGATGAGCTTCTGGCCGACGGCCGTCGACCCCGTGAAGCTGAGCTTGCGCAGGCGCGGATCCTCGATGATCGGGCCCGAGACCTCACCAGAGGCCGAGGTGGTGATCACGTTGAGGACTCCTGCAGGAAGGCCGGCATCCTCGAGCAGCCTTGCGAAATACAGGGTCGTCAGCGGCGTCAGCTCGGCTGGCTTGATCACGACGGTGCAGCCGGCGGCCAGCGCCGGCGCGACCTTGCGGGTGGCCATCGCGAGCGGGAAGTTCCACGGCGTGATCAGATAGCAGGGGCCGACCGGATGCTGCGAGACGATCATGCGCCCGGTCCCTTCGGGGTTCGTTCCGTACCGCCCGGCGATGCGCACGGCCTCCTCGCTGAACCAGCGCAGGAACTCGCCACCGTACGTCACCTCGCCCTGCGCTTCCGCGAGGGGCTTGCCCATCTCAAGCGTCATCAGCAGGGCGAAGTCATCCCGGCGCTCCTGCAGCAGGTCGAACGCGCGGCGCAGGATCTCGCCACGCGCACGGGGTGCCGTTGCTGCCCACGCATCGGCGGCCGCGACGGCCGCGTCGACAGCGGCGATGCCGTCGTCGACCGAGGCATCCGCGATGGTCTTGATGACGGAGCCCGTTGCCGGGTCGATGACGTCGATGGTGTGCCCGGATGTGCCACCCACCCACTGCCCGCCGATGTACAGCTTACTCGGCACGCGGGCCAGCAATTCGGTCTCGTTTGGCACGCTCATCAGAACTCCTTCACTAATCGAACGCCTTTTTCGAGTGGACGAGAACCGCCCCGGCGTGCGCCAGCTCACCGAGGGCCGCCTCGCTCGTCTCCGCCGCGACGCCGGCCACCAGATCGGTCAGCACCCGCACTCGCTGCCCATGAGCGAGCGCATCGAACGCGGATGCCCGCACGCAGTGATCCGTCGCGAGCCCGACGAAGTCGATGTCGGTGACCCCGTGCTCGTCGAGCAGGTTGTGCACCGTCGAGCCAGCCTCGGTGTGCCCTTCGAAGATCGAGTACGCGGGTTTGCCCTCGCCCTTGCGGATGTGGAAATCGACCCGGTCCGTCACGAAAGCCGGGTGGTACTCGGCGCCCTTCGTGCCTGCAACGCAGTGGTCCGGCCAGGTCGTCTCGAAATCGGGTTCCGCGTCGCGCGCGAAGTGACCGCCGTTGTCGTTATCGGCATCGTGCCAGTCCCGCGACGCGAAGATGTGGTCGTAGAAGTCGCCGTGATCGGTCAACAGACGCGTCACGCCGACCGCGACAGCGGCGCCGCCGTCGACGCCCAGCGCGCCCCCCTCCGTGAAATCGTTCTGCACGTCGATGATGAATAATGCTCTGCTCATGACTGCCTCCGAACCACTAATTGTTGGAGAGATTGTCTCCGCACTTGTAAAAGCCGGTGACGAGCGTGTCAATCGCTGTCTTTGCGTTGTTGCTCACCTTGCCGAGGGCGTAGACGGCGAAGGTCAGCGCCGTGCCGTCCTTGGCCTTGATCACACCCGCGAGGGTGTACCCGTTGTTGATCCACCCGGTCTTGGCCAGGACCGCGCCTCGCGCGATGGAGTTCGCACCGGTGAATCGGCTGTAGCCAGGGCCGAGCGTTCCGCTCTTGCCCGCAATCGGCAGACCGTCGTAGACCACGCCGAGCCCCTTGTCGCGGTTGAGTACCTTGACGAACAGGCGGTCCACGTACGACGGCGGGACGGCGTTGTCGGCGCTGAGCCCCGACCCATCTGCGATGTGGATGCCCGTGGTGTCGATTCCGTACGGCTTGAGTGCGGTGATCACGCCCTGGTTCTCCGCGGCGAACGTGTTGCCCGCGCCGGTCTTGATTGCGACCAGCCGCGCGAGCGTTTCCATGATCGTGTTGTCAGAGACGGAAACGGCCTGGTCGATGAGCGCAGACACGGGCTGCGAGAGCACCTGGCCGAGCTGCTTCGCGCCGGCTGGTGCAGTTCCCTGCGTGATCGTGGTCACGTTGTTACCCGTGGCCGTCGTGAGCGCGGCGGCAAAGGCGTCTGCCGCCCGCCCGACCGGATCCGTGCTGCGCGGGGATTCGACCGCCCGCGGATCATTGCGGTCGCCGTCCACCTGAAGCGCCGTCACGTAGGCCGTGCTGCCCTGGACGACCCGCTCCTCGTGCTCGTCCCAGCTTGGCTGCCAGCCCGGTCCGCCGAACAGCGAGGCGTCAACGATGACCTTGGTGATGGGCCCGTTCGCCGCGACATCCCATGCCGCGTTGACCTGGTTGGCGAGATCGTCGATATGCGGGGCATTCGTGTAGAAGGATGCCTGCCCGCTCGGGAGGCGCGAAAGCGTAACGTCTCCGCCACCGATGAGCACGACCGAGCCGGGTTCCGTCCCCCTGACAACGGTGGTCGGGATTCGATAGCTCGCGCCGAGGACCTGGAGTGCTGCCGCGGCCGTCAACACCTTCATGACGCTCGCGGTCGCGGCGGGCTGGCCACCATTGCGGTCGAAGAGCACCTCGCCGGTCTTCGCGTTCAGGACCTGCGCCTCGAGGGTGCCCAGCCTGGCATCCTGCGTGAGCGCTTGGACCGAGCACGTGCGCAGCCTGCTCGCGGCGGCAGCGTTGGCCGGAACCGGGCGAGCTGTGGCCGTCGGCGTTGGCGTGGGTGTCGGAGTCGGGGACGCCGACGGGCCTGCTACGGCGGCGGAGGCCGAGGACGCGACCGATGCACCCAGCGCAACAGCGCCAGAGCCGACCACCACGAAGCCCACCGCTGCCACGGCGATGATCCACGCTTGCGGATGCCGGCGAACGGCCGTGAGAATCCCCGCGAACGGCGACGTCTTGGCCTTCGTTGCGCCCAACTCGGTGGCGTCCGGATCGTCCATCAGACCATCTTATCGAGCGACGCTGGGAGCTACTCGCCCGGGTAGACGAGGCCAATCTGCCGGCGGATCTCGTCCAGGGTCTCCATGATCGACACGGACTCGCTCGGTGAGAGGATGTCGCTTGCCGTGCGGCCAGCGCAGATCAGGCGCTCGGCCTCCCGGGCCTGGAACTCCTTGCCGTGGTCGGCGAACTCGCTGCTGTCGAAGGTCTCGACGACCTCGCCCGTGCTGTCGACCACGCGGAACGTGGTCGGCGTGTACCAGACGCCGTCGATCTCGATGCGCCCGTCCTTGCCGAGGATCGTCGCCGTGTTGGCACCGCGCGTGTCGCTCGCGGAGTATGTCGAGGCCAGCTCGCCATCCGCGTACGTGAAGATGGTCGCGACCGAGGCATCCGCCCCCGTCTCCTTGAACGAGGCGCTCGCCTGGATGGTCTGCGGGGTCCCGAACAGGTGCGCGGCGAACGAAATCGGGTAGATGCCGAGGTCGAGGAGCGCGCCGCCGCCCAGCTCGAGCGCGTTGAGGCGGTGCGCGGGATCGTCGGTGATGTCCTGCGTGTGATCGGCGATGAAGCCGCGCACCTCGCCGATCGTGCCGGCCGCGAGGATCTCGCGGATGCGCACGACGTGCGGCAGGAAGCGGGTCCACATCGCCTCGAGCACGAGGAGATTCTTTTCCGCGGCGAGGTCGACGACCTCCCGCGCTTCACGGGCGTTGATCGTGAACGGCTTCTCGAGGAGAACGTGCTTGCCCGCGTTGAGCGCAAGCTTGGCGTTCTCGGCGTGGAAGGGATGCGGCGTTGCGATGTAGACGATGTCCACCTCGGGGTCGGCCACGAGAGCCTCGTAGCTGCCATGCGCGTTCGGGATGCCGTACTCGGCCGCGAACGCGTCCGCGCTCTCCTGGGAGCGCGACCCGACCGCCTGGATCGTCAAGCCAGCCCACTTCAGGTCTCTCGCGAACGTGTGCGCGATGCCACCCGTTGCCAGGATCCCCCACCGAATCGTCTCCGCCACCATTGCCTCCGATCGTGGGCTCCCTGCCCGGCCTTAGCAATGCTAACCCGGCGGAGCGCGCGATTCTGTTGGGCACAATGCGTGCGCACCACGCATCCAGTTGCCAAAGATTGCTCGATGGATGCGAGTGGACCCGCATTCTCTGGCACGTCGCCGCCACTCGCGACTCATCACACTGGAGCCGCCCAAGGGAATCGAACCCTTGACCTTCTCATTACGAGTGAGATGCTCTGCCGACTGAGCTAGGGCGGCGTGGGCCGCGATTCTCGACAAGTCGAGCGCGACGCACAGCTAGATAGCTTAGCCGATGTCGAGTGGTACGCAGAACGCGAGGCAGCACGCGTCAGGACATCGTGCGGGCGACTTCCTGCAGTTCCGCGAACGACGATCGCAGCAGCGACGCCAGCGGGCCGACGCCGCCGAGGCTGGCCCACGTTGTCCAGGCGTGGCGCATCGCGGCGAAGGCGACGAGCATGATGAGGCGGGCTCGCTGCTTCAACGCCTCGAGATTGCGTGCAAGCTCCGGATCGTCGCGCGCGAGCCTGCGCTCCAGGACGGCGGAAAGTTCGTCCTCGAATTTGTGCATGCTCGAAATGCGCATCGCGAAGAGTTGCGGGTTGTCTTTGTACAGCGCACGCCGTAGTTCGTGGAGTCGGTGCGCGCCCCGGCCATCCGCTTCGGCCCCCGATTCCTCGCCGGCAAAGTCGGTGTCGTCAATCGCCACGACCATCAGCTCGCCGATCCCGGCCAGTATCGGTTCCTCGGGGCCGGCATCCACGAAGCGTTCGATCGTCGCCCCGTCCGGCAACTCGGGCAGGTCGCCGATGATCGCCGACTCTTTGGACCTGAAGTAGTTGAAGAAGGTACGCGGCGAAACGTTTGCCGCGTGGCTGATCTCGTCTACGGTGACCCGGTCGAAACCGCGCTCACTCGCCAGCTCGACCGAAGCGAACTGGATCGCACGCCTGGTCGCCAGGCGCTTGCGCTCGCGCAGCCCCAGCTCGTCGTCGGTCACACTCATATTTCAATTATTGCAGCCAATGCAAACTTGCAACAAGCTCAATGCGCGACTGCGCGCTCAACACATCGGATCGGTGGCCGGCACTGTCCCAGAGACGAGGAACTTGTCGACCGTATTGTTCACGCACGAGTTCGACTTGTTGTATGCGGTGTGGCCCTCGCCCTTGTACGTGAGGAGGTGGCCGCTCTGGAGTTCCTTCGCGAGATTCTGCGCCCACACGTATGGCGTCGCCGGATCGTTGGTCGTTCCAACGACGAGGATGGGCGCCGCGCCGGCGGCCGTCACCGAGGCGCGCTGCACGGTGGACTTGTACGGCCAGGTCGCGCATCCGATGTCGCCGTATCCCATGTACGGGCCGATCACGGGCGCCACCTGCGCAAGCTCGGCTGCCTGGGCCCGCATGGTCGCGGGGTCGGCGTTGTACGTGTAGTCGAGGCAGTTGATCGCCATGAACGCCTCGGTCGAATTATCGGCGTACGTACCGTCCGAGTTGCGGCCGTTGTAGCCATCCGCCAGTTGGAAGGCGATGGATGCGTCGCCCTGCATGACCGACGTGAACATCTCGCTCAGCGTCGACCATGCATTCGCGTCGTAGAGCGGGTAGATGATGGCGGTCACGAGCGTGTTCGCACCCAGCTCGCGGCCATCCGTATTGCGGATCGGGCTCTGGTCGACCGCGGCGAGAAGCGCCGCGATGGTCTTCATGCTGCCGTCGACGGTTCCGCTGAACGGACAGCTCTTACCAGCGAGGCAGGCCTTCAGGTAGGCGCGCAGGGCGTTCTCGAAGCCCACCGACTGCACCTTTGTGACCTCGAAGTTGCTCGCGGCAGGGTCGAGCGCGCCATCGAGCACGAGCCGGCCCGTCAACTTCGGGTACAGGTTGGCGTAGATCGCGCCGAGGTAGGTTCCGTACGAATAGCCGAGATAGTTCAGCTTCTTGTCACCGAGCGCTGCGCGCAGCACGTCCAGGTCACGAGCGGCGCTGACGGTGTCCACATGCGCCAGCAGCGTGCCCGTGTTCGCGGCGCATGCCTGGCCAAAGTCGGTGGATGTCTTCACATTGTTCGCGATCCAGGCGTCTGAGCCGCGCGCCCCCGGCGTGATGCCGTAGAGATATTGGTCCATCTGGGTCGGCCCGTAGCACTTCACGGCGGTCGAGCGGCCGACACCGCGCGGGTCGAAGCCGACGATGTCGTAGCTCGACTGCAGCGTCTTGTCCGTGGCGTAGTTGACCGAATTCTTGATGAAGTCGTAACCGGACCCACCCGGGCCACCGGGGTTCACGAGCAGCGAGCCGAGCCGCGTTCCGGTCGCCGGCTGGCGCACGAGCGCAAGCTTGATCTCCCCCGCGCCAGGCTTCGACCAGTCGAGCGGCACCTTCGCCGTCGTGCACTGCAGGTTCTGGCCGCAATTCGTCCACGACAGTGTCTGGCCGTAGAACGGCGCGAGCGCGGACGAAACCTTCTCGCCGGTGGGTGTCGACGTGTTCGAGGTGTGCGGGAGGAACCAGGTAACGCAGCCGCTCAGAGCGAGGGCCAGCGTTGCGGCGATCGCGATGACGGAGGTACGAACGGCAGCACGGCGCGCGCGCCCCGTCGTGGGGCGGCTGGTCACTTAGGTGTCCCCTTTCGAACGGCGTTGCCGTTTCTTATGGTGCTGGCGAGCATCGCCTCGAGCGCGAGAGCGGGCGCGACGTTCCCATCGATCCGCTCCCTGGCCACGGCAATGGCATCCATTGCAGCGAGCGTAGCGGCCGGGCTGATGCGAAGGCTGAGGCGCTCGAGCCGATCGGCGAGTTCGCGGTTGACGAGCGCAACATTGCTGCCGAGCTGCAGCATGACGACGTCGCGATACAGCGAGAGCAGGTCGACGAGGATGCGGTCGATCCCGTCGCGCAGGCTGCGTGTGGCGCGACGCTTCTGGTCCTCCTCGAGCTGGCGGAGCTGGGCGCGCAGCGACGGCGGCAGGGTGGCACCCGGTTCGACGCCAAGCGAGCGCAGCGCGCTCTCGCGCTCCTCCGCGTCGCGTTCCTCGGTGATCGCCTTGGCATCCGCACCCGCGATCTCGAGCAGGCGCGCGGCGCCGAGCACGGCATCCGACACGCTCTGGATGCCGAGCGCAAGCTCGAGCGTCTCCTCGCGTCGTTCTCGGGCTTCGGCATTCGTGGCCAGGCGGTGTGCCATACCGATGTGGCTCTGCGCCTCTCGCGCGGCGCGCTCGGCGATCACCGCATCGACCCCGTCGCGGCGACGGATCAGTTCGGTGACGTCGGCGACGCTCGGAACCCGCAGCCGCACCGTGCGGACGCGCGAACGGATCGTGGGGATGAGGTCGGCGTCGCTGGGGGCGCAGAGAATCCAGACGGTGCGGGGTGGAGGCTCCTCCAGAGCCTTCAGCAGAACGTTGGAGGTTCGTTCGACCATGCGGTCGGCGTCCTCGATGATCATGACCCGGTAGCGTCCGATCGAAGGAGAGAACTGCGAGCTCGCGACAAGGGCGCGCACCTCTTCGATCGTGATGACGACGCGCTCGGTGGTCAGGACCGCGAGATCCGGATGCGTTCGCGCATCGACCTGGCGCTGCGCAGCGAGATCACCCTCAGGCGTTCCCGGGCTCAGCAGGGCGGTTGCGAACGCGAATGCGAGGTTGGAACGCCCGGATCCTGGCGGACCCGTGATCAGCCACGAGTGCGTCATCGAGCCCTCGTTGCCACCTTCGGCGGCAGCACGGAAGATGGCAATGGCCTCCGCCTGACCGGTCAGGTCATCCCACACTGCCATGCCTTAACGCTATCGTCTGCCCGCTACAGGAGCGGGTCGACCCTGGCGCGGATGAGCGCGGCGATGTCGGCGACGGGCTGGGAAGCATCCAGAACGAGGAAGCGCTCGGGCTCGGCCTCGGCGAGGTCGAGATACGCCGTGCGGACGCGAGCGTGGAACTCGGCCTTCTCGGCCTCGAGCCTGTCGTACCGAGTGCGTGCGGAGTCGAGCCGCGTGCGCGCGACGGTCTCGTCGAGGTCGAGCAAGATCGTCAGGTCGGGGAGCAGCCCCTCGGCCGCCCAGAGCGAAAGTTCGCGAATCTCGACCGGATCGAGCACGCGACCGACGCCCTGGTAGGCGACGGAGGAATCGAGATAGCGATCCTGGATCACGACCTCGCCGCGCGCCAGCGCCGGACGGACGGTGGATGCGATGTGGTGCGCACGGTCCGCCGCGTAGAGGAGGGCTTCGGCGCGGGGTGCGATGTCACCGCGGTGGTGCAGCACGATCTCGCGCACCTCGTTGCCGACATCCGTGCCGCCCGGTTCGCGCGTGCGCAACACCGTGCGCCCGCGCTCGCGCAGCCACTCGGAGAGCAACTCGGCCTGCGTCGACTTGCCGGAGCCGTCGCCGCCCTCGAGCGTGATGAAGAGACCGGATGCCTGCTCCGCACTCACGAGCCCACCGCCGTTATCGTCGCACAGCCGCTCACTTCTTCGGCGCGGCCTTCCGCGTTGCCGGCTTTTTCGCCGCCGTCGTCTTGGCGGTCGTCGCCTTGGCGGCGGTCGTCTTCGCGGGCGTCTTCTTCACAGTCGTCGACTTCGCTGCCGGCTTGCGTGCGGCCGTCTTGCGCGGCGCCGCCGGACCCTTGGCCCGTTTGTCGGCGAGGAGCTGCACGGCACGCTCGAAGTCGATCTCCTCGACCGATTCGCTCTTGGGGATCGTCGCGTTCGTTTCGCCGTCGGTCACGTACGGCCCGAACCGGCCGTCCTTGACTCGGATCGGTTTGCCGCTGACCGGGTCAGCCTCGAACTCCTTGAGCGCGCTGGACGCACGGCGGGCGCCGTACTTAGGCTGCGCATAGAGCTCGATCGCGCCGGCCAAGTCGATGTCGAAAATCTGGTCTTCGCTCGTGAGGGAGCGAGTGTCGGCACCCTTCTTCAGGTACGGCCCGTAGCGCCCGTTCTGCGCCTGGATCTCCTCGCCCGACTCGGGGTCGAGGCCCACGATGCGGGGTAGATCGAGCAGCTGGAGCGCGGTACCGAGATCGATACTCGCGAGGTCCATGGACTTGAACAAGGATGCGGTACGCGGCTTGGCCGCGGCCACCTTCTTGGGGGCCCGCTTCGCCGCTGGCTTCTTCGCGGCCGGCTTCTCCGCCGCGGTCGTCGGTTCCGTTATCGTGGCACTTGCCTCGGCGGCCACCGCGGCCGTCTCGAGAACCTCGCCGGTCACAGCGTCGACGACCGAACCGTCGATCTTCGAACCGTCCCCGGTAGCGCCGTCAGCAGGCTCCTCGGGGTCGAGCTCTGTGACGTAGGGTCCGAACCGGCCGTCCTTCGCCACGATTCGCTTGCCGTTCTCGGGGTTGATGCCGATAACGCGATCGGTCACGACCGGCGCATCGATCAGCTCGTGAGCCTTGGCGGGCGTGAGCTCGTCCGGGGCGAGATCCTGCGGGATGTTGACGCGCCGAGGGGTGGCATCCGGGCCGGTGGTGTCACCCGCGACCTCGAGGTACGGCCCGTACTTGCCGATGCGCAGGGTGACGTCGTCATCGATGCGCACGGAGTTGATCGTGCGCGCGTCGATCTCGCCGAGGTTGTCGATGACCTGGCGTAGGCCGCGGTGCTTATCGCTTCCGAAGTAGAAGCTGCTGAGCCAGTCGTTGCGCGCCGCCTCGCCGCCGGCGATGCGGTCGAGGTCGTCTTCCATCTCCGCCGTGAAGTCGTACTCCACGAGGTCGCCGAAGAAGTCCTCGAGCAGGCGCACGACGGAGAAGGCGATCCAGTTGGGCACGAGTGCCTGGCCGCGCGGCGTGACGTAGCCGCGGTCGACGATGGTCGAGATGATCGACGCGTAGGTCGACGGCCGGCCGACGCCGAGCTCTTCGAGCGCCTTCACCAGGCTCGCCTCCGTGTAGCGCGGCGGCGGCGAGGTCTCGTGACCCTTCGCCTCGACGTCGAGCACCGCGAGCACCTGGCCGGCCTCGAGCGGCGGCAGCTTGGCCTCGCTCGGCTCAGCGGATGCGTTGCGCTCCTCGTCCCTGCTCTCCTCGTAAGCGTGCATGAAGCCGCGGAAGGTGATCACCGTGCCGCTCGCCGAGAACTCGGCCACCGTTCCGGCGAGATCCGTCTCGGTGATCGATGCCTCGATCGTGACGGACGCTGTCTGCCCCTTGGCGTCTGCCATCTGGGACGCGACAGTGCGTTTCCAGATCAGGTCGTAGAGCTTGAAGTCATTGCCACGCAGACTCGAGGCGAGCTCGGTCGGCGTGCGGAACGTCTCGCCCGATGGACGGATCGCCTCGTGGGCCTCCTGCGCGCTCTTGCTCTTGCCGGTGTAGACACGCGGCTTCTCCGGCACCGTCTCCGGGCCGTAGAGAGCGGATGCCTGCGCACGCGCTGCGTTGGTCGCCTGCTGCGAGAGCGAGGGCGAATCCGTCCGCATATAGGTGATGTAGCCGTTTTCGTAGAGCGACTGGGCAACGCTCATCGTCTGCCGGGCGGAGAAACGCAGCTTGCGGGCCGCCTCCTGCTGCAGGGTCGACGTCGTGAATGGCGCGGCAGGACGGCGCGAGTACGGCTTGGATTCGACCTTCGACACGGACACGACGGTGCTCGGACGCGCGACCGCGGCCGTAAGTGCCCGTGCTGCGGTCTCGTCGAGCGTCGTGGCCGAGCTCTTCAGCGCACCACTGTCGTCGAAGTCCCGTCCGCTGGCGATGCGCTCGCCGGCGAGTCGCACGAGACGCGCCTCGAAACCGCTCCCCGGGTCGGCGGATGCGGCATCCGCCTGTGGCGCGAGCTGCGCGATGAGATCCCAGTAGCTCGCCGAGACGAACGCGAGGCGTTCGCGCTCACGATCGACGACGAGGCGCGTCGCAGCGGACTGCACCCGACCGGCGGAGAGGCCGGGGCCGACTTTGCGCCACAGCACGGGCGATATCTCGTAGCCATAGAGGCGGTCGAGAATACGGCGCGTCTCCTGCGCGTCGACGAGCGCAGCGTCGATGTCACGCGTGTTGTCCCTCGCGAGCTCGATGGCCTCCCGCGTGATCTCGTGGAAGACCATGCGCTTGACGGGAACCTTGGGCTTGAGTACCTCGATCAGGTGCCATGCGATGGCCTCGCCCTCACGGTCCTCATCAGTTGCGAGCAGGAGCTCGTCGGCATCCTTGAGTGCGCGCTTGAGATCGGCGACGGTCTTCTTCTTCTGCTCAGACACGACGTAGTAGGGCTCGAAGTTGTTCTCGACATCGACGGAGAACTTGCCGAGCGAGCCCTTCTTGAGCTCCGGGGGAAGGTTTTTCGGCTCGATCAGGTCGCGGATATGGCCAACCGAGGCCATGACCTCGTACCCATCTCCCAGATACTGGGCGATCGACTTCACCTTGGTCGGTGACTCGACGATGACCAGTTTCTTCGTGTCTGGCACCTGACTCCTTATATACATAGTGATCCGCAAAAAATAGCAAGCAGACCCCGACGCGCCCCCCGACGCGTCATTCCAGCTGTGCCGAATGAGCTGCGCCGCCCATCAGGCACACCATACACACACCGACTGCCTGTCCACCTAATTCCACCGGATGCCTGCGTGGCGTTCTACTCTTGCGGTATTCGGGGCGGCGAGGACAATGACGTGTATGGGTACTACATCAATGGGGACGTACACCGCCAAGCTCACCGACGGTCCGCTCGAAGGAAAGACAGTCACGACGGAGTTCCTGGAATCGGGTGATCCGCGCCCGCGGATCGAGATTCCTGCAGAGTCCGGGGGCAAGCGCTACCTCTACGCCCGCGGGACGGGTCGCGAGTTCGCCGACGGGGATGCGGTCAGCGATCGCCCGAGCGCGGTCGACTACCGCTACCTCGAAGCGCAGTTCGACTGAATTTCAGCCGCCACCCTCGCCGGGCGGGCCAGCCCTGGCCGCGACGCTGATGTCGAAGCCAAGGTAGCCGGCGCGGGCTGACACGGTGGCGACCGCGCCGCTCACCTCGCACCGGCCGAGTTCAGCGCCGTTGAGTCGTGCCGCCGTCGCAGCGACGTCGCAGGGAAACCCGGCGATCGCGCCGGACGCGGTGTCTGCCGCGGCGAGCGCGGCCGCGTCCGCCGCACCGGTGACGCGTTGCTTGACCGCAAGCGCCAGCGAAACCGTGACGACCATGCTGGTCACCGCGAGCACGGATGCCACGACGCCGACCGCGAGCAGGGAACCGGCGCCGCTCTCGGACGCGAGGCGCTCGGATATGAGCCGCCGAATCGGTCGGAGCAGGGCGAACGAGCGGCGCCAGACGAGCCGCGCCAACGCGTGCATCAGAGTCCCCCGGCGAGTGCGCATCCGCGCGCGGCGATCGTCAGGCCGAATGCCGCCGCCGGTCCGAAGGCCGCCGCCGAGCTGAGCCGCACGCAGACGAACTCACCGTGCTGCTCCGTGGCCATGCCGACCGCTCCGACCGACTCCCGCACGCGATTCGCCGCAACCCCTGCGCTGTCACCGCGGGCGAGCGAGCGCGCGCCGTCCGCCGCGGCATCCGTCAACCGCACCTGTTGCCCGACCACCTGGACGCCGCCCAGACAACACGCGAGAACAAGCAGTACGGCAGGGACGACCACGGCGAACTCGGCAGTCACACTGCCCCGGTCGCCAGGGCTTAACCCGGTGCGGTCGTCAGCCCGCAGTCGTGAGCGCACGGCGCACGAGATCGGTCAGGATGCCGCGCACCTCATCGCCCCGAAGGATTACCACGAGCAGGCCGGCAAAGCCGACGGCGGCCATGGTCGCGACGGCATACTCAGCCGTCGCCGCCCCATCCTCCCGCCGAAGACTCTCGACGAGCCGGTGGACGGCGTAACGCAAGTGGACGCGGCGACGCGGGCTCTGCTGCCTGCCATCGCGTGCCCTGGTCGGTGTGTGCATGACATTCCTCTCTTCGTGCAGCCAGCCTGGTCCAGGCAGACGGCTCGAGGGAGCGGAGCCCGCATTCAGTGGCGTTCTCGACAACGTGGGGGCTGTGGAGGACGTGGTCGCGAACTGCAGGCTCACAGCACAAGAAAGTGCAGCGACTGACCTGATCGGCCAGCCGCTGCACTTCCTCTTTTGCTAGGTGACTCTTGGGTTCAACTCACCAAGGGCGTGAGTCAACCCGCTTCTCAACAGAGACGCTCTACGCTGCAGCTTCCTCGGCCGCTGCCTCGAGATTGGCACGCAGCTGCGCGCCGAGCTGGGCGTCGACGTTCGTCCAGTACTGGATCGCGCGCTCACGGATTCCGTCGTTCTGCACACCGCTGATGGCACCGGTGATCGTCTCGAGGAAACGAACCTTGGCCGCGGCGTCGTACACGTCGCGGTACAGGGTCCCCGCCTGTCCGAAGTCGGAGTCCTCCGAGTGCAGGATGGCAGCCGTACGGACCAGCGGCCCATCGGTCTCCCAGCTGCCCTCACCCGCAGCTGCAGGGTCTGCGACGGGACCACCGAAGGAGTTCGGGGCATAGTCAGGGGCGCTGGCAGGCTTGAAGCCGTGACGTCCCTGTCCGTCCTGGGTGTAGCTGTGAACGGGTGCCGCGTGCGGAGCGTTGACCGGGATCTCGGCGTAGTTGGTGCCGACGCGGTAGCGCTGGGCGTCGGGGTAGGAGAACACCCGAGCCATGAGCATCTTGTCGGGGCTCAGGCCGATGCCCGGAACCGTGTTCGCTGGTGAGAATGCAGCCTGCTCGATCTGGGCGAAGAAGTTCTCCGGGTTGCGGTTCAGGGTGTGCGTTCCCACCTTGATCAGCGGGTAGTCGGAGTGCGGCCACACCTTGGTGAGGTCGAACGGGTTGAACCGGTACGTCTTGGCCTCCTCGTACGGCATGACCTGGACGTAGACATCCCACTTCGGGAAGTTTCCGGCCTCGATCGCCTCGTAGAGGTCGCGGCGGTAGTAGTCGGCGTCCGCTCCGGCGATGATCTCCGCCTCGGCGTTACCGATGGCGGGAGCGTGCTGCTGGTTCTTGAAGTGGTACTTCACCCAGAAGCGCTCGCCAGCGGCGTTGATCCACTGGTAGGTGTGCGAGCCGTAGCCGGGCATTTCGCGCCAGGAGCGCGGCAGTCCGCGGTCGCCCATGAGGTAGGTCACCTGGTGAGCGGTCTCGGGCGAGAGCGACCAGAAGTCCCACTGCATGTCTGCGTCGCGCAGGCCGGAGCCTGGAAGGCGCTTCTGCGAGTGGATGAAGTCGGGGAACTTGATGCCGTCGCGGATGAAGAAGACGGGCGTGTTGTTGCCGACGATGTCGTAGTTTCCCTCGGTCGTGTAGAACTTCACGGAGAAGCCACGCACGTCGCGCCAGGTGTCAGGAGAACCCTGCTCACCGGCAACGCTCGAGAAACGCTGAAGCGTCTCAGTCTTGGCACCAGGCTGGAACACAGCGGCCTTGGTGAAACGCGAGACGTCCTCGGTGACGACGAACTCGCCGAACGCGCCGCCGCCCTTCGCGTGGACGATACGCTCCGGGATCCGCTCGCGAGCGAACTGCGCAAGCTTCTCGACAAGGTAACGGTCATGCAGCGCCACGACCCCGTCTGGCCCGGTGGTGAGCGAGTGAGCGTCACTGGCGACGGGGGTGCCAGTCTGGCTCGTCGTGTGTTCTTGAGTCATGGAAATGCTCTTCTTTCTTATCTTTCCTAATGACCAGCCCGGTGATTTGTGTCGTCACCACTCGACTCCCTCCCGAGATCCACACAGCGGGCTCTCGAGAACAAGTAACTACGGTAATGAAGACTCTTAAATATCCGGGTCTAGGTCGTTCTTTTGAATAATTCATCGTTTTGAATGATTCAGATCTACAGTTTGCCTCGATGGCATACATGGCCGCCCCGCAATTCGGGCCAAACTTCCCACAGTTCCGGACAGACACCTCATGGAGAGCAAGATGACTCGCAATCAGCCCCCGACCGCCCCCGTGCGACGCATCGCCTTCCTCGTGTTTGACGGAGTCAAGCTGCTCGATGTCTCTGGCCCATCGGAAGTCTTCGCGGAAGCAAACCGGTTGGGGGCGCATTACGAGCTCACCTTCACCTCCCCGGACGGTGCCGACGTCACGTCCTCGATTGGGATCCGCTTCCCGGTGCATTCTCGAACTGACCAACTCAGTAAGGACAGGGTGGACACGGTCGTGATCAGTGGCGGGGACGTGTTCCCCGCCGAGCACGTACCGGTCGAGCTCATCGCTGCGGTGCGAGACATTGCGAGCCACACCCGACGACTGGCCTCGATCTGCACTGGCGCGTTCGTGCTCGCCGCATCCGGATTGCTGGAAGGTAAGCGTGCGACGACGCATTGGCAGCACGTCAAAGAGTTGGCACGACGCTACCCGGGACTTGCGGTCGACCCCGACGCGATCTTCGTGAAGGATGGCAACACCTATACGTCGGCCGGGGTCTCATCGGGAATCGACCTGGCGCTCGCCCTTGTCGAGGAGGACTATGGACCAGAGCTGACGCGCAGGGTCGCCCAATCCCTCGTTGTCTACATGCAGCGATCTGGCGGCCAATCGCAGTTCTCGGCATCCCTGCAGGGGCCTCCCCCGAAGTCGTCGGCGCTTCGCGAGGTGGTCGACCTCGTCAAGGCAGACCCCGCCGGAAGCTACAGCGTTCCGAAGCTCGCCTTGCGAGCCCGCGTGAGCGCCCGACACCTCACGCGGCTTTTTGCAGAGGAGATGGAAACGACGCCGGCGAAGTACATCGAGCTCATCCGTTTCGACGCCGCCAAGGCGATGTTGGACGCCGGCCGCACGGTGACCGAGACGGCGGAGCTCTCGGGTTTCGGCAACTCCGAAACGCTCCGGCGAGCATTCATCAGTCATCTCGGTGTGGCGCCGAGCAAGTACCAGCAGAGATTCCGTTCCACCCTGACCCCCGACCCGACTGAGCCAGCCGTTTCAATGGTTGAAATCGGTATGTCCTAATCTGTGGGATTCGTGTCTTTTCACGCAGTGCGGTCGGCGGGTGGTGCGAACGAGGCTTAGAGCAATGGAGCGGAACGACCGCTTCGCACTAACCAGGAAGCACACGAAATGCCAACAACAATCGCCGGAATCACGATTCCGGACACGAAGCTCGTTACCGACGCCACGGAGCTCGTCCGCCAGTCCGCCGATGAGCTGCTCTTCAATCACTCGCGCCGCGTCTTCCTCTTCGGCGCCCTGCAGGGCAAGCGAAAGGGTCTCACCCCGGATCTCGAGCTGCTCTACGTCGGCGCACTCTTCCACGACCTGGGCCTCACGAAGACCTACGGCACCGACGACCTTCGATTCGAGATCGATGGCGCCAACACCGCCAAGCAGTTCGTCCTCGACCACGGCTTCTCCGACGCCGATGCAATGAAGGTCTGGACCGGGATCGCGCTCCACACGACGCCCGGCGTCCCGGAGTTCATGGCCCCGGAGATCGCCTTGGTGACTGCCGGGGTTGAGACCGATGTGCTCGGAATCGGCTACACCGAGCTCGACCAGTCCCTCATCAGCGAAGTGACCGCCGCCCACCCGCGGCCGGACTTCAAGCGCCGCATCCTCAAGGCGTTCACCGACGGCAACGCGCACCGTCCAGACACCACCTTCGGCAACGTCAACGCCGATGTCCTCGTGCACTTCTCGCCCGGCTTCAAGCGCACCGACTTCGTCGAGATCATCCAGAACTCCGCCTGGTCCGAGTAACGCCCGGATGGTCTGGCCGGGGCCCGCTTGCTGGGTCACGGCCAGACGACGGCGGCGCGCTACGCTCGCACGCTTGAGGCGGAGCGTTCTCGTGTGGCACGCTCTAGAACGTCGCGACCGTGGAGGACACGATCGCCATGAGCAAGGGCGCAACGCCGACGAGCATGAACGCCGGCAGCACGCATACGCCCAGCGGCGCCATCAGCCAGACCGCGAGCGCCGCTGCCGCACGCTGGCCATCTGAACGCGCCTGGCGCCTGTGCTGCTCGGCCTCGCTTCGCAAGAGCTCCGCGGCTGGAACGCCCGCGCGCTGTGCGAGGGCCAGCACGCCATCGATGACGGTCTCGTCCCCTCCGACGACTCCATAGTGCGCGGATGCCCGCCCAACGATCGACCGCGCGCGATCCACCGAGCCGCCCCCGGTCATCGCGATCGCCATCAGGTCGACGGGGAGTCCCGGCGTGGCGTTCCGCGGTCGGGCGGCGCGAATCATCCGCCGGTTCCAGTGCCCGCCGAGCACCATGAGCGCGGCGCCAACCCCGAGGCAGATGAGTCCAGGAACGGTCGCGAAGAGGGTCTGCAGCGTATTGAAGCCAAGGCCCATCCCGAACAGGACGCCGATAACCGGGAGCGCCATGACCATTCGGGCTGTCGCTGCTGGGCCGGCGAGCGCGACGGCGAGATCCCGTTGCGTCTGCCCCAACGAGCGGAACGACGCCGCCAAGTCGCGCAGGCTCTGCGCAAGTGGGGCGCCCGACTCCGTCGCAACGAACCACGCCGCGGCCAGACCGCGCCAGGCCCCGGCGGTCACCGCATCGCCGGCGACACCGGCGACTCCCGCAATCGCGGGCGCAACGCTCTCACCCTCCACCGCGGCCGCGACGGCGCGGCGCACAATCGGGTCGGTCGACCCGGCGCCCAGGTACGTCCAGGCCGCAGCCGGAGTCACTCCCGCCGCCAACAGGACCGCGAGCCGTTCGGTCACGGCAGCCACCGTCTCAATACCGGGCGGTGGCGGCGGGCGCCGACGCACGAGGCGGGCGATCATGAGCCGGCCATCATGAAGTGGCCACCACGGACAGGCGCTCGCGCGCATCCAGGGTGAAGCTGCCGACCTCGGCAAGCCGGCGCACCCCGTTCTCCCGCTCAAGGTGGAGCACCAGGCCGATCGCACTCACGGTCTGCCGCGCGACGGCCTCCTGGGTCATGCCCGCGAGTGCTCCAAGCGCCTCGATACGTGCGGGCACATCGGAGAGCGAGTTGGCGTGCAACGTTCCGGCTCCCCCGTCGTGTCCCGTGTTCAGCGCGGTGAGGAGTTCACGAATCTCGGCACCGCGGCACTCGCCGAGCACGAGGCGATCGGGCCGCATCCGCAGTGCCTCGCGGAGCAGCCGCTCCATCCCGATCTCGCCCGCGCCCTCCAGATTGGCCTGACGGGATTCGAGCGACACGAAATGCGGATGCTCCACCCGCAATTCGGCAACGTCTTCGATCGCGACGATCCGCTCGCCCACCGGGGCCTCCGCAAGGATCGCGGACAGCAGCGTGGTCTTCCCCGATCCGCCAGCTCCCGTGATCAGGAGGTTCTCTCGAGCCATGATCGCCTCGCGCAGGCGGTCGTGTTGCCGGGTCGACAGCATCCCCGCCCCGGCAAGCCCGGCCAGGCGGAAGCGCTCTCGCCTGGGCACCCTGATCGACAGGAGAGTCCCCGTCGTCGAGATCGGCGGCAGCACGGCATGCACGCGCACACCGTGACGCAGCCGAACGTCGACGCACGGCGTGGTCTCGTCGATGTGCCGGCCGCCGAGCGAGATGAGCCGCACCGCAAGCTCCCGCATCGAGCGCTCGTCGCCGCGCCAGTCATCCGCGCGCGCCAGCCCGTCGCCGACGTCGACCCAGAGCCCGGTCGCTCCGTTCACGAACAGGTCGGTGATGGATTCGCGCGCCAGGTAGGGCGCGAGCGGACCGAAGTCCGTCCAATCCACCCACTCGGATGACGGCACCGAGCCCGCGCGGTCGGGACCGTCGCGCGAACCATTGTCGTTCTCGGGAGGTGCGAGTGCGTCGGACGCGACGGTCGGCGCCGCATCCCGCCGCCGTAGCGGCACGAACGGGATGCCTGTTGGGCTGCCGAGCGTGGGATCACTCACGAGCCGACATTAGACAATCGATTCGGGTGTGGCCGGGCGAGTCAGGCATCCGTTCACTCGCGATCGAAGGAACGGCTTGTGCAGTGGATGCCCAGCCCAGGAGGCGGTGAA
>JAVECW010000110.1 GCA_030841285.1 Microbacteriaceae bacterium
CCGACAGGTAGCTCGCATCGACGTCGGGATGCTCCTCGCGGTCCACCTTGATCGCGACGAAGTTCGCGTTCAGATACTCCGCAAGCAGCGGATCGCTGAAACTCTCCCTGGCCATGACGTGACACCAATGGCAGGTCGAGTATCCGATCGAGACGAGCACGGGGACATCCCTGCGCGCGGCCTCGGCGAAGGCGTCCTTACCCCACGGATACCAGTCGACCGGGTTGTCGGCGTGCGAACGGAGGTAGGGACTGATTGCGTCAGTGAGGCGGTTGGCCATACGACCAGCCTAGGCACGGAGGCTGCGAGCGAAGACGCGGAGTCGGCCGCGACAGCCAGCAGCGAAGAGCCGGCGGGCATCACTGTCCAAGCAGCGAGCGAGCGATCGAATCGGTCTCGGCGACGTTGATCTGGATGAGCGGCAGCGCGCGCGCGACCGCGAGATCGATGCGTTCCTGCAGGTCGAGGCTGGTGACCTCGTAGTTGGCGAAATCGGAGTCGTTGGCGTAGATTCCGATCGGCAGCGTGAGCGCCTGGAAGAATCCGAAAAGCGGACGGAACTGGTGCTCGATGATGAGCGCGTGCCGGTCACTCCCACCGGTCGCGGCGAGCAGGATGGGCTTGTCGACGAGCGCGTACTGTCCGACGAAGTCGAAGAGGTGCTTGAAGAGCCCGGTGAATGACGCGCGATACACCGGGCTCGCGACGACGAGAAGATCCGCCGTCTCGATGCGGTGCAACTCGTTCTCGACGGATTCCGGAAGCTGGTCTCTGCGAAGGGTGCCCGCAAACCCAGGGCCGATCTCGTTGATCTCGATGACGTGCGCGTCGATCGCGAGTTCGCGTCCGAGCGACGCGAGGATCTCCTTGACGAGAGCCGTGGTCTTGGATGGCGCGTGCAGGCTGCCAGAGACGGCGACCACCCGGAGTGGCCGGCCGGCAGACGCGCGGCTGGCGGATGGTCGGTCGGTCGAAGGCTCGTCGGTCACGGGTTGGTCCGTCACGGACTGCTTGGTCAAGGGTTGGGACATGTTTCGACGCTAGACCGGGTTTTGGCGGGGCACTACCCCGCGCGACACACAACGTAAAGAGCGTGCCGTTTGAGCGAGGCCCGTGTGCTGGTTGAGTAGCCCGCCACGAAGTGACGGGCGTATCGAAACCGCTGCGCGGCGGTTTCGATACGGCCGCAGTACTGGATGAGTCGCTACGCGAGCAGATTCATGCACGATCGCAGGCGATCGTGCTACTCAACCAGCAACGCAGGTTGTACCTAGTTGACGTCGTTGGGGTCAGCACCGACGCGACCCGCGCTCTCGAGCGCGGTGATCGAGGCGACCTCGGCATCCGTGAGTTCGAAGTCGAAAACATCGAGGTTCTCGGCCATGCGCTCGCGACGGTTCGACTTCGGAAAGACGATGAAGCCGGACTGCAGGTGCCAGCGAATGACGACCTGGGCGGGCGTCTTGCCGTGCGCTGCGGCCGCAGCGGTCACCACGGGAAGCTCGAGGAGGGGGTACTTGCCCTGTCCGAGCGGACCCCACGACTCGATCTGGATGCCGTGCTCGCGTGAGTACGCGGTAACCGCCGGCTGCTGGTGCGCGGGGTGCAGCTCGATCTGGTTGACGACGGGCACGACACCGGACTCGGCGAGCACCTTCTCGAGCTGCGGCACGAGGAAGTTCGAAACGCCGATGGACTTCGCGCGACCGGACTCGGCGATCTTCTCGAGCGCCTTCCAGGCCTGTACGTAGGTCTCGCGCTGCGGCAGTGGCCAGTGGATGAGGTACAGGTCGACGTAGTCGAGGCCGAGCTTATCGAGGCTCTCGTCGAACGCGGCCTGGCCATCCGTCTGGCGGTCGTTCCAGAGCTTCGTCGTGACGTACAGCTCCTCACGCGGGATTCCGGATGCGGCGAGCGCCTGCCCGACGCCGACCTCGTTGCCGTAGATGGCTGCGGTGTCGATGTGCCGGTAGCCGACCTCGAGGGCATCGGTCACGATGCGCGTGGTCTCCGCCGGGTCGACCTTGAAGACGCCGAAGCCGAGTTGCGGGATCGTCGTGCCGTTATTGAGCTGGAGGGTGGGAACGTTCGGAGAAGTCATATCCCAAGTTTAAGTGGCGACGTATGATGTCACCAATTCGGGCTTCACCGCCAGCAGATAGGCCTGCCGCACCTTCTCTGGCGCCTCCGGCTCCCTGACCAGCTGGGCGTTCACGACGAACCCGGCGTCAGCGAGCAGTTCGGCTACGTGGTCGGGCGACAACCGATAGGCGTCGAGCGAGACCGCGTGGCCGTAGCCCTGTTCGATACGGTGCACGGCCCCATCGCCCATCTGGAAGGCCATCAGCAGGTGACCGCATGCGCCCAGCACACGGGAGAACTCGGCGAAGACCGCCGGGAGCAGTTCCGGAGGAGTGTGAATGATCGAGTACCAGGCGACGATGCCGCCGAGAGCCCCGTCTGCAAGATCCAGGGCGGCAATCGACCCCTCATCGAAGCGCAGGTGTGGATACATCCGACGAGCGACCGCGATCATTGCCGGCGACAGGTCGATGCCGAAGACGTTCAACCCGAGCACGTCGAGGTGCGTGGTCACCCGTCCTGGACCGCAACCAAGGTCGGCGACCGGGCCGCCACCAGAGCCCAGGACGAGTTCGGCAAAGGTAGCGAGCATGGCACGATCGAGCGGTTTCCGCGCGAGTTCGCCGCCCAGGAGCGTGGCGTACGATTCCGCAACGGTGTCGTAGGCGAGCTGGGTGGCCCGCAGGTAAGACTGATCCTCGGTCACCTGAGAACGGTACTGCGAGCCGCCGACGAACGAGCGATCACCGCCAGCGGGAAAGCACTACCAGCATCCGGTAACGCAATTCTGCTAGTAAGGACGAGAACCCGGCACTATTCCAACGACGGAAGGCAACACGTATGAAGTACCGCACCCTGGGAGCATCCGGAACAGTCGTATCCGAGCAGGCCCTCGGAGCCATGACCTTCGGAGCCGAGGCCTCGGAAGAGACCTCGCACGCCCTGATCGATGCCTACCTTGCGGGAGGCGGAACCTTCATCGACACGGCAGACGTCTACAGCGCCGGAGAGTCGGAGAAGATCATCGGCCGCTGGCTCGCCGCGCACCCCACCGAGGCGGCGCAGGTCGTACTCGCCACCAAGGGACGTTTCCCGATGGGCGACGGCGCCAACGATGTCGGGCTCTCGCGCCGCCACCTCCGCACGGCCCTCGACGCCTCACTCACGCGACTCGGAGTCGATCACATCGACCTCTACCAGATGCACGCCTGGGACGCATACACGCCGATCGAGGAGACCCTTCGCTTCCTCGACGACGCCGTCACCAGCGGCAAGATCGGTTACTACGGCTTCTCCAACTACCTCGGTTGGCAGCTGACCAAGGCGGTGCACGTCGCACGGGCGCAGGGCTTCGCGGCGCCCGTGACCCTTCAGCCGCAGTACAGCCTGCTCGTTCGCGACATCGAACACGAGATCGTGCCCGCCGCGCTCGATGCCGGCATCGGCCTGCTGCCCTGGTCCCCTCTCGGAGGTGGCTGGCTGAGCGGAAAGTACGTGCGGGATGTGCCGCCGACCGGCGCAACTCGCCTCGGCGAGAACCCAAAGCGTGGCATGGAGGCCTGGCAGGAGCGCAACGACAAGCCGCGCACCTGGGCGGTCATCGACACGGTTCGCGAGATCGCCGACACGCACGGCGTCTCCGCGTCACAGGTCGCACTCGCCTGGCTCGGCGCGCGCCCGGCAGTGACATCCGTCATTCTCGGTGTCAGGAGCCTCGAGCAGCTGGCCGACAACCTCGCTGCCACCGAGCTCGAGCTTTCGCCGGAGGAGACCGAGCGCCTGACCACCGCGAGCACACCGCAGGTGGATGACTACCCGTACGGCGCCCCCGGAGTCGGACAGCGCAACCGCAATATCGACGGCGGCCGCTAAGCGCTCGGAGGAACAGCACCAGCTCGCACAACCCCAGCTGCCCGCGCCCGCCGAAAGCGGACGCGGGCAGCGTTTACGATGGAAGGCTGATGTCTTCCACCCTGTCGCCCACGGACCTCCACTTCCCGCCCGAGCTGCCCGTCAGCCAGATGCGGGAGGAGATCGCGCGCGCCATCCGCGAAAACCAGGTCGTGATCGTGGCCGGCGAGACGGGATCGGGCAAGACCACGCAGTTGCCCAAGATCTGCCTCGAGCTCGGCCGGGAGAACATCGGGCACACGCAGCCGCGCAGGCTCGCGGCGCGCACGATCGCCGAGCGCATCGCCGAAGAGATCGGCCAGGAGGTCGGCGACCTGGTCGGTTACCAGGTGCGCTTCACCGACCGGGTCGGCGCGGGAACGCGCATCAAGCTCATGACCGACGGCATCCTGCTCAACGAAATCCACCGCGACCGGATGCTCCGCAAGTACGACACCATCATCATCGACGAGGCGCACGAGCGCAGCCTCAACATCGACTTCCTGCTCGGCTACCTGCGACAGCTGCTTCCCCAGCGCCCGGACCTCAAGCTCATCATCACGTCGGCGACCATCGACCCGCAGAGCTTCGCCGCGCACTTCGCGGCAGCGGATGGCACGCCAGCGCCGATCATCGAGGTCTCGGGTCGCACGTTCCCCGTCGAGATCCGCTACCGGCCTCTCGTCGGCGAGGCCGAAGAGGATGAGGACGGACGCACGGTCGAATCCGACGACAAGGACTACCTGCAGGGCATCAATGCCGCCCTCGACGAGCTCGGGCGCGAGTCGAACGGCGATGTGCTCGTGTTCCTCTCCGGGGAGAACGAGATTCGGGATGCCGCGGACGCGATCCGCGGGCGACTCCAGTCCGGCTCGTCCGCCGGCGTCATCGAGGTGCTTCCGCTCTACGGGCGCTTGTCCTCCGCCGAGCAGCACCGGGTGTTCCAACGATCGACCATTCCCGGTGTCCGCCGGCGGATCATCCTCGCGACCAACGTCGCCGAGACGAGCCTCACGGTGCCCGGCATCAAGTATGTGATCGATGCCGGTACAGCGCGCATCTCGCGCTACAGCGTGCGCGCGAAGGTGCAGCGGCTGCCGATCGAAGCAATCTCGCAGGCATCCGCGAACCAGCGCTCCGGCCGCTCCGGCCGCACGAGCGACGGGATCGCCATCCGCCTCTACTCGGAGGAGGACTTTACCCGCCGTCCGGAGTTCACCGAGCCCGAAGTCCTGCGCACCAATCTCGCCGCCGTGATTCTGCAGATGATCTCGCTCGGGCTCGGCGGTGCGCGCGGTGAGCTCGCGGAATCGATCGCGGCCTTCCCGTTCCTCACCCCGCCGGACTCACGCGGGATCAAGGACGGCCTCGACCTGCTTACCGAGCTCGGGGCCATCCGGGCCAAATCGACGCTGGGGGCGAGCCAGGCCGGATCGACGCAAGGGCCAGCGGTCCAGGGACCACGAGTCGTCCAGGCGCTCACAGCCGTCGGCAGG
>JAVECW010000134.1 GCA_030841285.1 Microbacteriaceae bacterium
ACGATGCGCTCGGCGAGGCCCTTCTTGCCATCGAGGAGGATCTTGTTGACCAGCTGGCTGACGATGGGAGCACCGTATACCGGGTCGGCGACAACGGGACGCTTGGGGGCTGGACCCTTGCGAGGCATTACTTCTTCTCCATCTTCGCGCCGTAGCGGCTGCGAGCCTGCTTGCGGTTCTTCACGGCCTGGGTGTCCAGTGCGCCGCGGACAATCTTGTAGCGAACACCGGGAAGGTCCTTAACACGACCACCGCGGACGAGCACCATCGAGTGCTCCTGCAGGTTGTGGCCTTCGCCCGGGATGTAGGCGGTGACCTCTGTGCCGTTCGACAGCTTCACGCGAGCCACCTTGCGCAGAGCCGAGTTCGGCTTCTTGGGGGTGGTGGTGTACACGCGGGTGCACACACCGCGCTGCTGGGGGTTGGACTTCAGGGCGGGCGCCTTGGTCTTCGTGACCTTGGGGCTGCGGCCCTTCCGAACCAACTGCTGAATGGTTGGCACTGTGTTACTCCTTATATGTACTGCACGGTGACAGCTGTTGCTTTACTGCATCGAACGACTTCACGCCCGGGGGCGTGTCGGGTTCACTGGTACCAACCGGCGGCGCAAAATACTCTTGAGTCGCTTCGTGGTATGCCGTGGGGGCGAGATTGCCCAACATGGATGAGTACGCGCCGATCCGCTCGTCGTGTTTTTGGGCACGAAACGAGCGCACGACAAAGCGCACACCCGAAAAATACTATCCCAGCGCGGGGGCGCGGTCAAATGATTGACGCTCGGTCGCGTGCGCCCGGAGCGAACTACGGGCCCTTGCGCTCCCAGGGCCACTGCGGCCGCCCGCGTTGCTGGAATCGACCCACCAGAACCGCCTGGTAAACGAACGTCGCAATCACCGCGAGGATGCCGGCAGCAATGGAAAACCAGGACCCGAACTCGTGGAATGTGAAGGTGAGGAACTCGAGGGGCTGCCCGTTCCCGACGGCGTAGACGACTCCCCCGCTCAGCACGAAAGCGGCGTAGACCGCGAAGCCGACGCCGAGCGCCGTCGCGGCCGAGAGCCGCTGGTTGTCCGCCGTCGCTCCCCGGCCAATGGACACAAGGAAGGCGAAGACCACAAGCGTCGCGACACCGCTCATGGTCGGGCCGACGAGAGGTCCGGCATCCGCGAGATCGATCACGTCGAGGTTCGCGTACAGGCTGATCAGTCCGAACGTCGCCACGAGCATCGCGAGGTAGAGCACCGTGGTGAAGGCCGCGACAACTGTCGCGTAACGGCTCTCCTCAGACACGAGGGATGGTTCTCATGGCGACGGGCGGCCTAGTGGCCGTTCGGGTAGCTCGGGTAGCCGTTCTGGGCGGATGCATCCTTGGAGCGCTCGTATTCCTCGCGGGCTTCCGCGTTCCGCGCCTTGAGCCTGCGGCCGCGTGCGGCGAGCCAGAGGCCGACCCAGAGCGATACCTCGCGGGCAACGATTCCCGCAGCGATCGCGAACGGGTTGAGCCACAACGTCCCGATGAAGCGCGATGCCTCCTGTGGTGTGAGATTCCAGGCCGCCTGGGCAAGGAGCGTTCCACCGACGAATGCGAAGTACACGATCACGGCGACGAAGAGGCCACCGATGATGTAGACCCACCAGCCGGCCCGGTTGACGATCTGGACGAGCACGATCATTGCGACCGCGAAGGCGATCACCGGAACGTAGAAGGATGCCGTCGTTAGGTAGCGGGTGAACTGATCCAGGAAGGTGGCCGGCGATGACAGCAGGATCCCACCGATGATGGCGATCACGATCGCGTAGACGATGGCGAAGATGACCGCACCGAGCAGTGCGATGAGGGCGCCGATGCCGCGATTGCTCTTCTTCTTGGGCGGAAGTGGAGCGGGCACGTAGACGGGCGCGGCCGGCTGGCCGTATGCCGCACCCGGCGCCGCGGTTGCGGTCGGCTCCACGGTTGCAGTGGGTTCTGGCGACCATGCCGGTGTGGCTGGGGCTGGGGTCTCGTAGACGTCGGTGACGGGCCGCTCGGCGGCGGGCGACTCTGCGTTCGACCTGGCTACTGCGGCGTCGACATCGTTGGCGTTTGTCGCGGCGTGTTGGCCGGTGGTCGGCTCCGGGGCGGAAACGTGTCCGCTCGCCCGCACCGGCTCGGCCGGTGGGGTCACCACTTGGTCGGTATCAGTCGTCGGCTCCGCTGCGTCTGGGTGTGTGACCCGCGCGGTCTCGACGTTTGGCTCATTCTTCGGTGACTCTGGCGTGATGTTGCTCATGCTGTCGCTCCTCGCTAGGCCCCTGGCGGGTGTCCGCCTCAAATGTAAGCGTAGCAACGCGGCGTTCGATTCAGGCTGAAGGCGTGCGCTTGTGGGTTGAGGGGGCCGGTTCGTCAGCCGATTGGCGTCGGCCTCTAGGGCGTCGGAGTCGTCGTGGGGGTTGATTGTGAGGTTGGTGTTGGCGTTGAGGTCGGCTTTGGAGTCGACTTCGGCTTAGGCGTCGGGGTCGGAGTTGGCGTGGCGGCCTTTGCTGCCGCCGCATTCGCGTCGAGCACGACGTAGACGAAGCCGCCCACGCTCGAATCGACAGCTCCGGCGCCCGCCGTCGTGCCCGACGATGCAGTGGTCGAGAGCGTCGTAACGAGGAAAAGACGCGGACCCATCTGCAACCCATTCACGAAATCGAGCACGTTGGAGTAGGTACCGGAGAGCGAAAGTTGGATCGGGATGGCAATGAAATTGGCGGCAGTGATCTTCGAATTCGTAACCGCGGGTGGGGCGGTGGGAGCCGTTGGAGCAGCGGCAACGGGCGCGGGCGCGGCCGTAGGCGACGGGCTGGCCGTCGACGTCGGTGCAGCAGCCGGCGCCGCCGGTGGCGTGTACGGCATGGCATCGCTGACCGAAATCGACTTCACCGTCACCTGGTGCGCCCCTGCGAGGGCATCGAGCTCGGTCACGAATGTGGACATCTCCGCACTTGCAGGAACCGATTGACGCAGGGAAACGAGCTGTTGTTTCAACTCGCCGATGCTGCTGTAGTCCTTCTTGAGCTTCGCGAGCACCGCCTCGTTCTCGGCGTTTTGCGCCTGGACGGTCGCACGCTGTTGATCTGCGTCCGCGACCGCCGCCAACTGCGGCTGGATTCCAAGCACCCAGCCCAGCGCAGCAACGGCCACCATGACCGCGACCAGGCCAATGAGCCAGAGCCTGTTCCTATCCACGATCACTTCCCCTTCGCGGCGAAACGGTTCGTGTACGCCGCCTGGTTGATGTGCATCGTGATGTTGACGGTGTACACGCCGGTCGTGTCATCGCGGGTGACCGAGCCGGGTGATGCATCCGTATACCCCGGAAGCGTCGTAAGCGCATTGAGCCAGGCCGGTACCTCCGGCAGGGTCGGACTCTTTGCGGTGAAGCTGAGCGTAGCGACG
>JAVECW010000173.1 GCA_030841285.1 Microbacteriaceae bacterium
GATCGCCAGGACAAGAGTCGGAATGTACGATTCCTTGCGGCGGGCGTGAACGACGAGGGCGGCAAGCATGGCGATCGTGAGACCGACGGCTGCGATGGGCGTCAACACCGTGGCAATGCCGGTCAGGATCGGAAGCACGAGGCCGAGCGCTCCAAGCACCTCGGCGATTCCGATGAACTTGATGAAGGCGGGCGTAAAGTCTCCGACCCATTCCATGCCTCGCTTGGCGAGGGCATCTTTCGGCAGCGCAGTCTTCATCCCACCGGCCAGGAGGAAGGCGAGCGCGAGAAGGATGTTGATGATCCAGAGGGCGATGATCACGGTGACTCCTGTTATTGGGGGCGGATCCCGGCTCATGGGTTGAGCCTTGGATCGACGATAACACGAAGATTGAGCGTTCAACTATTGAATGGTCAAGTTATGGCGAGTAAACTTGGTCGCATGGCTGGTCCTCGGTGGTTGAATGCGGACGAAAACAGGCTCTGGATGCGCCTGCACGCGATCTGCGAGTTCGTTCCCGGTGCTGTCGATGCCCAGCTGCGGAAAGACTCTGGGCTGACTCGCTATGAGTACTACGTTCTCGCGATGCTCTCGGAGTTTCCGGGTCGGTCATGCATGATGACTGATCTCGCGACAGCGACGAATGGGTCACTTTCCCGGCTATCACACGCCGCAACACGGCTGGAGGAGAGCGGCCTGATCACTCGCGGCCACGTGGAGAACAATCGCAGGGCTACTGTCGCCACGCTCACCGAGGCCGGGTGGCAGAAGTTGGTGGAGAGCGCTCCTGGCCACGTTGAGGAGGTGCGGAAACTGATCTTTGACGGGCTCACGGGTGAGCAGGTCCGCGCGCTCAACGCCGCTCTCACTCCGCTGGTCGCCGCGCTCGAGCTCCCCGCGTTCATCCAGGACTAGCGCCTTTTGGGTTGATCCGCGAGTCACGACGAGCATGACACGGCGGCCGGGCGATTGCCCGGCCGCCGCGGTCCACTCAGGATGCTGGGTGGTGTCCGCAAATCACGCCATACGTTACGCAATGTAAACAATGTGTGAAGTGTGCGGCATTGAGCGGCTTTGCCTGATTCGCAGGTCACGGAATCCCTAGGATGCGTCCATGACAAAAGCGCCCGAAGCGATGACCCCGACCGTTGAAACCGTTACGGCCGTAGCCGTCGAAAGCGGTGGAATCGAAGCGATTCCACTGGAGCGACGGCACGGTTCCCCGTGGCAGCTCTTTGCCACCTGGACGGCACCGAACCTCGAGTTCGCCACCATCTTCGTCGGTGCCATCGCGGTCGCCTTCTTCGGTCTGGGCTTCTGGCAGGCGATGGCTGCGCTCGCGCTCGGCACGGCGTTGGGCGCTGCGACTCAGGGCATCCTCTCGACGTGGGGCCCGCGTGAAGGGCTCGCGCAGTTCGTAATCAGCCGCACCGCCTTTGGCAACCGCGGCAACATCCTTCCGGCCGCGATCAACACCGCGATGGCCGGCCTCGGCTGGTTCGCCGTCAACTCGGTGAGCGGTGCCTTCGCCCTCGCAACGCTGACGGGAATGCCGACCGCGCTTGCGCTGCTCATCGTCGTGGTCATCGAGGTCGGCGTTGCCTTCATCGGCCACGACCTCGTTCAGATTTTCGAGCGATATGCGACCTATGTTCTCGGGGCGATCTTCATCGTCGCTACGATCACGATCTTCCTGCATGCCAACATCGGTGCGCCCGTCAAGGGCGGCGGGTTCAGCTTCGCAGGCTTCACGCTGACGGCCGCCGCTGCGTTTGGCTACGCCTCGGGCTGGAACCCGTTCGCATCCGACTACAGCCGCTACCTCGCGCCATCCACGAGTCGCCCCACGATCGCCTGGGCGGCCGGCCTTGGCAACTTCATTTCGTGCATCGTTCTCATGGCTGCTGGTGCGGCTGCCGCAACCATTGCGGGCTTCAACCCGGGAGACCCCACGAACTCGTTCACCTCGAGCATGCCCGTCCTCATCCGTGACCTCACCCTGATTGCGATCACGGTCGGAGCGATCGCGGCCAACGCGATCAACATCTATTCGGGCGCCATGTCGTTCCTCGCGGCCGGAATCAAGATTCCATTCACGCTGCGCAGGGCGATCGTGGCGGTCGGATTCGGAGTACTCGGATTCTTCGTCGCGTTGGCAGCCCTCGGCTCATTTGGTGCGAGCTACGAGAACTTCCTCCTCGTGATCGCATACTGGACCGCGCCGTGGCTGGGCGTCGTGTTGACGGACCGCCTGCTGCGCCGCGGCACCGAGATCGCGAGCCTGGTGCCCGAGCAGGCCAAGTACCGCAATGCTTCCGGTGTGATCTCCTTCATCGTGGCTACCGTCATCTCAATCTGGCTCTTCTCCAACCAGGTGTTCTACGAAGGGCTCATCGCGAAGGCGACGCCGATCGGTGACCTCACGCCCCTCATCGGTTTCGTGCTGGCCGCCGGCCTCTACTGGGTGCTCTTCAGAGTCCTCAAGCCGAAGCTCGGCGGACCGCTCAGTGACACTCCTGACCTCGTCGTCGGCGTTGACCCCGCGGATGTCGTGGCGTGATCGACGAGAACATCTACGCGACCGACGCAGAGAAGCTCGCAGTCGCGGCGTCGCAAGCCCGGCTCGGTGCAGAGGAGGGCGGCATCCCCATCGGCGCCGCGCTCTTCTCCGCTGACGGACGGCTGCTGGGCAGCGGACACAACCGGCGAGTGCAGGATGGCGACGCTGCAATGCACGCGGAGACAAACGCCTTCCACAACGCCGGTCGACAGCGCAGCTACCGCGACACCGTCATGGTCACGACGCTGTCCCCATGCTGGTACTGCTCTGGGCTCGTGCGGCAGTTCGGCATCGG